>NZ_JBOIBY010000607.1:0-60427 GCF_050739655.1 Pseudomonas sp. | reverse complement strand
CTACAGCGCTGAGGTGGGGATAATCCCCACCTCAGCGGCCCTACTCATCAACTGCTTAGGTGAATTGTGCGCATGGAAAAATGGATGGCGTATGCCTTTGTCTCAATGTTTTTTGCCGGGTTCACTTCTGTAATTGCCAAGATGGGACTCGCCGGGATTTCAGGCGAACTCGGTCTGACAATCCGCACGCTATTTGTGTGTGCTTTCGTCCTTATATTCGCTGCTTGGGCCGTTCCTACGCATGAGGTTGCGAGCGTCACTAGCCGAAACCTGTCCTGGCTTGGGCTGTCAGGTGTCACCACAGCATTATCCTGGATTTTTTATTACAAGGCGCTAAAGGTAGGGGATGTTGCCACGGTTGCATTGATCGACAAGGGCAGCGTAGTCGTTGCGATGTTGCTAGCCGGACTGGTGCTTCGAGAAGTTATCACTCTGCGCATGATTGCCGGGGCCGGTCTCATCATCGCTGGCCTATTAGTCATCGCCAAGAAGCCCTGACAGAAGTTAGCCATGACGCCAAACCTTTACAGAGGAGACGAGAAGGATGGCTGCGAGCAAGGGAAGCAAATATGTTGTCGGAATCAGCCCGAGCAACTGACCTCCAATGAAAGTCCCCAAGATAGAGCCGACAGCCATTATAAGAATGAAGGGGCGTTGAGCTCGTATGATGGAAAAGCTCTGGTCACGACTGTAGCGTGTAAACCCTACGATCATCGTAGGCAGGCTCACAGCAAGGGAGAGACTGCCAGCGAGTTTAACGTCAGCCCCAAACAGCAGAACGATTGTCGGTATTAAAAGCTCACCACCTGCGACCCCCATCAAAGCAGCAACCACGCCTATTCCGAACCCTGCCGCGATTCCCGTGATAGCCAGGGCTACTCCATGAAACAACGGGATACCCGAGGTGCTCGCCTCATGTCCGAGCAGCAAGGCTACGGCGATACCAACAAGCAGGACAGCCAGAACGCGGTATAGCGTTTTACTTTTGAGCTGGGTAGCCCATCCAGCTCCGAGCCATGCGCCGACGAGGCTTCCCGTTAGCAGCGTAACAATGATGTCCCAACGCTCGAAAACCTGTGCATAGGGGACACTGAAAGCGCGGAACGGTAAGGCTGAGGCGACCACCACCAAGCTCATTGCCTTGTTGAGGATGATTGCCTCCAAGGCGCCAAATCCAAACAGGCCAATGAGCAAAGGCAGCCTGAACTCAGCACCGCCCAACCCGATCAGACCACCTAAGGCTCCAATTACAGCGCCGCTAGTGAAGACAGCGGGTTTTGCTCTTCTTTCCTTCGGCGCCATTGATTGCCCCAACCCTGAGTTTTCGGTCTTTAATTTTGCACGTCAATACACCCGGACTACCGCATCTATCGAGGAAAGAAACGTTCCTAGCCCTTCGCTACAACTGTTTCAGATTGTTTGCTGAGTCGTTAAAGATATGGCGCGGCTGTTAAAATACTCAGTCTGGTTTTAAGTGCAAGGACAGTGATGAAAGACCATAAGATCCCCGTGGAAACTCCTAGAGCGGCTGCAATTTTGGCTCGTTTCCTGTCGTCGGAGTCCGCCGGCGGTCTTGTCTTGATGGGCGCCGCCCTAGCGGCGTTGATTGTGGCTAATTCGCCTCTTTCCCAAAGCTACTTCTCTGCACTGCACAGCGTCTGGTTAGGCTTGTCGGTTGAGCATTGGGTCAATGACGGCCTGATGGCAATTTTCTTCTTGATGGTCGGATTAGAGATCAAAAGAGAAGTCCTAGCGGGCGGGCTATCTACATGGGGCCAACGTGCACTTCCAGGCTTTGGCGCCATTGGCGGTATGGTTATCCCTGCGCTGATCTACATCGCAGTCAACTGGGGTAATTCTGAGACTTTGAAGGGGTGGGCTATCCCAGCCGCTACCGACATCGCATTCGCCTTGGGCGTCTTGTCGTTGCTGGGGAAGCGAGTTCCTACGTCGCTGAAGGTCTTCCTCGCTGCCTTGGCGATCATTGACGACCTGGGGGCTGTGGTCATAATTGCCTTTTTCTACACCACTGGTCTTTCCATGCCGATGTTGCTGGCATCGCTCGCAACTCTGGTCATTCTGATTGCAATGAATCGACTGGGCGTCAGACGATTGCTCCCATATTTGCTGGTCGGCGGTGTGCTGTGGTTCTTCGTGCTGCAATCGGGAGTGCATGCCACCCTTGCGGGTGTGGCTGTAGCGCTGTGCATCCCAATGGGCAAGCCTGAAGAGGAAGCCCGGTCTCCACTGCTATTCCTAGAGGAAAAGCTGCATATGTGGGTAGCGTTCGCTGTGGTGCCGATTTTTGGCTTCGCCAATGCGGGGGTTTCACTGTCCGGTATTTCCATGGAAAACCTGGTCGATCCGGTTCCGCTGGGTGTAGCTCTGGGGCTGTTGCTGGGCAAGCAGGTCGGCATTTTCCTATTGGCTGCTTTGGCCATTCGTATGGGCTTGGCCAAACTGCCGGAAGGCAGCAATTGGGCACAGCTTTACGGCGTTGCGCTCTTGTGTGGCATCGGCTTCACCATGAGCCTATTCATCGGAAACCTGGCGTTTGCTGGATCAGCTCACCTGATTGACGAGGTAAAAGTCGGTGTGTTGATCGGTTCGACCTTGGCTGCAATCGGTGGAGTCCTGATTTTGCGACGCAACGCTGCGCCCGCCATTGTCGCCGCCACGGTTTCTAAATAAGCGTAAGCGAGCCGGCCACGGAGTTTCTCCCTGACAGAAATCCTGTGGCCGGAACATCGTCTCGCGAAGTGAGGTCATCGTGCTTTACGCCACAAGCTGCTGAGATAGCCCCTCAAAGGCTGATTGGCGGCATCAACTCGGACGCGACTTTTTTCAGCATGAACGTTTCGCGCTGAATTGACTGCCCCATCGATGACTCCTGACGCTGCATCACTGCTTCGTTGTGCGATATGGCCTCATACAGGTTGATCCAGACAGGCCGCATACCATTAGCGATCTCGTGGCTTTCCATTCTCACGGACTTTAGTTCGGGCGCTACTTCGCATTGATAAAAATGCGAGGTCATGTGCATCAGGTCATATTCTGGTTTCCAGTAGGGCCGGTACTCCTCGATGTAACCGTAGTGCTGGAGCACCTGTATTTCACGAGCACCAGTCTCTTCCTCAAGCTCACGCTTCAGGCCTGTGACAATGTCCTCGTCACCATCAAGGCCGCCTCCAGGAAAGCTGAAATCGTTATAGCGCTCGGTGAACAGCAACAGGATCTGTTCATCCCGCATCACGATGCCGCGTGCTGCATGTCGACGGAATACTCTGCCCTGTTTGGATTTCAGCTCGGGGTGAACAATTTCGGTTATGAGTTGCATGTGGTCTCGTTACGGCAAGATCAGCTAGTCATCGTCCAGGGTGGCCATGGCATTTCCGCAGTTCTGGAAATACCGTGGCCAGTGGAACTGGCTCAGCGAAGCAGCAATACGGGTAGAGTGGCTGTTCGCAGCATCGTTGTGGTCGTACTGCCTACCAAAAACTGCCTGATGCGTGAGTGCCCATAGGCACCCATGACCAGCAAATCAATGCCGTGCTCTGCTTGATAACCGTGCAGAGCCGACTCAACGTCTCCTTGTCGGATCTCTGCATGGACTACGAAGCCTGATGAGAGAAGCATGCTTCTGGCTTTTTCCAGCGCCTCTCGATTTCCTTCCGAGTCAACACTAACCATAACAAGATGAATGGGTAGGCCTTCGCAAAGCTGGCTGGCGGCAAGCTGTTGGCGCTGACATGACTTTGACCCAGGCTGCTGATTTTGACTGACCCATATGGCGGTTCTGAAATCCCACGCATGACCATTGTCTGCTGAGTACTCGGTGGGTTAATGAGTTCCGGCTGCTGATTTTGACTGACCTAAATTCGGTCTCTGAGATCCCGCGCAAAGACATCGTTTACTAAGTATTCGGTAGGGTCAATTATTTCCGGCCCCCTGGGTCAATATCGCATCAGCGCCAACATACTGAGTGCGGAGAGTTCGAGGTTCGAAGGTTTCCCTAGGAAAAGCAGAATGAAAGCTCATGGGTGTTTGCCATACTTTTTCGAACAGTTCCGCAACGGTGAAGCTCACGAATGTGTACATGCAGTCGGTCACCTTTGCTCATCGCGAATTTAAGGTCACAACGCCGGTTGTCGCGGATGTTAAGTTCCTGAGAGCGCTGGGTGCAACAACCCTATGAGGGTGTTCGCGTCTATGTCGCCGCGTACGCTGGAAAAGACAACTTCGACTCGTTTGGCGTGTGCTCGTAGGTCGAGGACAGCACCGCACTGAGTCGATCGCCCAGCAGGTTCCAGGCGTTTTTCTTCTCGTCGGCATAGTCGTGATGCAGGTAATGGCGCCTCACCCGAGAGCCGGCCAGCACATGGTTTTGGCAGCGATCGATGACATCCAAGCTAACGCCTAAGGCTTGCATCATGGTCGCCCCCGTACGGCGCAGGTCATGCGGAGTCCAGTCGCCGTTTTGGCCGTCGGCAAGGACCAGGGTATCGTCATGGCACCGTCTGGAGAGGGCCTTGCGGTTTTTGAACCGAGCCTGGCGATCACCGACCTGTTTACTCACCACCTTTACGTCCACATGCCCATCATCCTGCTTGCTGGGAAAGCACCATTGCGAGTCGCCCGTCAGGATTTTGAGTTCCTGAAAGAAATGCAGGGCGAAGGGGGAGAGGAAGACATGGTGGTCTTGTTTTTTGCCACGGGTGCCTTTGACATTTTCGCTGGGGAGGAACCAGGTCTGCTGGTCTAGATCGACATTTTTCCATTCGGCCTGCAGCAACTCGCCAATCCGGCACAAGGTGCCCAGGCTGATCCAGAGCGCAAGCTGTGTTTCCTTCTTTAGCGGTCGAATGCCGTCGTATTTTTGGCCCGCGGGGAGGGCGTCGTAATCGGCAGTCATTTGCTGGAAGCGGGTGTGCAGTTCCAACAGCTCAGCCGGGGAAAGGATCCGGCTTCTTTCCGCTTCGTAGTCGGCAGGGATCAGGGGGGAGATGTCGACCAGCTCAGTCGGATCACCCTCAACCAGTAACGCCCGCCAAGGTTGGCGCTTTCTAGCCCAGCTGAACATCTGAGTGAGGTCGGCGAAGAAACTGATGGCTTGCCGGTGAGCGCCGCGGTTGATCACGGCCCGGATCAGCGCCCGAACATCGTGTTCGGAAACATTGTTCACCGCGGTCCTGCCAAGTGCCGGGAATAGGTCCTTGTTAAAACGGCGCTGCAACTCGGCATTGCCGTCTTTGCGCGCGACGCCATCCAACAGCCAGGCGCTGGCCAGATCCTGGACGGTCAGCGTTTGCACCTTCGTCGTTATTGCATGTTCGGCCTCTACGTTAGCTGCGGCGTATGCCTGTGCCTTGGCGGTTTTCTTCTGCTCGTTGGGATTGATCTGCTCATCGATGAGCGCCCTAGCCTGGTTGCGGGCCTTGCGGATGTCCGTCAGGGATTTGCGTGGCCAGGACCCGCAGGCGTATTCTTTGTTCTGGTCGCCCCACCGATAGCGATAGAAAAAGCTGACCGACACGCCGTCCTTACGCAGGGAAATTCGACCCGCGAGATTGCCATCCTCCCGGAGGATCCGGCCGGCATCATTGGCGGTCAGCGACTCGAGTTCTTTGATGGTGATTTTGGCCATGAAATGGACTCCCCCTACTTTTACCCCCACAAAAACGTCGGCTCTTGATGGACGTTACTGGACTCTCGTAGAGCAGAACACCGCTGGAGCTCAAGTAAATACTAGCTTAGAAAAATCCAGAGTGAAATTTCGGAGTCTTTCAAGAAGTATGAAAAAGGAGATGGGGGGCTAGGGGTCGAGTGTTCGAATCACTCCGTCCCGACCATATTTTTCAATGACTTAGCCCAATCTTTTCAGGTTGGGCTTTTTCATGCGCAGGGAGTTTTGCGGGGGTTCATCCTGTTTTCCTCCTCAGAATGGTCAGAGCCGGCCCGCGTGAATCCGTCGCTGACACTTTGTTTGCCTCCACAATCAACTGCTCAAGCTCTGCTGTAGAATAGTGGCTCGTAACGCTGCCATTCTTGTACCCCAAGAGCGCCTTCCGATCTTCCAGTGTCACGCCCGCTGCACGAAGCCTTCTGCCGAAGGTGTGCTTGAGGTCGTGAACTCTGATCGATCTGAACCCATGGTGTGCCGGTGATTTGTGTTCCATTTCCCACTTCGCCGCCGCTCTCACCCTGGCCTTCTTCCACGCTGTGTCATTCATCCGGTGCATTGGGGGCGGACCGCGCTCGTCCGGCTGCTTGTACGGGAAGACATACTTCGAATGCAGGCCGCGCTGACCATCGATGACAGACATCGCCACCTTGTTCAGCACCACCAACCTTTCGTCACCGTTCTTCACACCAGATTTTTCATTTCTCCCGCCGAAGTCAGCCGGGATTAGGAACACACTTGCTCCAAGCTCCGGCACTCGGATTTCCCAATCCCATTGAAGCTTGCAGACTTCCTGCTCCCGGCAACCCGTGTTCACCTTGTAGAGCGACATTCTCAACAGGTGATCAGGAATCTCCGAAAACAGCATCGACTGCTCCGCCCATGACATGGGGTAGGGCTTCCTGCTCGACTTCTTTTCCTCCAGCATCGAGATCATCGGCACGCTATCCAGCCACGGCCGCTTCTGTGCGTCTCGCCACTTCCTGTGGCACAGGTTCAAGATCCGCACGACACGCTGTAACGCGATGCTCACCGTCCGTTTTGAGACGCCTGGTTTGACCTTCCCCTTTTCGTTCATCGTCGGCTTCTGCCTGTCCCGCTTGAAAGCAGCCAGGGTTCCATCATCTATATGGGTGATCGGCAGATCCCCGATGTACGGGTCCAACTGCTCGATGTGCGAGGCGGACAGGCCGATTGAGGCTTGGTCCTTGAACTCCACCAAAAATCGGGTGGCGGCCTCACGCCAGGTTCGCACCTGACGCACACCATAGACCTTTTCCTGCCTGAGCTTTTCCAGGCGGTGAATCATCCCGGCACATGCCGAGGTAACCGTAAGCCTCGCCGGCGCGAATGAAGCGTGGGAGGATTGGCGCGACCTGGGCCGCGCGGCGATTGGACATAGGAATTCTTCCCCGCCGTTTACAACCAGGTCTATGGTTTAAACAAACAGATTTTGAGTGGGGGTGGTGATGCGAAGGGCTTTTCGAAACACCGTGTTCGTCGTCGGGCTTCCAATGGCAATAGTTGGACTCGGCGTTTGCCTGAACCAACTACTGTGGGGTCGGAGTGTCGGTTACTTGGCTTTTGGTGTTTTTGTCTCAGGGTGCACTATGTTGCTGATTGGATGGATGCAGAGGAACAATTGATGTTGCCGCCCGCCGTACACCGGCAGGCTCTTGTGTGGGGTAGGGGTTAGGCGTTGTCTGCGATGTCGGCTTCGGCCATCTCGCAAAAGAACGAACAGGCCGGGATCTTCTCGTTTCACCGCACTGGGCCGTCGCCGAGGTCGCGCAGGGAGAAACGCACATTGGTAGTTCGGTTGCGGAACAGGTAGGAGCCTTCGCCCAAGTCGTCCTGGATCCGGCACAGCCCCTCGAACTGATCCGGGAAGTCTTGGCGGATTGCCCGGAATGTTTCCATGTGTCGAGCAATCTGCGCTTGAGCAGCTTGGTACATGGCGCACCGTACTGGTTCTTCATGTACCGCTCGCGCCGAAACACCTCTTGGGCGTCGGCCCCATACTTCTCATCCCGCAGCTGAACTGACACACGATCCTGTTCATTTCTTCAGGTCATGGGCGATCAGTCTGGCAAGTTAGTGTTGCTGACCAACCCGTTGCGCTTGGCAAAGACGTCCTTGAAAAACGCCATCGCTGAAAACGCATTTGGCCAGCCTGCCGTGAGCAGAGCCGCCAACGCGATGAAACAAATTTCCCTTTGCATGGTTCCCCTCCATAGGCAACTTGTTGAACGGTCAGGCATCACCCGCTGGCGGGGTCCTCTACGGCATTGGTGCGGCCCTGCCAGTGACGAAGCAGCAGAAGAGCGGCCACATCATCAACGTTTCGTCCGTTGCCGACCAGTCAGGTCTACTGACAACTCGGCAGCCTGGAGCCCGCTGTAGCGATCCAGACGCCCGGTAGCGCGTTGCGGTGTTGCTGCGTGGCGTGGTCAGGCATCGAGGAACGTCTGTGCCTTGGCCACAAAGTCAGCGTGATGCTGGAAAATGCCGCCGTGCCCGGCATCCTCATAAATCACCAGTTGTGCGTTGGGGATACGCTTGGCCAGCTCAAGCGAGTTAACGCTGGGCACCATGATGTCGTTGTCGCCGTTGATGATCAGTGTCGGCGTCCATAAGCGCCCGAGGGCTTGCGGCGCCTGTTTGCCCCACGCGGTGATGGCTTTCAACTGCCGCAGGAAAGCGTTGGGCGTCGGGCCTTTGTCGCGATTTCTTTTGCGTGCTTGCAGACGCTGAAGATATTGCGAAGCGGCTCGCCGGCCATTGGGCGTCGAAGTGAAGAACAGGTAGAACTTGGGATCGCGCAGGGTCAGCAAGCCTTTGAGGATCAATGGCCACGACACCGAGCCTACCTTGTCGATACCGGTGCCGCCGGCCGGCCCGGTGCCGGTCAGAATCAACCGGCGCACCAGGCCCGGCGCTTTCAGGGCGATGTCCTGAGCGACGAAGCCGCCGAGGGAGAAACCGAGCACATCAACGGTTTCCAACCCCAGCGCCTGGATCAGCTGGATGGCATCGTCAGCCATTTCGCCGACGGTCAGTGGTGCGGTTCCACCCGAGCCGCCGATGCCGCGATAGTCGGTGGTAATGACGCGTCTGGTTTGTGCCAGGCCATCGATGATCGCGGGGTCGAAGTTGTCCAGCACTGCGCCCCAATGGTTGAACAGTACGAGAGGTACACCAGTTGCGGGGCCAGTGTCGCGATAGGCAAAGCGAACGCCATTGGCCGTGATCGACTGGTTCGCCGCGTTGATGAACGACGTCGGCGAACCCGAAGGGGGATTTGTCTGCGTTGGATTCATTGCTACTCCGGACAGCGGTCGGATTAGATGCAGTGCCTTGCGCCTGCATCGAATCCGGCGCGAATGCTCGCTACCAAAAGATCACTGTGGGGTCTGGTAGCGCTGGGCAACCGCAGACTGGCGGATTTGTCCCAGCAGGCCCTGACGTGCGCCCTGCAGTTCATCCCAGCGTTCAGCTTCTTGCAGCGGCGGGATGGTCACGGGTTCGCGACGATCGAAACCGACCAGTGCGGCATCCACCAGATCGTCCACTTCCATGATGTCGTTCAAGGTGTTGATGTCGACGCCGGAGCGATCCCAGATCTCCGTGCGGGTGGCGGCGGGCAACACGGCCTGCACGTAGACGCCCTGAGGCGACAGTTCCAGGCTCAGGCCCTGGGAAAGGAACAGCACAAATGCCTTGGTCGCACCGTAGACCGACATGCCGAACTCCGGCGCCAGGCCCACCACCGAGCCGATGTTGATGATCGCACCGTCGCCTGCTTTGGCCAGGCGTGGGGCGATGGCGCTGGCGAGCCGTACCAGTGCCGTGGTGTTGAGGGCGACCAGTTGCGCAACGCTGTCGGTGCTTTGATCGACGAAGTGACCGGACAGCGCGGCGCCGGCGTTATTGACGAGGATGCCGATACGGGCGTCGTCGCGCAGGCGGCTTTCAACGGTGGTCAGATCGCCGAGTTGGGTCAGGTCCGCCGCAATGACATCGACGGCGACGTCGTGTTCGCTGCGCAAGCGGGCCGCAAGTGCGTCCAGGCGTGCCTGGTCTCGAGCGACCAGTACCAGATCGTGGCCCCGTTGCGCGAAGCGCTCGGCGTAGATGGCACCAATGCCGGTGGAGGCGCCAGTGATGAGAACAGTAGGGTGAGTGCTCATGGGTTAACTCTCTTTCAGGATGTGTGAAACAGAACGCGCGATCACTGAGGGTTCAGCTCGCTGTGGCGCCCGATTCAGCCAGCGTCGGGTAGTCGATGTAGCCAGCCGCACCGCCGCCATAGAGAGTGGCGGGATTGAAGGCGGACAGCGGCGCGCCACGTTTGAGGCGCTCCACCAGATCCGGATTGCCAATAAACGGGCGACCGAACGCGATCAGGTCGGCCTGGTCTTCGGCGAGCTTCGCAGTCGCCAGGTCCAGGTCATAGCCGTTGTTGGCGATGTAGGTGTTTTTGAAGCGCTGGCGCAGGGCGCCGAAATCGAAAGGCGCCACATCGCGCGGGCCACCGGTCGCGCCTTCGACCACGTGCAGGTAAACCACGCCGAGGGCGTCGAGTTGCTCGACGACGTAATCGAATTGCGCCTGCGGATCACTGCTGGAAACACCATTGGCGGGTGACACCGGCGACAGGCGCACACCGGTGCGATCCGCGCCGATTTCATTGATGACGGCCGTCGTCACTTCGAGCAGCAGGCGCGCACGATTTTCAATCGAACCGCCGTAAGCATCGGTGCGTACGTTGGCGCTGTCCTTGAGGAATTGATCCAGCAAGTAGCCGTTTGCACCGTGAATCTCCACGCCATCGAACCCGGCGGCGATCGCGTTGGCCGCGGCCTGGCGGAAATCGGAAACAATCCCCGGCAGTTCGCTGATGTCCAGTGCGCGCGGCTCGGAGACGTCTTCAAAACGGTTGTTGACGAACACTTTGGTGGCGGCGCGCAGCGCAGAAGGAGCCACGGGCGCAACGCCGTTTTCTTGCACATCAACGTGCGACACGCGGCCGACATGCCAAAGTTGCAGAAAGATTTTTCCGCCCTTGGCATGGACGGCATCGGTCACTGCGCGCCAGCCGTCTATCTGCGCCTGCGTGTAGATCCCGGGGGTGTCCTGATAGCCCTGGCCCTGCCGGGAAATCTGCGTGGCTTCGCTGATCAGCAAGCCGGCGCTGGCGCGTTGGCTGTAGTAGGTGGCCGCGAACTCGCTGGGGACAAAGTCTTGGCGTGCGCGGTTGCGTGTCAGCGGCGCGAGGACGACTCGGTTCGACAGCGTGAGGCTGCCAAGGGTGTAGGGGGTGAACAGGTTCTGGTTGCTCATCTGGTATTTCTTCCGTGCCCGTTGATGGAGATCGATGATGCGTACAATTAGGATGATGATCGAAATCTAAACTGTCAACGGTTTTGATTATGATCAGCATCTATGTATGATTGGACGCAGGATTTCCCAGTGGACACGAGGTATTGCACGTGAGAGTGACCAAGGCCCAGGCGCAGGCCAATCGAGAGCACATCGTTGAAACGGCCTCTGAGCTGTTCCGTGAGCGCGGCTTTGACGGCGTCGGTGTGGCGGATCTCATGGCGGCTGCCGGTTTCACCCATGGAGGGTTCTACAAACATTTCGGGTCGAAGGCCGACCTGATGGCCGAAGCCTCGGCCTGCAGTCTTGGCAAATCGCTGACAGGCGCCCAGGCACTCGATGTTCCGGGCTTCATCGAGGTCTATGTGACGAGAGAGCACCGGGACGGACGCGGCAGCGGTTGCACCATGGCCGCGTTGTGTGGCGATGCAGCGCGTCAGTCGGACGATGTGAAAGCGACGTTTGCCGAAGGCATTGAACACACCCTGCAAACCCTGGGAGAAAAATATCCTGCGGGATCGGATGCCGAGGCGGGTGAGGGGCGAAAGAAGATGATCGACCTGCTGTCGCGGGCCGTCGGCGCGATTATCCTGTCGCGTGCCTGCCCGGATGATTGCGCGCTGGCAGACGAGATCCTTGAGGTGTGCCGCGCTGAAATGTTGGCTTCGTTGCCGGTCGATGACGTGGACGCGGTGTAGAAGGGCGGCTCATTCAGCGCGCGCTTTGGCCCTGGCGATTGAAAACGCTTTTGGAAGGCTGGCGCCATTCTTGGCGGCAAGGATCTCGGCCATCACGCTGACGGCGATTTCCGCAGGCGTCTTGCTGCCAATGTAGAGGCCGATCGGTCCGTGCAAACGCTCAAGCGACGCTTGAGTCTCACCAAAATGTTCGATTAGGCGTTCGCGGCGTAGCTGGCTGTTGCGCCGTGAGCCGATGGCTCCGATATAGAAAGCCGGGCTGTGGAGGGCTTCGAGCAGTGCCAGATCGTCGGCACACCGGCCGCCACCACACGCTGTGAGCCATTCAGGGTGATGTTGATCGCCGAGGCGCTCTCCTTGGCCAGTGCAGAGGTGGCCCCCGCCAGCGGCGGCATCCATTGCGATTGCCCCTTGCCGTCCAGGCCGTGGCACGAGGCACAGCGCGTCACGTAGGTGTGGGCGCCAGGAGAATCCAGGCGCGGCACTGCCAGCCAGCCAGCGGTTCTTGCGAATCGGCTGTCATTCATGGACGCTCCGGCGCTGATCAGGTGAAGGTGTGTCGGCTCATGGGCAGGCTGCGAACGCGCTGGCCGGTTAGCGTTGCCACCGCATTGGCGACGGCGGGTGCAACGGCGGGCAACGGCGGTTCGCCAATGCCGCCCATTTTTTCCCCGCTCTCGACGACACGAACGTGCACCCGTGCCATCCGCGCAGGTGGCAGGATCGGATACAAGTCGTAGTTGCGCGCCCGAGGCTTGCCATCCACCCACACTGATTCCTCCACCAGGGTCTGCGACAGCCCCAGCGCCACGGCGCCATTGACCTGAGCTTCGACAATCGCCGGATTGACGATGCTGCCCGGGTCAATCGCCTGCCAGATGTCGTGCACCTTGACCTGGCCGTTTTCGATGGACACCTCGGCGATCACGGCCGTCTGGGTACCGAACGGCGAAGCCATTGCCACGCCTCGGGCACGTTTGGTGCCGTCCTCAGCGGTAAACGGCCCGCGCTGCCAGCCTCCGGACAGTTCCCCTACCGCCTGCAACAGCGTGGTCAGCCGTTTGTTGTCACGCAGCAAATGCAGGCGCAGTTCGAACGGGTCCTTGCCGCCCTTGTCGGCGAGTTCGTCAAGGAACGATTCATAGAAAAAATCGTTGAGGGAATTGCCCACCGAACGCCAGTAACCCAACATGGCCGGACCTTTGACGTAGATCTGCGCGATGCGCTTGTTGGGGATCGCGTAGGACTTGCCCGACAACCCTTCAAGCGCCGTAGGGTCGAGCTTTTCCCCCTGCTTGCCGGCGATGGCCTCGGTCGGTCCTTCGGTGGCGCTGATTGCTTCGATTGCCAGCGGCCAGCCATCGTTGTCCAGCGCGGCGCGGAAATTCACCGCTGCAACGGGACGGAGCACGTCACGCAGGAACTCTTCCTCTCGACTCCAGATCAGTTTGACCGGGCGGCCAACCGCCTTGGACAGCGCGATCGCCTGCGGATAGGGACTGGCTGAGTCGTAGAGGAAATGCCGACCGAAGAATCCACCCAGCAGCGGTGAATGCAAGGTGATGCGCGACGGATCCAGGCCCGTGCGTTTGGCGATGTCGGCACGGAACATGTCCGGCGCCTGATTAGGCAGCCAGACCTCCAGCGAGCCGTCCGGATTGAATCTGGCCAGCGCAGAAGGCGGCTCCAGTTGCCCGTGGTTCAGGTATTGATTGTGGTAAGTGGCGTCGATTCGGGTCTTGGCACCCGCCAGAATCGAAGCAACGTCCCCTTGTTTTTCATCATCTCTGGCGGGCGCTTTTTCTTCAGCGAGTCGCTTGAGCCAGGCATCGCTGGAAAAGTCGGCCGGCATCGTCCGCACGTTGCTGTTGCCCGTTGGCTCTTGCCAGTCGACCTGAATCGCCTCGACGGCACGTTTTGCGTGCCACCAGCGCTCGGCGACCACGGCCACGGCACCCGCAAGACGATGCACGGAATGCACGCCTTTCATCGCCTTGACCTGGTCCTCGTTGCGCAGGTTGCCCACTGTCATACCCAGGCGCGGGGCATGTTGAACGGCTGCGTGCAGCATACCGTCGACCTTCAGATCGATGCTGTAGAGCGCCTTGCCCGTGGACTTGTCGTAGGCATCGACGCGCTTGACCGGTTTGCCGATCCAGCGGAACTGGCTCGGATCACGCAGTTGCACAGAGGCAGGATCGGGAACCGGCAGATCCATCGCACGCTCGGCCAACTCCCCATACGTCAGCGAGCGGCCCGACACGGCATGCAGCACTTTGCCAGGCTCGGTGCTCAATTCACTCACCGGCACCCCGAGCTTCTGCGCGCCCGCCTGCAGCAGCATGGCGCGGGCAAGGGCGCCGAGGCGGCGCATGACCGGGTAACTCATGCGTACCGACATGCTGCCGCCTGTGATGCGCATGCCGTTGTCCATGACCACATAGGCCTCGCCAGGCGGGGCGGCTTCAACCAGGAAGGTCGCCGGGTCGGCATCCAGCTCTTCACCGACGATCTGTGCCATGGCGGTGAACGTACCTTGTCCGCCTTCCATGAACGGGCAGAGCAGGCGCACGCGATTGTCCGGGCGGATTTCCAGAAACGCCGGGACCTGCGTGCCGCGCTCGGCAGTCGCAGTCGCAGTCGCTGCTGCAGCTTGCACGCGTGTCGCACCGAGCGGCAGTCCGAAGCCGAGCACCAGTGCGCCCACGGCGGTACCGGTCAGGAAACGTCTGCGCGATAGATTGACTGGATCGTGCAGAGCCAGCGCTGATGCTTGCAGAGAAGGGTCGATAGGAACGTTCATCATGCCTCTCCCTTGCCGGCAAGCTCATGCACGGCGGCATGAATGGCGTTGTAAGTGCCGCAGCGGCACAGATTGACCATCGCCGTCTCGATCTGCGCGTCGCTCGGCTTGGGGTTTTGTTTGAGCAGTGCCGTGGCAGCCATCACCTGCCCGGACTGGCAGTAGCCGCACTGGGCGACCTGAAGATCGACCCAGGTCGAGACGACCCGCTTGCCCACTTCATCGGTTTCGATGGCCTCAATGGTGGTGACCTCCCGACCGACCACGCCAGCCACCGGCGTGACGCACGAGCGCACCACATTGCCGTCCACCAGCACCGAGCAGGCGCCGCACTGCGCAAGCCCGCAGCCGTACTTGGTCCCGGTCATGCCCAGATCATCGCGGATCACCCACAGCAGGGGCGTATCGGCGTCGGCATCGACCTGATAGGTCTTCTGGTTGATTCGTAGTTCCATGGCTCACCCGTTTGATCATCGGTTGACGTGCATTTTTATAAGCGGTGACACGCAGCGAGGCGCCTCACTGGTAAACCTTGTCTTTTACTTAACTGGCCGCGTGGCCGAGCGCTTCTGCCTCGAATGGCTGTCCACGCAGCAGCGCCATGTCACGACTGGGCGCGGTGCCGAACAGGCGACCATATTCACGGCTGAACTGCGAAGGGCTTTCATACCCGACCGCAAACGCCGCCCGCGAGACGTCCAGGCGCTCGGTCAACATCAGCCGGCGGGCCTCGTTCAGCCGCAGCCATTTCTGGTATTGCAGCGGGCTCATGCCGGTGAGCTGGCGGAAATGATGGTGGAAGGTGGGAGTGCTCATCTGCACCCGCGCCGCCAGCTCATCGATGCGCAACGCAGTGGTGTAGTTGACCTTGAGCCAGTCGATGGCTTTGGCGATGCGATAACCCTGGCCATCCACGGCAATGATCTGTCGCAGCCGCGCCCCCTGATCGGTATTGAGCAGCCGATAGTGGATTTCCCGCAGGATCAGCGGCGCCAGCACCGGGATCGCTTCGGGCTCATCGAGCAAGGCCAGCAGGCGATCAAGGGCGCCTTCGAGGGCAGGCGACATGCTGCCAATGCCAGCGCCTGTGCTCATGGAGGGATGGCGCTTCGCAGGTAAACCACCCTTGCTGAGGACCTCGGCGAGCATGCCGACATCCAGTTTCAACACCAGCCCGACGCAGGGCTGTTCGGGACTGGCAAGCATCACCTCGGAGTTGGCGGGCAGATCCAGTGACGTGACCAGAAACCGCGACGGGTCGTAGCTGTAGCCTTCACCACCGACCCACAAGCGCTTTTCACCACGGCCCACCAGAATCAGGCTCGGTTCAATCATGCACACGGCGGGGGGCGCCGGCTGATCGCGACGAAACAGTGACAGGCCGGGAATAGACGTGGCGAAGTCGCCCGGTACGCTCACGCGCGGGTCAATGTTCAACGCCAGAGGCGATTCATGGCGCAGGGGGTTAGGGATCATGTGGGGTCGCTCCTGTTGACCGAACTCTAATCCGCTGCAGAGGCGTTTCCTATCCACCACCCTGCATCCTCAGAGGATCAGGCAAGCATTCAAGAGGAATGCACTAGGGCAGAGGCGGATCGACCGGGAGAATGTGTCGAACTGTTACAGGAGAGCCACTATGCAAGTCTTCGCTTATGGCGCCCATGCGGGCGATAAACCGCTTGAACCTCTGCGCATCACTCGCCGCGATCCAGGCCCGGAAGATGTGCAGATCGAGATCGCCTATTGCGGTATCTGCCACTCGGACCTGCACCAGGTGCGCGCAGAATGGGAAGGTACAAAATATCCTTGTGTGCCCGGTCACGAAATCGTCGGTCGTGTCACTGCGGTAGGCCAAAAGGTCAGCGGGTTCGCCCCGGGCGATCTGGTCGGCGTGGGCTGCATCGTCGACAGCTGCAAGCATTGCGAGGAGTGTGCTGAAGGCCTCGAGAACTACTGCGACGGCATGATCGGCACCTACAACTTTCCGACGCCGGACGCACCCGGCTGGACCCTCGGTGGCTACTCGCAGGCGATCGTTGTGCACCAGCGCTACGCACTGCGTATTCGTCACCCCGAGGCACAGTTGGCCGCCGTGGCGCCGCTGCTGTGCGCGGGCATCACCACCTGGTCGCCGCTGCGCCACTGGAATGCGGGGCCCGGGAAGAAAGTCGGCGTGGTGGGCATCGGTGGCCTGGGACATATGGGGATCAAACTGGCCCATGCGCTGGGCGCACATGTGGTGGCTTTCACCACGTCCGAGTCGAAACGTGAGGCTGCCAAAAGCCTTGGCGCCGATGAAGTGGTGGTTTCAAGCGATGCGCAGCAAATGGCCGCGCACCTGAAAAGCTTCGACCTGATCATCAACACCGTCGCCGCCCCGCACGACCTCGATGCCTTGCTGGTACTGCTCAAGCGCGACGGCGCGATGACACTGGTCGGAGCGCCGGCCTCGCCGCATCCATCGCCCAACGTGTTCAACCTGATCATGAAACGTCGCACCCTGGCGGGATCGATGATCGGTGGCATCGCGCAGACCCAGGAGATGCTCGATTTCTGCGCCGAACACGGCATCGTTTCGGATATCGAGCTGGTACGCGCCGAGCAAATCAATGAGGCGTACGAGCGCATGCTCAAGGGCGACGTCAAATACCGTTTCGTGATCGACAACGCGACACTGGCGCAGTGAAAGACAGCGCGTCCGGGTGCTTGTCCGGACGCCTACCGATTTCGGCAATTCGCGTAAACGAAGCGAACGACTCGTTCCTTCTTTTTTCAGCCAGCAAAACCATCACGCTTTTCGCACCACAGGTAGGTCCAATGACTTCTCGTTCTTCAGAAAAACGCGGCTGGAGCGCCGTGCTGGCCATGTCGTTGGCCGCATTCGCCCTGGTCGCTTCAGAATTCATGCCTGTCAGCCTGCTGACGCCCATTGCGGCAGAACTGCACATCACGCAAGGCCAGGCCGGGCAGGGGATTTCCGTCTCCGGTGCATTCGCCTTGCTCACCAGTCTGGTCATTGCCGCGGTTGCCGCTCGCGTTGAACGCAAGAAGCTGCTGCTGTGTCTGACCTTGCTGATGATCGTGTCTGGTACGGTCGTCGCATTCGCGCCGGGCTACCCCTCATTCATGTTCGGGCGTGCCTTGATCGGCATCGCCATCGGCGGTTTCTGGTCATTGTCGGCGGCGACAGCAATGCGCCTGGTGCCGCCTGATCAAGTTTCCCGAGCGCTGGCCATCGTCAACGGAGGTAACGCTCTGGCTACGGTAATCGCCGCGCCAGCTGGCAGCTTCCTTGGCTCGCTGATTGGCTGGCGCGGCGCATTCTTCTGTATTGTTCCAGTCGCAGCGCTTGCGGCCGTGTGGCTGCTGATAAGCCTTCCGTCCTTCAAGTCCGAGCGCCAGGCGGGGAGCGGCAACGCCCTGCGTCTGATGAAACAGTCGCCCGTCGCATTGGGAATGGTCGCCGTCAGCGTATTCTTCATGGGGCAGTTCATGTTGTTCACTTACCTGCGCCCATTTCTTGAGGTCGTCACCGGCGTCAGCGTTTCGACGTTGTCTTTCATGCTGCTGGGTCTGGGCCTTGCAGGTTTTATCGGGACCTTTCTGATTGAAAAATTCATCGGCAATGGCCTCTACCGCACGCTGACGGTGATCCCTCTGATAATGGCGGTCATCGCGCTGGCGCTGGTGAACTTCGGCGCATCGCCGTTGCTGACCGCAGTGCTGCTCGGTCTATGGGGGCTGGTCGCTACAGCTGCTCCCGTTGGCTGGTGGACATGGCTGGCGCAGACGCTCCCTGATGATGCCGAAGCCGGTGGAGGCTTGCTGGTGGCCATTGTCCAACTGGCTATTGCAGGAGGCGCAATTATCGGCGGCCTGGCATTTGATCTAAGTGGTTACAAAGCCACTTTCGAGCTAAGCGCAGCCGTGTTGGTCGCAGCTTCTTTACTCGCCTGGCTAGCGGGTCGTAGTGCCACTGAAGTCCATTTGACCGAATCGAACGCGACAGCTTGATGACATCAGAAGGTGTGCAGCGGATGGGATTTCGACATGAGAAGAAGTGACGCTCAATGGCGCACAGTTCATCGCTTCGCGATACCTCTAGGATTTTTCAAGAGCAAATGGATGCAGGAAGAACGCGTCAGGTGAAATCTATGACAGCGGCGCGTCATCTGGTTGAACGAACAATCGGCGATCCGAGCATGGCCACGCCATCGTTACTGGACTCTCGTAGAGCAGAACACCGCTCTCCCGAGCATTCTTTGAATGCCCTCGTCAATTATCGCGTCTGCTGCTTAATCAAGGTGAGCACGTCGTTATTTCGTGATCGTTGACTGAGGGAAAGGATCTGCATATACAGTCCGTTCTTTCCATTTCTGTTTCGGTAAATCATGAGCGAAGAACGAGATGTCCCCGAGCCCGAGCACGACCACCTGCTTGATCATGAATTCCATGATGACGAGTCATGGGCCGAAGAAGACGCTCAAGGATTTTTTGACGAAGAAGCTGAAGAAGATGATGACGTTGATTTTCTTGATCAGATAGATCAAGAGGACTGACACGGCAGCATCTAACGGCTTCACGAGGCCTGTGTAGATCGTGGGCACTAAAAGGGTGCTGCACGGATTGTCGGGGCTTGATTCAAAGCATCAAGATCCGTACGCAGGGGCAGGCCATTCAGGTTATTTGCGTCAAGGGTTACTGGCGTCAAGAGATGTACTCGAAAGCAAACGGGCCTGAACCTCTTCCATGTGGGCGTATCAAACGATAAGGGAACACACTGGAGCGCCCCATGAGCTCAAATACGCACGACTCGTTGCGCAAGCTTAAAGCTTCGCTGGCCAAGGATCGCAGGGATAGGGAATGGCCGGAGGCAACGTGTCAGGCTTGTCATAGGTTATTCAGATATCACTACAGCTGGACGCCTTTGCCGGTATTGTGCAGAAGCTGTCGAGCAGATCGGCAGAAGCCGAACACATCGCAGGAGGGTGACGTCAGATCACACCCCGACGCGCGTTTATAGTTGAGTTCAGACAGTTAACAACTGGCTGTCGTGATGTTGTTTGGCGCTTTTTCTTCATAGGCGCGTCCTCCTGCGGCATTTGTCCTGCGAGAGGGCGGGCCGTCTTGCAAAAGTTTGTACGTTAGTCCAATTCCCATCGATGTTATTTAAGTCGAAAGAAGTTATTAGCTAATAACTGCCCGCTTATAGCTTTTTTCTGCTTCGGGTAATGAATCAGTTATACATCGCCTCTTCTATCTTTAGACTAATTTGTGATTAGTCATCACTACTTTTATGACTTTATGATCTGTCCCACAACATCTCGTGAGACAGGGGGTAACTCGATGACTATTCAAATCAAACCGGTTGCAGGTCGAATTGGGGCGCAATTGGAAGGTGTGAAGTTGGGCGGTGATATCAGCGCCGAGCAATTCGAATTCATTAATCATGCACTGCTGAAATATAAAGTGCTGTTCTTTCGCGACCAGCATCTGGACGACGCCGAGCACGAGGCTTTCTCCCGCCGTTTCGGTGATCAGGTACCCCATCCCACCGTAAGATCCGCAGAACAGAGCGCTGCCATTCTGCATCTGGACGCCAAGGAAACGCGGGCCAATTCCTGGCACACCGATGTGACCTTCGTTGCCAATTACCCAAAAGTATCCATCTTGCGCGGTGTGGTGATTCCACCTTTCGGCGGTGACACCGTATGGGCTAATACTGCAACGGCCTACGCCGACTTGCCTGAGCCTATAAAGCAACTGGCCGATAACCTGCGTGTTCTTCATACCAACTTATATGACTATGCGGCACCGCGTAATACCGACGAATCGGGACTCAAGCGTTATCGCGAACAATTCACCGCTGAAGTCTACGAAACCGAACATCCATTAGTGCGAGTACATCCGGAGTCCGGTGAAAGAAGTTTGTTGTTGGGGCACTTCGTCAAACAAATCCAGGGCGTAAGCACAAACGATTCCAAACAACTGATTCGCCTGTTCCACGACCGCATTACCCATGTTGACAACACTGTGCGCTGGCGCTGGCAAGAGGGTGATGTGGTGATCTGGGACAACCGCGCCACACAGCACATCGCGATCAACGATTACGGCGATGCCCAGCGCATTGTGCGCCGCACCACCATCGACGGTGACGTGCCGGTGGGGGTGGATGGTCGCTTGAGTGAAGCGCTCAAACCAAGCCCGGATGCGCGTTCACCGAAAACCGAAGCCGACAAAAAACACCTCGCTGCCTGACAAGCGAATCTCACTGGTACAAGGAAGGCTGACATGAAGCTCAATGGCATTCGTCTGTTTAAAAAAGGCAGCATCGCTGCAGCACTGGCTGCGGTTCTGGCGGTTCCCGTGGCTGAAGCAGATGTGTTGCGCATCGGTGTCGCGACAGCCGGTGGCGGTGATCCGGTGACCTTCAGCGGTTCGCCTCTGGGCATCGTGCGTAATCAGCAGCTGCTGGAAAAAGCCTTCGCCGGAACCGGCACCGAAGTGCAGTGGTTCTTCTTCAAGGGCGCTGGGCCTGCGGTCAACGAAGCCTTGTCCAATCAGCAACTGGATTTCGCCTACCAGGGCGATCTGCCCGCGGTTGTCGGGCGGTCCAACGGACTGGACACCAAGTTGCTGGCGGCACTGGGGGTACGCGCCAACCTCTACCTGGCGGTGCCCAAGGGCTCCGATCTCAAAAGTATCGAGGACCTGAAAGGCAAGAAGGTCGCGATCTTCCGTGGCACCAACGGCCACCTGGTGATGATCAATCTGCTGGCGGAACACGGGCTGACCGAGCGCGATATCAAGGTCATCAACCTCGATACCGGCAGCTCCCAGGCGGCCCTGATTTCCAACGGCGTGGACGCCGCATTCGGCGGTCGCGAGTTGTTCAAACTGCGCGACAAGGGCTTGATCGACATCGTTTACGACAACCCCGAGCAGAACGTGCGCTACACCCGGCAGACGGCCTTGGTGGTTCGCGGGGCCTATGAAAAGGAACACCCGGCCAACGTGCAAAAGGTCGTCGATACGCTGGTGGATGCGGCGAAGTGGACGTCGGACGACAGCCACCGCGATGAAGTCTTCGCCGAATGGGCCAAGAGCAATGACCCCGCGGACTCACTGCGTGCCGACTTTACCGGAGTTCCCCTCAGGGACCGGGCTTCGCCTCTGGTCGACAACTTCCTGATCAGCCGCTATCAGGCCGTGGCGGAACAAGCCAAGGAAGAAAAACTCATCCGTCGCCCCGTGAGTATCGATGGTTGGTTCGAGACCAGTTACTTGCAGAAGTCCCTCAAGGCCAAAGGACTGGAAAACTACTGGACGCCCTATGGCCCGGATGGCAAGCAGCCTGCCGGTAATGCGGTAGCGGCCACGACGACCAGCAAGCAAGGGAGCTAGGCACATGGCCAGGGCACAGACTGCAAGACTCGAGAAGTATGGGGCGCCGGCGCTGCCGAGCGACAACGTCAAACGTCTTCCACCGTCACCCGTTCGCCCGGTTCGCAAGGTCGAGGTGCAACGCGCCTCGGCCTGGTCCCTGAACCTGGGTGACAAGGCCTTGCCCTGGCTGTTGCCGCTGCTGTTGCTGGGCTTGTGGTATTTGGGGGTGGAACGCGGCTGGCTTTCAGAGCAGGTGCTGCCACCGCCGGCCTACGTTTATCAGTCCCTGTCGGATCTGGTCTCCAGTGGGGATCTGTGGCTGAACGCGTCTGCCAGCCTGCAGCGGGTGGTCGTCGGATTCGGTCTCGGTGCATTGCTCGGTGTGGCGCTGGGCCTGGCCATGGGGCTTTCCCGGACGGTGGAGGATTATCTGCTGCCGACCTTCAACGCACTGGTGCAAATTCCGGTACTGGGCTGGCTGCCGTTCGCCTTGCTGCTGTTTGGCATCGGCGAGACGCTCAAGTACGTACTGATTGCCAAGGCCGCTCTGGTGCCGATTACCCTGTGCACCTTGCAGGCTTTCCGTCAGGCACCGAAAAACCTGTTGGAAGTCGGCCGGGCCTATGGTTTCAGCCCTCGGCAAAGCGTTGTTTCGATCGTGTTGCCGGCGGCTATCCCGACGCTGTTCACCGGGTTTCGCCTGGGCTTCACCAAGGCCTGGCTGTCGCTGGTGGTGGTGGAGTTGGTGGCCTCCAGTGAGGGGCTGGGTTACCTGATCGTCTATGGGCGCCAGCTGTTTCAACTGGATCTGGTGATGGCCGCCGTAGTGGTGGTGGGGACGCTCGGTCTGCTGATCGATCGCGGTTTCGATTACGCCGAGAAGCGCCTCAATCGTGGTCGGCCAACGGTCGGAGGGCAGCGGTGATGAGTGCGACTCTGTCATTAAGTAATCGGAGCCACCGGTATCGCGGTTGGGTCTTGCCCCTCTCGGTGATTGCCCTGTGGTGGCTGGCTTCAAATCTGGGCTGGGGCGAATCGGGGCTGTTGGTTACGCCGGAAAAAGTCGCAGCCACGGCCTGGGATCAGATCACCTCGGACAAATTCTGGCGGGCCATTTCGGCCAGCCTGGCGCGCAACCTCAGTGGTTTTTTCATCGGGACCACGCTGGGCCTGGTGTTGGGTTGTCTGCTGGGCCTTTCACGGCATTTCGAGCGGTTGGTAGGCCCGAGCTTCAATACCTTCAAGCAAATCTCGCTGTTCGCCTGGATCCCCTTGATCTCGGTGTGGTTCGGCCTGGGCGATGTGGCCAAGGTGGTGTTCCTGTCATTGGCGGCACTGGTGCCGGTGGTGGTCAACACCTGCGACGGTTTGCGCAACGTCCCGCCCAACCTGTTGGAAGTGGCGCGGGTGTATGGCTTCAGCCGCTGGCAAACCATCGTCGGGGTGATGCTGCCCGCCGCCTTGCCGTCGATTTTCACCGGGATTTACCTGGCGCTGGTCTACAGCTGGCTGGCGACCATCGGTGCTGAATACCTGCTGGTATCGGGGGAGGGGATCGGCAACACGCTGATCGATGGCAGCGAGCATTTCATGATGGACCTGGTGTTGTTTGGAATGGTGATCATCGGCCTGGTGGGCTGGGGCCTCAACGCATTGGCGCGTTCACTTGAGCGGCGGATGCAGCGTTTGTACGGCATCGCTGCTCGTTGATGCTCTTCGTTGATGCCCTTGTTGATCGACAAAATTTGAAAAGGATCGCGACATGCACAACAACAGCCTCTCCCTGCAAAACATCAGCAAGCGCTTCGCCTCCCGACCGGGCAGTTCGACGCAATTGCAGGTACTCGACAATATTCATCTGGACATCGCCCCTGGCGAGTTCATCAGCATCGTCGGTGCCAGCGGGTGCGGCAAGTCCACGTTGCTGCGGTTGATCCTCGGCCTGGACGAAGAGTTCGACGGGCACATCCTGCTCGATGGCAAACCCATCAAAGGCACAGGCCTTGAGCGCGGCATCGTGTTTCAGGACCACCGATTGTTCCCCTGGCTCAACGTCGAGCAGAACGTCGCTGTTGGCCTCAAGAACTCGCCTCTGAGCGCCGCTCAGAAGCGCGATACCGTGCGCGAGCACATTGAGCTGGTAGGCCTGCAGGATTTCATCGACGCCTATCCGCATCAGATATCCGGCGGCATGGCGCAACGCGTGGCCATCGCCCGCGGCCTGGTCAATCGACCGAGCGTGCTGCTGCTGGATGAACCGCTGGGTGCCCTCGATGCCTTGACCCGTGCGCGCTTGCAAGGCGAGCTGCAAAACATCTGGGCCAAGGAAAAAATCACCATGATCCTGGTCACCCACGACGTGGATGAGGCGGTCTTCCTGGGCGACCGGGTGGTGGTGATGCAGCCCAATCCCGGCCGCATCCGGCGCATTCTCGACATCGATTTGCCGCGTCCGCGCAACCGCAGCGACAGCCGCTTCATTGCCCTGCGCGACGATGTGTTGAGCGATTTTGCCGAGTTGCATTAAGCCTGTTTTTCAAACTCACGCTTTTCAGGGAACCGAAAAATGTCCGAACGCCAACTGAGCCTCAACCTCTTCATTTATCCCAATGGTCATCACGAAGCCGCCTGGCGTCACCCGCAGTCGGTGCCGGAAGCGTCCATGGACATCGGCTATTACCAGCAACTGGCGCTACGGGCTGAACGGGAGAAGCTGGATGCGATTTTCTTCGCGGATTCGCCGTCGTTGGCCGAAAACGACCGTGAAGGCCTGCGCATTCGTTTCGAACCCATCACCTGGCTGGCGGCCATTGCCGCGGTCACCCAACGCATCGGCCTGATCGCCACGGCCAGCACCACCTACAGCGAACCCTACAACCTGGCTCGTTCGTTCAGTGCGCTGGACCACCTCAGCAAGGGCCGCGCCGGTTGGAACATCGTCACCACGTCCATGGCGGCTGCAGCCGCCAATTTTGGCCTGGACCAACATCCCTCTGCCCATGACCGTTATGCCCAGGCCGAAGAATTCGTGAAGGTGATCGGTGACCTGTGGGACAGTTGGGAAGATGATGCGCTGGTGCTGGACAAGACAGCCGGGGTGTTCGCCAACGGTGACAAGGTGCATTCGATCAACCACGTGGGCACTCACTACCGGGTCAAAGGCCCATTCAACTCGCCGCGCTCCCCGCAGGGTCGACCCGTTCAGGTGCAGGCGGGCTCTTCCGAGGATGGCCGTGACTTCGCTTCCCGGCATGCCGAAGCGATCTTCACCGCGCACCAGACCCTGCAAAGCGCGACTGAATTCGCCAACGATATTCGTGGGCGGGCGAGGGCGGTGGGACGCGATCCGCGCCAGTTGAAAATTCTCCCGGGCATCAGCCCTTACATCGGCAGCACCGAAGCCGAAGCCCAGCGCAAGTTCGATGAACTCAACGATCTGGTGCTGCCGCACGTCTCACTGGGCCAGCTACGTCGCCTGTTGGGTGTCGACCTGTCCGATCAGGATCTGGATGCGCCATTCCCGCGTCACCTGGTCAACTTTGACGGCACCGAGAGTCAGTCCAGTCGCTTCAAGCTGATCATTGATATCGTCGACCGGGAGAAGCCGACGCTGCGTCAGCTGATCAATCGGCTGGCTGGTGCTCGCGGGCATTGGGTGCCGGTGGGTACGCCGGTGCAGATTGCCGACCTGATCGAGCAGTGGTTCCGCAGTGGGGCTGCCGATGGTTTCAATGTGATGCCGCCAGCGTTCCCCGAGGGCTTTGAGGTGTTTCTCGATGAAGTGCTGCCAATTTTGCGCAAGCGTGGTTTGTTCCGCAGTGAATATGCGGGGAGTACGCTGCGCGAGCATTATGGGTTGAGTCGTCCGGTTTCGCGGTTTGCCCTGAAGTCTGCCTGAGCGACCTCCTTGGCTCACCCTGATTGGCTATCAATGGACCGCCCGGCTTGCTCCTACAAATATTCGTATCAGGGTTGGGATTGCGGTTGATCTTCATTCACCTCTTGCCAGCTATCATCCGGGTCAAAGCGTTTCATCGCTTTGGCCCGTTTTTCACTTTCGGGTCCCAGGTCCTTCTCGAACACTTGTCCGTCATGGCTGATCATGAAACTCATTACCCCGGTGTCATCGTATTTCGATGGCCAGGCGATCAGTGCAAAACCACGGTTCATCTTGTCGCCGATGAGGTAGCTGTAAGCGCCACCTGGTGCCGAAGGGCCTTGGCCATCGAGAATGCGGAAGTGGTAGCCATGCCAATCCTCGCCGTCAGCGGGTTCGCCAAAAAACGGCCCCAACGGACTGATCTGGCCGCTATCGTCGTCAGCCCAATACAGTCCGTCGTGTTTGCCGGGAGTGCTGAAGATTTTCTGCGCATATTCGAGTGCGCCGTCACCGTCACGATCCACTGAGGCATAGTCCATCTGCGCGTCGTGATAGGTCAGCACTGCTTGGACCGCCGCCAGTTCATTGCGGCCAATTCGACGGGCACGGATCTCCACGCTGCCGGCCTTGAGGTCGAAGCGCCAACCGTTCGCACTTTTAGTCATGGGGATCGGCAACGTCCACTGGTCACTGCCGACCGACAGGATTGCCTTGCGGTCGTTGGGTTTTTCAATGCTGTGCTGCGCGTGGTATTGCTTCAAAAATGCATCCACATCACTGCGCTGCACACCTTCACGGGGGATGTAGGTGCGCCAGTCATCACCCAGCAGTTTTGTCAGGCGCTCCTGGTCGGCGTGCTCCGTACCCAGCGCCTCGACGAGCGCTTGCGCGGCCTTCTCTGGAGTGGGAAATGCCTCTTGAGCCAGCGCCATGCACGACCATGCCAGGCTGACGGTGATCGCCAGGGCCTGAGGGAGTAAACCCAGGAGTGTCTTCACTCGAAGATGGTTTTTCAACGGCGGCCCCCCCCTCTTTGACGCGCTGGTGCGGATGGCCGACTGATCTGCTGGCCGGAAGATCGTGCGGCACTGGGGCGCATGGCGGATGCCTGGCTGGCCCGGCCGCGAGCGGCTTGTGCGTTGGTCTGGGAGGGTGAGCGCGCGCCGGCGAAGGCGTTGTTGCGCGCGCTGCCCTTGGCGGCGGTCGGCCGTTGTTGCGCGGTCTGGCGTGCCTGGGAACGGTCCTGGCTGCGCTGGTTCACCTGAGCGTTTTCTCTTCTGGGCTGCTGGTTTTCCCGAGTATTTCTGGCAGTGCCCTGGCTCCTGTCTGCCGTCCTCGGTCTGTCTGCGCCTGCTTGCATCCGATTGCCTGCTGACGTATCGGATTGCGCTCTGCGTGCCTGATCCTGAGCCTGGCGGTTACTGGTGGCCGGGCGTTCGATACCGTGCCTGTCCATTGAGCTGCGGGCGTTTTCCCGTGCCTGGGCGCGTTGGGCAGTGTCCCCGCGGTAAGCATCACGTTGAGTGGCACCATTGAGTTGTCGGCCGTACTGTTCGCGGCTTCGGTTGTCTCGATAGGGAACGCCATCGCGGTGAGCGGAGTTGTGCTGCCACTTGTTCTGATTGTTGTTGAACTGGTTGTTGCGATTGATCTGGTTGTTGCGATTGATGTTGTTGTAGCGATCGACGTCGATGTCGATGTCGTTATTGCCCCAGTCACAATCCCCCCACAATGAGGCGACGATCGCGACGCCGGTCCCGAACGCCAGGCCCGCCATCAATGCCGAACCTGGGTAATAGGCGGGTGGCGGTGGGTAGTAAACCGGAGGCGACGCCGGATAGGCCCAGGTGCCGTAGGTGGTCGTCGGGTTGTAGGTGGGCACGTACACCACCTGCGGATCGGCGGGCTGAATGATGATCGTGGACGTGCTGCTGGCTGGGGCAGGGGCGGCGCCTTGCGCAGGAGCGGGTGCCGGTGCCGCCTGCACCGTGACGTTCTGGTATTGGTTGCTCTGCAGGTTGCCTGCCGCTTGCGCCTGATGACGCAAGCGTTGCACGGCATTCATGAGGTCGTCAGGTTGCGCGAGGAAGGCATCCCCCAGGCGTTGTACCCAGACGGGGTCCTGCCCCAGCGTGGCCAGCACTTGAGGGAAAGCGACCAGCGCCTGAACGCTCGGATCCCAGGTCTGGTTCGCCACTTGTTTTACCGCATCATCACCCTTGGCTTTTGGATTGGCCTTGGACCAGGTGACCGCCTCAGCGATTTCACCGGGGTACGTGGTCGCCATCAGCACCTGTGCCAGCAGCGGGTCCGGGTAAAGCGCGATGGGCGCCAGCATTTGATCCAGCTGCTCCTGCGTGAACACGGGATCTTTGGCCGGCGCAGTGACGGGCGCCGCCTGGGCAAACGGTGCGGGTGCGGCGGGGGCAGTATCCATTGCCTGTGTCAGGCAGGAAGAACCGCTCAGGAACAGTACGGCTGACAACGCGTAAGTAAATGGAATGCGCATTGCACCCCCTATGTGGTCAGGCAGGCTTGAAGTGAGTGAGTCAGTGCCACAGACATGCCGCTCGTTAATGGTAGCAAAGGAATTTCCCGGCGTATGACGTCCATCGGTGTCTCGGCTGACTCGCCGTTCGCGTGAAGCACAAATAGTCTTCGCCGATTGAACCTGGCGGCTGGTGAGCGCATTTACTCCACGCCGCGGTGGGCTAAGCTATCGAGTGGCGTAAATTCAGGGAGTGCGCAATGACAGCTTTATTCAACGCTATCGTGTTAGGACTATTGGCGTTGCTGCCATTGATTAATCCTCCCACGACCGTGGCTCTGTTTCTTGGCCTGTCCAAGGGACTTAATGAAAAGGAAAAAAACCGGCAGGCGCTCTTAACATCGATCTACGTTTTTATAATCATGGCTTGTGCCTATTACATCGGCGAGCTTGTGATGGGAGCTTTTAATATTTCCATTCCAGGCTTGCGTATTGCCGGTGGCGGGATTCTCGTGATCATTGGCCTGAAGATGCTGTTTCCCAAACCGGTTCAGGCCTCGTCCATTCAAGAAAAAGCCGACTTTGCATTCATGCCATTGGCCATGCCCAGCACGGCGGGGCCCGGTACGATTGCAATGATCATTAGCTCTTCTTCCAGTATTAAACACAGCACGAATTTTCCGCAGTGGGTTTTACTGACAGCGCCTCCTTTAATCTTTTTATTGACGGCCCTCATACTCTGGTTATGTTTGCGCAGTTCAGGAATCATCATGAAAGCAATCGGCGAATCGGGGGTTGATGCAACGGCACGCCTGATGGGTTTCTTGCTCGTCTGCATGGGCGTCCAGTTCGCCATCAATGGAGTGCTGGAAATAGTACAAACCCTCATCGACAACTATGCTCAGGCTGTTGCGCCCGCAGTAAGTTGACCCTCAAACGTTCCTTTCTCCTTCAAGGCCCGGTGGCTGTCAGTTCGTCAGCCTTGGTCACCCAGCCGCCGCCGGTTGCCTTGTACAGATCAACCATGGACGTGAACACCGAGCCCCGTGTGCGGGTGTAGTTCAGTTCGGCGTCAAAGAGGCTGCGTTCTGCATCCAACACCTCGATGTAGCTGGTGTAGCCATTGTCATAACGCAGCCGCGCAAAGTGAGCATAGGTGCGCAGTGCCTCGACCTGGCCGGCTTGATAAGCCATTTGTTCGCGGGATTTGCTGGACGCGACCAGGGCATTTTCCACGTCGCTGAAGGCCGATTGAATGGCTTTCTGGTAAGTGAACAGGGTCTGTTGCTGGACGGCTTCTGCCTGTTGAACCTGGCCTGCAATAGCGCCGCCGGTAAAAATCGGCATGCTCGCGGCGACGCCATAAGACCAGGCGGCGGCAGGCCCGGTGAACAGGTCCGAGAGTTGATTGCTGACCGAACCCAGCAACCCGGTCAGGGAAATGGTAGGAAAATACTGGGCCTTGGCAGCGCCGATCTGCGCATTGGCCGAGATCAGGTTCAACTCGGCCTGACGTAGATCGGGGCGTCGTTCCAGCAAATCCGAAGGTAACCCGGCGGGCACCGACGGCAGCGTCAAGTGAGCCAGGTCACGCCCGCGCAGGATCGGCCCGGGGTTGCGTCCGAGCAGCACGGCCAGCGCGTTTTCCTGTTGCGCAACCAGGGGTTCGAATTGCGCGACCGACGCCAGGGTTCGCTGGTACTCGGACAGGTTCTGCGCCAGTTCCATTTCGGAGATGGTCCCGGCACCAAAGCGCAGCTTGAAGATCTCGTAGGAATCACCCCTGACCTTGGCGGTCGTGCGGGCAATTTCCAGTTCCCGGTCAAGATCACGCAACGTCACATAACTGGTCGCCACCGAAGACACCAGGCTGAGGATGACGCTACGGCGCCCCTCTTCAGATGCCAGCAGATCGGCGCGAGCGGATTCGTTGAGGCGCCGTAAACGGCCCCATATGTCCAGCTCCCAATTGACGCTGAGGATGGCCTGATAATTGTTGAACACTGGATCGACCGACGAATCCAGAGGCACCGGGCCGTTGTCCCGTGGTGAGCGGCTGCGTTGACCCTGGGAGTCCAGCCCAACCTGGGGGTAGTACAGCGAGCGGGCTACACCGTAGCGACCGAGAAATTCCTCTACCCGTGCGGCAGCAATCTTGATGTCTTTGTTTTCAAGCAAGGCGCTGCGGATCAGCTCATTGAGTACGGGATCCTGGAACTGCTCCCACCACAGCGTGTTGGACAGGTCCTTCGTTTCCTTGTCCGCATAGCGATAGGCCGCCGGGGTATCAATCTTCGGCGCCTGGTAATCCGGGCCGACCATGCAGCCGGCCAAGCCCACACCCAAACCCAGAGCCAGTAGCAACGCAAGAGAGGGCTCACGCATGTTAATCCCCCTCATGTCGTTGCTGCGCCGCACCGTCGGGAATCTGCGCCTGTGCAGGCGTAGCAGCGGTTTTCGCGTCGTCTTTGCCCCCGAATATCCGTTCCACCAGGTAGTAGAACAAGGGAATAAAGAAGATCGCGATCACCGTTGCCGCCAACATCCCGCCGATCACCCCCGTACCGATGGAGTGGCGACTGTTTTCAGAGGCGCCGACGGCAATGGCCAGCGGTACACAGCCCAGGATGAATGCCAGCGAGGTCATCACGATGGGGCGCAGTCGCTCCTTGGCGGCGGTCATCGCAGCGTCGTAGGCCGACATGCCGGTTTCCCGGTTGAGCACCGCAAACTCGAAAATCAGGATGGCATTCTTGGCGGCGAGGGCCACCAGCATGGTCAAGCCGATCTGGAAGTACACGTCATTGCTCAGGCCACGGATCAGTACCGCGAGCAGGGCGCCAAACAACGCAAAGGGCACCGCCAGCAGCACGCCAACGGGCAGGGACCATTTCTCGTATTGAGCCGCCAGAATCAGGAACACCATCACCAGGCCGAAAATGAACACCTGGGACGAGGCGCCGCCGCTCTTCTTCTCCTCGAATGCCTCGCCGCTCAACGCCAGTGCATAGTCGTTGGTCATGATCTCGGCGCTGATCTCTTCCAGGGCCGCCAGCGCCTGCCCGGAGCTGTAGCCGGGGGCGGCGTTGGCGGTGAGCTTGACCGCCGGGAAATTGTTGAAACGGGTCAGCAGGTCGGGGCCGGTGACGTAGCGGGTGGTGAGCACGGACTTGAGCGGCACCATGCCGAGGTTTTTGCTGCGCACGTAGATCTCTTGCAGATCTTCGGCCTTGAGTCGGTAGGACGGTTCCGCCTGCAGGATCACCTGCCACAACCGGCTGAACTTGTTGAATTGTGAAACGTACAGCGAGCCGAACATGGTCTGCATGGCGCTGTAGACGTCCTCCACCGGCACGCCCAGTGACTCTGCCTTTTCCCGATCCACATCGACCATCAATTGTCGGGAATGAACGTTGAAGGTCGAAGTGATGGCGCCGAGTTCAGGGCGTTCCTTGGCTTTGGCAATCAAGGTGCCGACCATTTCCGCCAGTTGTTCGACGTTGCCGTCGCCCTTGCTCTGCACCCACACCTCCATGCCGCCGGTGGTGCCCAGGCCGGGAATGGACGGCGGGTTGACCGGCAGAATGATGCCTTCCTGCACGGTGGAAAAGGCGTGGAATGCCTTCTGGATCACCGCCGGGGCGCTTTGTTGTGCGATGGTGTCGGAGTTTTTGTAGCGCTCTTCGAAATCCTTGAAACCGACGAAAAACGCACCGGCGTTGTTCTTGTTCTGGCCGTCCAACAGGCTGTAGCCGTTGACGATGGCCACACCTTCGACGGCCTCGTCGTTCATGAAGAAATCGCTGGCTACGCTGCCGACCGCTCCCGTGCGATCGAGGCTGGCGGCGTCGGGCATGATGATCGCGCCGAGTAGATAGCCCTGGTCTTCCGGTGGCAGGAAGGCGCTGGGTATGCGCTGCGCCATCAACAGGATCAGCACGATCATGCCCGCAAACAACAACAGTGCCAGCACAAAACGCTTGATCATGAACGCCACCGAACGCGAGTAACCCTCGGTCATCCGTTCGAAGCTGCGTTCGAACCAGCGGAAGAAAGCGTTTTTTTCGCCGTGCTGCGGCTTGAGCAGAATCGCCGCCAGGGCCGGTGACAGGGTCAGGGCCACCAGGCCGGAAATCACCACGGAAATGGCGATGGTGATCGCAAACTGTTTATAGAGCTGGCCGGTGATCCCGCCCATGAACGCCACCGGGATAAACACCGCGCACAGCACCAGAACGATGGCCACCACCGGGCCTGCCACTTCGTCCATCGCGCGTTTGGCGGCGTCCTTGGCATTCATCTTGTGCACGTGCATGTTGCGCTCGACGTTTTCGATCACCACGATCGCGTCGTCCACCACGATACCGATGGCCAGCACCATGCCGAACAGCGTCAGCATGTTCACGGAAAACCCCAGGGCCGACATGCCGATGAAGGTGCCGACGATCGACACCGGCACCGCAATCACCGGGATCAACGTGGCCCGCAGGCTCTGCAGGAAGATGAACACCACTATGACCACCAGCACCAGCGCTTCGAAGAAGGTGTGGATTACCTCGGAAATCGACGCACGGGTGAACGCGGTGGTGTCCATCACGATCTTGTATTCGATGCCCTCGGGGAAGGTGGCCTTCATGTCGGCCAGGGTCTTGGTAACCGCCGCCGAAACGTCGAGGGCATTGGCGCCGGGCTGTTGATACACCGCAATCAGCGTCGCCGGTTTGCCCTGGTAGGTACTGCGCAGCGAGTAGTCCTTCTGCCCGAGTTCGGCGCGGCCGATGTCCTTGAGTCGAACGATGGCCGCGCCTTCATTGCTGGCGCGCAGGATGATGTTCTCGAACTCCGCAGGTTCGGTCAGGCGCCCCTTGGTGGTCACGGCAAACGACTGCTCCACCGGCGCACCCGTGGGCGACTGGCCGACGCGGCCCACCGCGAATTGCTGGTTCTGGTTGGCCACCGCTTTCTGCACATCGGCGGCGGTGATGCCCAACTGAGCCATTCGATCAGGTTTGAGCCAGATCCGCATGGCGTAGTCTGGCGTGCCGAAGATGCTGGCCTGGTTGGCGCCGGGGATGCGCTTGATCGCATCCAGAATATAAAGGTTGGCGTAGTTGGCGACGTAGGTGCTGTCATAGCGCTCGCCGGCGGAGTACACGGCGAGCACCATCATGAATGCCGAGGACTTCTTCTGCACCTGAATACCCTGGCTCTGCACCGCCGAGGGCAGTTGCGGCAACGCCAGGTTGACCCGGTTCTGCACGTCCACCTGGGCCAGGGATGGGTCGGTGCCGATCTCGAAGAATACGTTGAGGGTCATGTTGCCCGTCGCCGAGCTCGACGAGTTCATGTAGATCATGTTGTCGGCGCCATTGACCTGCTGCTCGATGGGCGCCGCGACGTTATTGGCCACGACCTGGGCATCGGCGCCCGGATAGGTCGCCGCCACCGTGATCTGCGGTGGCGTGATATCCGGGTACTGGGCGACGGGGAGCGCAAGCATCGCCACCGCACCGGCCAGGGTGATGATGATCGAAATCACCGACGCGAAGATCGGTCGGTCAATGCAATAGTGGGAAATGCTCATGGGGTTTTTCCGCTGGGTGCGCTCGCCGGGCCGGCTTTTATCGTTTGTCCGGTTTCAGGGGCGGTCGGGGCAGGGACGGAGGCCTCGACGATTTTCAGCGGCCCTCCAGGCGTGACCCTGAGTGCGCCATCGACCACGATGCGCTCGCCAGCACGCAATCCTTTGCTGATAAACCAGTTGTCGCCTTGCCATTCACCCACTTCTACAACCCGTTGCTCTGGTTTGCCTTCGCCATTGACGACCCAGACGAAGTGGCTCTTGGCACCTTCGAGCACGGCCTTCTGCGGCACCAGAATGGCGTTCGGCCGGCTGGCGCCCTTGGCCAGGGCGCGCACGAACTGGCCCGGACGGAGCAAGCCATTGGGATTGGCGAGCACGGCCCTGACCAGGAAGGTGCCGGTGTCCTGGCTATAGGACGGTGCCTGGAAATTCACCTTGCCGCGCTCAGGCACCACCGTACCGTCAGCCAACACCACCTCTACGACAAAATCGCTGCGAGAGGGGAATTTGAGGCGTCCGGCGGCAATCTCGTCGCGGTATTTGAGGGTTTCGTTTTCCGAAAGACTGAAGTTGACGTACATCGGGTCCATTTGGGACACGGACGTCAGCAGTCCTGATTCACCGGGCGTGATGTAACTGCCTTCCTGTTTTTTGGCATCACTGGAAAGGCCGTTAAGGGGCGAGGCGATCGTGGTGTAACTCAAGTTCAGTTGCGCAGTGCGAACTCCAGCCTCTGCGGCAAATACGGCGGCCTTGGTCTCGCGCTCTGAGCCGACGGCATTGTCCAGGTCCATTTTACTGACCGCATTTTGCGCCGCCAGTGGCCGGACGCGGGCGAGGGTGGCCTTGGCCACTTCCCAGCGTGCCTGTTGCTGGGCCATCTGACCCTGAGCCGAGGCCAGCGCGGCCTCGAAAGGTTTTCGATCCATCTGGAACAGGACTTGCCCGGTTTTCACCAGATCGCCTTCGGTGTACTGCCGCTTTTCCAGGAAGCCGGCGACGCGTGCGCGTATCTCCACTTCCCGGGAACTCTGGGTCTGGGCAACGAATTCGAAGGTGACGGGTGTATCGCTTGAAGTGACCGTCATGACGGTCACATCCGGTGCTTGGCGGGTTGGGGCAACAGGCTCTTTTCCACAGCCCCCCAACAGGCTCGAAAGTCCCAACAGGACAGCCATGGGAACGCCCATGCGTGGCCCGATAACAAATGTTTTTGCCCCCATTCCCATGCTCCGTAACAGTCTCCCCGAACAGAAGCGTAGTCACAAAAATTGTGTAGCGCTAATGGCTGGAGGCGGGAGCTATTGGACTGTTCGAATTCCGGGAGAGTGGCTTTGGCAAAGCGGGTGTAAGTGGAGCCGTGTAGGAGCTGTCGAGTGCAACGAGGCTGCGATTTTTTGATTATATAAAAGGCAAGATCAAAAGATCGCAGCCTTCGGCAGCTCCTACACAAAGAATGCGTTCATTTGCGATCAAGTCGTACCCCGACCTCAATCATTCATCAACTGCGCAACCCCTTGCGTGATGAACTCCAGGTTGAACAGCATCGATGGGAGCAGGTCTTTGTTGGCCATTGAAAGATCCTCCTTTGAATGAGCAAAACGTAGCAACCCGCACAGGCATTCAAGGCGGCGACTTGCATACCGTATGTCTGTTTCGACGAACCCTGTGAACTTAAGCGACCTCTACCGTAACACGGCCTATGAGTGCTGATCATGAACAGCGATACGAGGGGGCAGGCGTTGGCTGCCTGGCATGAGCTACTGATGAAATGGGAAGTCACAGCCAGTGCTCAGGAGCAGTATGAGCAATTGCTGAGTGTTGCCGACAAGTACCAACGAGCCGGACTTATCAGCGTAGGTGAACGCAACGACTTGATCTTGCAGGCGACCAGGCATTACGCCAGTGCCGTCGAGAGGTTGGGGCAGGACCATGAGCCTGAAAGGCGATCACCGAGCTACCCCGTGCCGGCTCAGCTCTGAGATAGCTGTTGGCCAGCTTGGTATCGATTCCGTGTGCAGCGGCTGTCAGAGAAGATAGCTACCCGCTTGTCCATGAGTGTTTTCCTGCGCTACAGCAACAAGGTGCAGCGGAACCTGGTGTTGATTCTCCAGGGACGGGATCTCGAAACCACCCACGATCTGAAGTTGTCGCTCTTTCAACCCGATCGCCTCCAGTTCTTTTGCCTTGGCCATTCTCGCGTGATTTGCTGCGATTTCATTGAGCGTTGACACGTTACATCTCCGGTGACTGACCAAGCGTTGCGCTGGAGTCCTTAAGCGTTAGTTTGAAGTGCAACCGTGTCAGAATTATGTCGTTCTGTGGCCGCTACGCCCCGCCTGTGCAAGCCGTAAGCCAGACATCGCTGTGTATCGCACCCCAGGTTTCGGTTTGCGACGAAAGGTTGTGCGATGAGGCGCGACGGGAGCAGCTCACTGGTATTTGATGACGATCCCTTTGAGTTTGCGGCCGTTAACGGTCTGCACATCGCGCGCCCACAGCGGCCCGTTCAGATAGGCGCCCACCGGTTGGATATGGTCATAAACCACCACCACCGCATCGCCACCGAGTTTGGCGGCTTCATCTCGCAGTTTCGCTTCGACCTCTGTGATGGGCGGGGCAGGGTCGACGCTGGCGTCGATCAATATTTCACCCAGGCGAACATGTGGACGCAAGGGTTCGCTGCGCAGGACCACGACTTCACTGGGCAGCGTTGGGGCAGGGTGCTCCACGCCAACGTAGGCGGTGGTCTGGGCATCGATACTCGTGCAACCGCCAAGCGTCAGTAAAGTGACGGCAAGCCCGCCAGCCAATAGCGACAACTTGAAACGGGTAGACCAGGACGCGGCATGGGCAGGCATGGTGGGTTCCTCCGGGTGGCTGCCATCTTGACGGTAGCAGACGGATCCGGAGTTGCCAGAAAGCCCAATCATTCAAATTGGGCCTGTTTCATGCGCTTAACATCGTCGAACAGGACGGCTTCTTGTTGAACGATGAATAACCCCCTGTAGGCGCGAGCTTGCTCGCGAAAGACGCAAGAGCGCCGCGTTTATCAAAGTAAATACGCGGTATCGTTAACCACCTTCGCGAGCAAGCTCGCTCCTACAGGTCTTTTTCGCAGTTGACCATCCACGCCACCCCAAAGCGGTCAACCAGCATGCCAAAGCGCGCCGCCCAGAAAGTAGCCTCCAGTGGCATCTCGACTTTGCCGCCAGCAGCCAGCGCGTTAAATACCCGTTCGGCTTCAGCGATGCTGTCGACATTCAGCGAAATCGAGCAGCCGCTCATGCCTGGCGTCGGACGGTCCGGCGTGGTGTCCGAAGCCATGAGCATTTGATCGCCCACTTTCAGGCAGGTATGGATGATTAGAGGGTGATGTTCTTTCGGTACGTGCTCGGCGGCGGGTGTTTCGCCGAACGTCATCATCGCTTCGAGTTTGCCTTGCAGGCATTGCTCATAGAAGGTGAAGGCGGCGCGGCAGTCGCCGTTGAAGATGAGGTAGGGATTGATTTTCATGGTGCTGCTCCCGGTCTGTGAAGGTGCACATCTATTCCGACATCGTTTTGGGCGATGAATTCTGATGAGGCTGACCGGGCAAGCAAAGCGCTAAAACACAGAGGCTGCCTGAGTGTTGTTAGATGTTTTTTCGATAGATCGAGCGATGCTTATTGCCTCAGGTGTACGCCGTGGCGCGAGCAAACGCTCGATAGCGCCGCTCACCAGGCTCTCCAGCAATTCATTGTGCTCGTGTTCATCCAGCGAATGGGTCGTCAGCCAACTCGGCGCGTTATTGAGCAGTGAGGCAATGGCATGACCCGCCGCCAGTTGCCCCGAATCACTGAAGCGCGAGCGGGCGCCAAGCACTTTCAGCAGCGTGCGCTCGTATTGTTCGCGCAACTGTTGAACCCGTGCCTGCTGCTCTTCATTCAGGCAGCCGCTGTCGCGTTCCACCAGGCGAAAATGCCACGGCATTTCGCGATGCAGATTGAGGTGCGCACGGATCAGGCTGTTAAGGCGATCGCGTTTTGCCGGGGCCTTTTGCTGGATGCGCCCCAGTGTCGCCAGCAGCTCTTCGTAGAACTCTTCGATCAGATCCAGCAACAGGTGCTGTTTGCTCGGGTAGTGGTGATACAACGAGCCCGGGGATAGCCCCAGGCACGTCGCGAGTTCACGCATGCCGACCTGACCGAAACCCTTGCAGGCGAACAGCTCCAGCACCTTGTCCCGGTATTCGGCGAAACGTGAACAACGCTCAGGCATAGGCATGGAAGCCGCGCCCCGTTTTGCGCCCCAGGTACCCGGCAGCGACCATTTCCTTGAGTAGCGGCGCCGGGCGATATTTGCTGTCATTGAAGCCGTCGTAGAACGCTTCCAGGATCGCCAGCAGCGTATCGAGACCGATCAGGTCCGCCAGTGCCAACGGGCCAATGGGCTGGTTGCAGCCCAGGCGCATGCCGGCGTCAATGTCTTCGGCGCTCGCCAGACCTTCCTGGAACACCAGGATCGCTTCATTGATCATCGGCACCAGGATCCGGTTGACCACAAACCCAGGACGGTTGCCGGCGGTGATCGCGGTTTTGCCCAGTTTGGTCGCCATGTCCAGCGCCAGGGCGTGGGTGGCATCGTTGGTTTGCAGGCCGCGAATGACTTCGATCAGGCCCATCACCGGCACCGGGTTGAAGAAGTGCAGGCCGATAAAGCGCTCAGGCTGGCTGACACTGGCGGCCAGTTGCGTGATCGACAGCGACGACGTATTGGAAGCGATCACGCACTCGCCGCTGACCTGCGCGGCAATCTGTTGCAGCACTCGCAATTTCAGTTCGAGATTTTCGGTGGCGGCTTCGATCACCAACTGCGCGTCTTGAAGGCTGCTGTAATCGGTGCTGATGCGGATTTTGTCGAGCGCGATGTTCTTTTGCTCAGGCGTCAGGGTTTGCTTGGCGATCTGCCGGTCGAGATTCTTGCCGACCGTTGCGAGGGCTTTTTGCAAAGCGCTTTCGGAGATGTCGATCAAGGTCACGTTAAAGCCGGCCAGCGCACAGACCTGCGCGATGCCGTTGCCCATGGTGCCGGCGCCGATCACGCCAATGTTTTGCAGATTCATGTAGCCGTCCTTCCGATAATCCCTGCGATACCTTCGCCGCCGTGGCGGCCGAAAGCGTACTATTGCCGGCGAGTCTAGAACTGGCAGGGCGGTTGTCCTATGCCGAAACTGTTCAACGGGACTGATGTTTTTTGCCATTTCGGGTGATTGGGAGAGAAGCGTTCACATGCGGGAAAAGGATTCAGTGGCCGCCTACTTCGTGCAGGCAATGATCCACGGGCTGGGGGACGATCCGCAGCGTGTGCGTGCGGTGCTGGAACAGGCTGGCGTCGATCCTGCGGTGATCGGGCAGCCGACAGCGCGGGTGCCGGCCAATGCCTTCGCAGCGTTGTGGCTGATTCAGATCCGTGAACTGGACGACGAGTTCTTCGGCCTGGATTCCCACGGCATGCCACAGGGCGCCTTTGCCCTGATTTGCCGGGCATTGATCCAGGAACCCGATCTGCATAAAGCCATGCGCCAATGCCTGGCCAACTTCGCCCTGTTCCTGCGCGACTTTCGCGGCACGCTGACCGTACGCGGCAAACGGGCGGTGATCAGCCTGGACACTCATTCGCACGACACCGATGCCAGTCGTTACGGCGAAGAAACGTTTTTGGTGCTGATGATCAGTTTGCTGTGTTGGCTGGGCGGTCGGCGTATCCCCATCGACCGAGCGGATTTTCGCCATGAACGACTGTCCCTGAGCGATGACCGTCTGCTTTGGGGGCCCAACCTGACCTTTGGTGCCGAGCGTACTGAAATCGAGTTCGCCAGCCACTTCCTTCGATTGCCGGTGGTCCAGGACCTGGCCTCGCTTAAAGTGTTCCTGCGCACCGCGCCGCAATGGCTGGTGATCCGTTTTCGCAACCAGCACGGCCTGGCCTCGCAAGTGCACCAGCGCTTGCGCAACAGCCATTACAGCCTATGGCCAACGTTGCAGGCCTTTGCCCTTGAACAGCACCTTAGCCCCAGCACCTTCCGCCGCAAGCTGGAGCGAGAAGGCTGTTCCTATCAGGAAATCAAGGACGAAGTGCGTCGCGCAGTGGCCTTCGAGCAACTTCGCGAGAGCCGGGCAAGCATCAGCGACATTGCCGAACACTTGGGCTTTCAGGAGCCCAGTGCGTTTCACCGGGCGTTCAAGAAGTGGACGGGGGAGAGCCCGGGGCGGTATCGGGCGCGGTATCAGGGAGGGCAGTAGGAAGGGTCTGTCAGATGCGACTGATTCTTGGCTGGTCTGATGTTTTTGGCACGGTCGGGCTGTACATTCGGCATTCGCATTCTCTGTTCAATGCCGTTGGAACAAGGACTCTGTGCATGGAAATGGAACCCCTCGACGTGGCCGATCTGAAAAAAACAGCAACCCCTTCCACACCAAACCACTATGAACAGTTGAGCCGCGGCCTGTCCTGGCTGAATGACCGCGCCTGGCCATTGGGCGGAAGTATTTTGCTTATCGCCGGGATTTATTTGTTCCAGTACATCCAGGTAGAAAAAATACCTTTGAGTATTACTTCTTCCGCCGTCATCGCTGCTTTACCGGCGATGTTTGCAATGCTGGTGTTCGTGATTGCGATGTTGGGGGCGTTAATCGTAATGCCGGTATTCATCATCTTTCATCGATTGAATAAGTCCGGCGAGCGACTGAGTGATCACTTGAACTTTGATCAGGGCAAGCCTGAGCTGACTACTCTTCATCGGCGCCTGGTGTTGCATTGGGGCTACGGGCTTCTGTTGTTGGGCGCCTTCGTATGGCTGATCGGCGCCCTCGCTTCGTACGACCTGAACCATGGATGGTGGATCGTTCTCCAAGTGGCGCTGGGGATACTCACGCTGTTCGGTCATGCCTGGATCATCACGCGCGTAGTGAAAACCAAAGTCTCAAGCGAATTCTGGTTTGCCTGCGGGATGTCTGCACTCGTCCAGTGGCTGGCGATCCTCAATGTCACGGTGGTTGTGTCGCGTAGCGTCAGCGAGTTTGTGAATGATGTCTGGTGGTTTATGCCGCTCATGTTTCTGGAGCTGGTTGTGCTGTGGCTGATCCAGATGGCGGGCGCGTATTTTGTTGTGGTCATGCGTCGTCATGAGCACCCGGTCGCGCACGCTGCGCTAGTCGGGATGGCGGTGATTTTCGCAGTGGGACTTATCCCTCAGGCAAGTGCAAAGCTGGCGGGAGTCACTTTGCAAATACCCTCTTCCGGTGCTCGCAATTGCACGGTCATGACATGGGCACCAGACGCCCAACTGTTGGCGACGATCAAAGATCCAGACAATTCTGGAGTGAGTATTCGATTGCGACTTCTTGCTGAAGCCGATGGCATGTACATCGTGCGGCCCTGGCGGTCAGAGGACAAAGCGGTGCAATTTGTACCTCGCCCCAGCGTGACGGGTATCGATGAGTGCCCACGCGAGCTGAAAACAGCGGAAATCGCCGCGACAAATTGAAATACCCACCAAGGCTAATGCCATCCCTGGATCGTGGGTTGTCGCACATTTGTAGGAGCTGACGAGTGCAACGAGGCTGCGATCTTTTGATCTTGAAAGGCAACATCAAAAGATCGCAGCCTGCGGCAGCTCCTACAGGGATCTTCTTCGCTTTCTCAAGAATCCCGCGGTCCACGAACCATCGCCGGGCCGGCCATCTGTGGCGGCTTGGCTTTCATCAAACCCTCGATTGCCTGGCGATACTGGTTGCCGCCCAGGCTCATGCTGTTGTTATGCGTACCACCCGGTATCAGCAACAGGCGCTTGGGCGGGTTGGCCGCATTGAACAACTGCTGGCTGAATCGCGACGGCATGAACTGATCGGCCAGGCCATGCACCACCAACAGCGGCATGTCGATGTCGACGATCTTGTCGATGGAGTCGAACTTCTGTGACAGCAGCCAGCGTACCGGCAGCCAGGTTACCGGCAGGTTGTTGTCGGCGACTTCCGCCACCGCGTCGCCAAGTGAGGTGAAAGTGGACTCGATGACCAGGCCGCGTACCGGAACCGCCTCATGGTTCTTTTTTGCCTGCGCGGCCAGGTCTGCTGCCAGATCGATGGCCACCGCGCCACCCAGTGAGTGCCCGTAGATCAAGCGCTTGCCGGCATCCGGTTGCATCACTGTGAAGCGCTCCCAAGCTGCTCGGGCGTCTTCGTAAACGCTCGCTTCAGAGGGTAATTCGCCTTTGCTTTGGCCAAATCCTCGGTAATCGATTGCCAACACCGAATAGCCCATGGCGCGCAATTGCTCGATGCGGAATGCCTGGCCGGTAAGGTTCCAGCGCACGCCGTGCAGGTAGAGGATCGAGGGTGCATCGCGCCGGGCCGCCGGCCACCACCAAGCATGCAGGTTTTGTCCGGCTTTGAAACTTGCAGGCTTGATGTCGAACTCATGAACGTCCTGCGGCAAACCGCGATACCAGCCGGCAGTGCCCGGTTCGATGCGAAACAGCAGTTCGCGCTCTTTGTACTGGAGTGCGCCGCAACCCACCGGCAGGCCGACGACCAACGTGGCCATGCACAGCAGCGGCAGCCAGCGTCGGTGCAGTCGAATAAGAAGGGTAGAGCGCATCGGGGGCATCCGCGCAGACAAACATGAAGTTCGCGTTTTAGCAGATGCGCCCCCGGAGTGGGGAAAATTACGACTTGTGGGAGCGCGTTTGCTCCCACAGTTTTTTTATATCGACGGTTATGGCATTTCAGGCAACTCTTGCGCCCGCAAGTCGAACACCAACACTTCGGCATCGACGCCGTTGCTCAAGGTCAGCACCTGTTCCTTGCGAACCCGCACACCGTCACCTTCCTGCAATTGCATGCCGTTGAGTTCAACGCTGCCCCGGGCCACATGCACATAGGCGTAGCGGTCGGCAGCCAGCTCAAGGGTCGCGCTTTCCTTGCCGTCGATCAGGCCGGCATACACCCGTGCATCCTGGCGCACCTTCAACGACCCCTTGGCGCCGTCGGGGGAGATGATCAGCTGCAAGTGACCGCGTTTTTTCTGCGGGCTGAAGTGCTCTTGCTGATAGCGCGGCTTGGCGCCGCTGACTTCAGGCACGATCCAGATTTGCAGAAAGTGCACCGGCCGGGAATCCGAGTGGTTGTATTCGCTGTGGGCCACGCCGCTGCCGGCGCTCATCAGTTGTACGTCGCCGGGGCGAATGACCGAACCGGTGCCCAGGGTGTCCTTGTGTTCCAGCGCGCCTTCGAGCACATAGGAAAAAATCTCCATGTCGCGATGGGGGTGCTGGCCGAAGCCTTTACCGGCCGCGACACGGTCATCGTTGATCACCAACAGGTCGGAAAAACCCTGTTCTTTCGGGTTGCGGTAATTGGCGAAGGAAAAGGTGTGGAACGACTTCAACCAGCCATGGTTAGCCATGCCACGATCAGAAGCTTTGCGAAGGGTCAGCATGATGGAATCTCCTGTGGGGACGTTGATTCGTCCGAGTGAGGAGAAGGTTAATGGTTACTTGCTGGTGCAATAAGTAGGTGAAAATTGAATCACTGTCTCACTCAGGTTGACAGTAATCTCTGCCACGCTGCCACAACACTCCTGCATAATGCACAACCCCTGTAGGAGCGAAGCTCGCTCGCGAAGGAGGTAAACGATTACACGGTCTGCCTGAATAAACGCGTTGTCCAAACGTTTTTCGCGAGCAAGCTTCGCTCCTACAAAAGATTCGATGTCAGTCAGCAATCTCCTTTTGATCACAGTGATATCCAACCCATGAAAACCGTGGCAATGGTGCTGTTCCCCGACTTTCTCCTGCTCGACATGGCCGGGCCCATGGAGGTGTTTTCCATCGCCAATCGGTACCTCAAACCCGATAACCACTATGTGTTGACGACCATCGGCACCGAGCCCGGCGCGCTGCGGGCATCCAACGGCGTGAGCGTGCACGCCGATCTGCACATCGATCAGGCCTGTGACGGTTATGACCTGCTGCTGGTGCCTGGCGGACCTGGGGCCTACAACGAAAAACATCCGTCGTTGCTCGCCTGGCTCAAACACAACGTTGGTCGGTCCGCCAGTTATGGCTCGATCTGCACCGGCGCGTTTGTACTCGGGCACGCGGGTTTGCTCGACGGTTATCGCGTCACGACCCACTGGCACTACACCGAGCGCCTCATCAAGGGGTTTCCAAAGGCAATGGTCGAGACCGACCAGATCTTCATTCAGGACCGCAACCTGATCACTTCCGGCGGCGTCACCGCCGGGATCGATCTGGCGCTGGCGATCGTGGCGCAGGACCATGGCAAAAAAGTCGCCCAGGATGTGGCCAAGGTGTTGCTGGTGGTGATGAAGCGCCAGGGCGGCCAAGCACAGTTCAGCCCGCTGATGGCGGCGGTTGCCCCCCACGAAACCGCCATCACTCGCGTGCAGAACCACGTGCTCGAACACCTCGACGAACCCTTCACCATCGAACGCATGGCCAGCCTGGCAACCATGAGTGCCCGTCACTTCGCCAGGGTTTTCGCCCGGGAAGTGAACATGACCCCCATGGAGTTCCTGCAAAACGCACGCATCGACTGCGCCAGGAACCTGCTGGAAACCACGGAGCTGCCGCTCAAGACCGTGGCCTTCAAAAGCGGCTTCGGCAGCGTGCGGCACATGCGCTTTCTGTTTGGGGAGAAGCTTGGGCTGACGCCGGTTCAGTATCGTGAGCAGTTCAGTTAATCGTTTTGAGGAATATCTTTCTAAATATTGAATGTTTAGAAGGCTGTGAGTTAATGCCGATCAGTTAAGCAATGAAGATCACCTGTAGGAGCTGGCTTGTCGGGTCGCCGCATCGCAGCGATGGCGGCCTGACAGACACCTGTGCAGTGGCTGCCTAACCGCTATCGCCAGCAAGCCGGCCCCTACGGATTTGTGTCGTGCCCATCATCTCCAAGCACCCGCAACCCTGTGGGAGCTGGCTTGCCGGCGATGGCGGCCTGACAGACACCTGTGCAGTGACTGTTTAACCGCTATCGCCAGTAAGCCGGCTCCTACGGATTTGTGTCGTACTCATCATTACCAAAATCCCGCAATCCTGTGGGAGCTGGCTTGCCAGCGATGGCGGCCTGATAGACACCTGTGCAGTGACTGTTTAACCGCTATCGTCAGTAAGCCGGCTCCTACGGATTTGTGACGTATCCATCATCAACAAGCATCCGCAATCCTGTGGAGCTGGCTTGCCAGCGATGGTGGCCTGGTGTGGCTCCATTTGAAGAAACCCACCTAACCCATGTCCGTCACGCGCATCGTTATGGCCGTGACGCTCCCCCTGTGGCAGTTGTACCGTCGCCAAGGCCTGCCAAGATAGCCGTGAATTCATTGCATGGAAGGTACGGAGCCTGGACGGACTCGCGTGCCGAGCAGACTCCCGGTGGGTAAAGCATGAATAGCCTAAGAGAATTAAACAGCGACACGGTGCTGCGTTTTGGTCCCTATGCGTTCCACCTCAATCAGCGACTGGTCCTGGAAGGCGATCAGCCGCTGCGCTTGGGCGGGCGGGCGTTGGATATCTTGCAGGTGTTGGTCGAGCACGCAGGCTCGGTGGTCAGCAAGGAAAACCTGATAGCCCAGGTCTGGCCAAAAACCGTCGTCGAGGAAATCAATCTGCGCGTGCACGTTGCCGCCCTGCGGCGAGCGCTTCGTGACGGGCAGGACGGGCATTGCTATATCACCACCATTCCCCAGCGCGGCTACAGTTTTGTCGCTTCGGTGCAGACGGCATCGCAGGGGGCACCGATCCCGTTCGAGAGTCTGCGCAAAACCCAACACAATTTGCCGGCGCGGTTGACCCCGGTCACCGGACGCGATGCGGTGGTGGGCAGTCTGGTGCGACAGCTGCCGGTGCGGCGTTTCATGACCCTGGTTGGGCCGTGCGGTATCGGCAAGACCACGGTGGCCTTGCGGGTGGCCGAGCTGTTACTGCAGCACTATCGCGATGGCGTGTGGCTGGTGGACCTGGCGATGATCGACGACCCGGCGCAGGTGGTTGATCACCTGACGCGCACCCTTGGGCTGGAAGTCGGTACGACTCTGGATGCGTTGGGGTCATGGCATGCGCTGTTGGTGCTCGATAATTGCGAACACCTGTTGGAGCGCTGCCGGGCGTTGATTGAAACGCTGCTGATCTCGGCGCCTCGCTTGTCGATTCTGGTGACCAGCCGAGAACCGCTGTTGGCTACCGGTGAAACCCTGCTGCCATTGCCGCCGCTGGTGGTCCCGCCCGCGTCGGCGCTGCGCAGCATCGACGAGTTCATGGGCTATTCGGCGGTGCAATTGTTTGTCAATCGTGCCCGGGGGTGCCAGCAAGGTTTTGCCTTGCGCGAACAGGACCTCAAGGTCGTGCGTGAAATCTGTCGTCGGCTGGATGGCTTGCCGTTGGCGATCGAGCTGGCGGCGGCGCAGATCGATGCGCTGGCGCTGGTGGGGTTACAGTCTCAATTGGACAATTGTTTTCAACTGCTGACCCAGGGCCGGCGCACTGCCGTGCCCCGGCACCAGACCCTCAAGGCTGCGCTCGACTGGAGTTATGAACGGCTGAGCCCGCAGGAGCAAACCGTGTTGCAGCGTCTGGCGGTGTTCAAATCGGCGTTCACCCTGGACGCGGCCAGGGGCGTGGTCAGTTGCGCCACGCTGCAACCCGCGAGCTTTACCAGCGTGATGGACAGTCTTGTGCTCAAGTCACTGTTGTCGCTGGAACAGTCCAATGGCGTGAGTCGCTTCCGCTTCCTCAACACCACGCGCAGCTATGCCTTGGAAAAACTTGAGCACAGTGGCGCGTTGCGCACGTTTGAAATGCGATATGCCGGTTACATCAGCCATACGCCTCGATCTTCAGGTCGACAGGTGGCCCTGTAGCTCGTCGAGCAAGCGCCGAACAGTCCTCAGGTCCGGCGTGGCGTGACCTTCGGTGAAGCGCTGATAGATCGGCGCCAGCAACGTATGCGCTTGACGCACGCGCCCCTGGCGTTGCCAAAGCCGCGCCAGCGAAGTGGCGCTGCGCAGCTCGAAGGTCAACGCGCCCTGGGACTTCGCCACGTTGATTGCTTTGATCAATACGTTTTCGGCGGTGCAGTCTTTCACCGGGCAATTGGCCGTCAGCAGCGCATCGGCGCGGGCTCGCAGAATCTCCGCCGTGCTCCAGCCTGCTGCACCGGTGTCGGCGCGTCGCAGCAAATCGTCATCGACGAACGCGGGATCCAGGGTGACCATGATTTCCTTGATCAGGCCGACCGCCGGCCGTGGTGCCGGCTGCGCGTCGGCGCTGTCGATGACTTGCGCATAGTGTTGCGCCCAGGTGTGGAATAACTGAACCGAGTGTTTCTGTGCCTGTTCCAGCAGCAGTCGCAACAAATCCCGAGCGGTGCGGGTGTTGCCGTTGTAATGGGCGATCAGGCAACCGGAGAGTGCCAAGGTGTAGCAAATGGACGTGCCGTGATTGATCTGCAGCGCGATGTCCAGTGCTTGCCGCGCCGTGCGCCAGGCCTGTTCCGGTTGCCCCTGCATCCAGAGGATGCGCGCCAGGATGGTCAGGGCGGCCACGCTCTGATCGTATTGCACGCCAAAGCCATGGGTGAAACGGTTGAGATGGCCGTTATGCGCCATGCGCTGGATCACTTCTTCGGCACTCATCCTGGCCCGTTGCTGATCCCCTGCAAAATGCAGGGTCAACACCCGCAAGCGATGCATGCTCAGCGACAGGACCGGTTCGCCGTCCAACCCCAGCCGGTCAAATTGCTGACTTTGCTCCAGGGCCATTTGATAGTTGCCGCAACTGAGGTTGACGGCCAGGTGGCCGGAGACGGCGCGCAGCTCTCCGATGACGTCTTTGCAATCTCTGGCCAGGGCTCGGGCGGTGACAAACGCGCCAATGGTTTCAGCGCTGCCACCCTGGGCGTGGTAACAGGCGCTGCCAAGGGCCAGCTTCAGGGACATTTTCAGCTGTGTGCAGGGCTCGGGGGCGGCATCAAGCAAGGCCAGGGCCTTGCGCACATAACCGCCGTGCTCCTTGAGCAACGACAGTTCCTGCCAGAGCGGTGTGGACGCCGCGGTCAGGCGGATCGCCAACATCCGCGGCCCCCGTGTTGACAATCCCCAATCGAGGGCTGCGCGAATATCTTCCAGGCTGCGGGCATAACGTTCGATCCACAGGCGGGTCGGGATGTGCTCCCAGTCGCTCTGCGCCTGCTGCATCACCGTCAGGCAGCGTTCGACGTGGCGTTCGCGGGTGCCAGGCAACTCGTTGGACTGTTCCAGTTTTTCCAGCGCATAGCTGCGGGTGGTGTCGAGCAAACGGTAGAACACCTCTTCGTCGCCGACGTCCACGTTGAGCAGCGATTTGGCCACCAGCTGCGTGATCGAGCCAAACACCTCCCGGGGTTCGATGTGTTCGCCGACAATCACCGCCGCCGCCGACGCCAGGGTGAAGCCACCACGGAATACACCCAGTCGACGCAAGCAGGTTTGTTCGCAGGTGCTGAGCAGTTTGAAGCTCCAGTCCAGCGTGGCGTGCAGCGTGTGATGTCGGCCGAGTGTCGTCTGGCTCTCGTGGGTGAGCAGGCGAAAACTGTCTTGCAGTTGTGTGAGCAAACCGTCGAGACCAAGGTTGGCGACCTGCGCCGCCGCCAGTTCCAGGGCCAGTGGGATGCCGTCGAGGCGACGGCAGATGTCGATCACCAGTGGTAGTTCGGCATCGTTCAATTCGAAGCTGTCGTGGCTGGCCATGGCGCGCTCGACGAACAATTGCAACGCGGAAAAGCTCAGGGACTGGGCGCGGTCCAGCACGGCAATGGGGGGAGGGCAGTCCAGCGAATCCAGGCGCTGCACGAATTCGCCTTCGGCCCTCAGGCTTTCGCGGCTGGTGGCCAGGATGTGCACTTGCGGCGCGGCACGCAACAGGCTTTCACACAGCAGGGCAACGGTGTCGATCAGGTGTTCACAGTTGTCGATCACCAGCAGCATCTGCCGCTCGCGCAGGAAGGTCGAGAGGCTGCTCATTGGCTCGTTGTCATGCAGGGACAGATCAAGCAACGTCGCCAGATGACCGGTAATCATCAACGGGTCATTAATGGGCGCCAGGTCGAGCAGACGAATGCCATCGCGGTAGTGGCCGATCAGTTGCTCGGCAACGCGCAGGGCAACGGTGGTCTTGCCGATGCCGCCGGGGCCGAGCAGGGTGATGAAGCGCTGGCGCGGCAGTTGCGCCACCAGATTGTCGACCAATGTCTGGCGGCCGATCAGGCGCGTGTGGCGCAAGGGCAGGTTGTGGCCGCTAGAAACCTTCGGGTCGCAGGCCGGATGTTGCTCGACGTGCTCCAGCGAGTAGGGCGCGACGAAGCTGTACCCGCGCTGAGCGACGGTGACGATGTAGCGCTGGCCGGCCTGACCATCGCCGAGGGCTTTGCGCAGTGCCGCCATGTGCACCCGCAGATTGATTTCTTCCACCACGCTGTCGGGCCAGATTTGGGCGATCAGGTGCTGTTTGCTGACCACGTTTCCCGCGTGTTTCAACAGGATCAACAGGATGTCCATGGCCCGTCGACCCAGGCGCAGAGGCTGGTCGGCCTCCATGACCAGGCGCTGTCCGGGGTAGATCCTGTAGGGGCCGAAATGCACAGCCTGTTCGGGTGGAAAGGTCAACGCTTCACTCCTGCCTGCATCCGTCTAGTTCGCGTTTTCCGAGCATATTCCTCAGGTTTTTTCGTCTGCGCAATGTGCTGGCCGGATGACTTCGCGGTGCCGGTCTCGACTGCGGCGTTTCGCGACCCGTTGACGCTCCCGTGTTTACTGGGCGCGGCGCAGAGAAGGGCGCTGCAGAGGCTTTTAGCGCACCCTGAAAAATTAACAACGTTTAACTCGTCCTGCGTTCTCTATACACCAAAACTCCAGCTTTGTAGGAGCTGCCGCAGGCTGCGATCTTTTGATCGAGAGATCGTCCGCGGCAGCTAAAGGAGTTAACTCGTCTGAAGGACACCAGAATGAGCAACGTGGTGGTGGTCTATCACAGTGGCTACGGGCATACCCGGGTCATGGCCGAAGCCGTGGCCGACGGTGTACAACGCTACCCCGGCAGCACCTGTCGCCTGATAGCGGTCCAGGACGTCGACGAACACTGGGACCGCCTGCACCAGGCCGACGCGATCATTTTCGGCGCACCGACCTACATGGGCAGCGCCTCAGCGGACTTCAAGGGGTTCATGGACGCTACGGCATCGTTCTACCTGGCGCAACCGTGGCGCGACAAGCTCGCGGCCGGTTTCACCAATTCCGGTTGCCTGTGCGGTGACAAGCTCAACACCTTGCTGCAAATGGCCGTGTTCGCCGCCCAGCATTCGATGATCTGGGTCGGGCTCGACGTACTGCCCGCGCGCTCCGCTACCGGGGAGTTCGATGGGCAGCTCAATCGCCTCGGCAGCTCGCTGGGCGCCATGGCCCAGTCGAATGTCGAACAGTCCCCGCAACAGGCGCCGCCCGCCGAGGATTGCCGTACCGCTGCACAGCTGGGAGAGCGAGTGGCGCGGCTGGCTGCGCGGATGGGGCGGGGCGCTGATTGATCACGATCTAAAAGCCGCGCATTGCAGGCAAGCAGCCATTGCCATGGCCCTGTGGACGCCATCGCAGCGCCTGTGGCATCGTCCGCCCGATAACCGTGCAGCGAACAGGATCGATACGATGGTGGAGGGTAACAAGGTCGGCGACGCAACGTCGTTGGCCACGCTGCAAGCGTTCAACCGTTGCGTGTTGCAGCTGGGACGTCTGGCGCGGGAGCGGGGCGCTGCCGAGTTCATCGCTGACGGTCTGCATGCATTGCGCCAACTGGTGCCTTTCGCATCGGCGTGGTGGGGCGAGATGTCCGCCTCGGTCGCCAGCGCGCCTCCGCAGAGCTGGATGCACGGGCGTATCGACCTGCCGGATGCCTTCGCCGCCGATTGGCAGAAAAGCGCCGGTGGCGACAGGTTTTCCCACGACACCCTGAGCCAACCCGGCGAGGTCATCCGCGACAGCGGTTTCACCGACCCCGATGCCGAAGTGGACGCGTTCGCCCGGCGCTACGATCTCTACCATCCCATGTGTATCACCTTCGAGCTGCCGGAAAGCGGCTTGATGTTTTTCGTCTGTCTCTACCGTGGTGCCCAGGTATCGGGGTTCAGCGACGGCGAGGCAGCGCTGTTTTCGGCGTTCTGCGATCACCTGTTGCAGCTGTGGCGGTTTCAGGTGCAAGACATGATCCGTGTCGACACCGGCAACGAAGCCTGCGACTTCGGCGTTGCGCGCCAGGATGGCGGGCTGCTCTACGTCGGTGCCGGGTTGTGTGCCGTGATCCAGCGAGAACTGCCCGGCTGGAACGGTTCCACCCTGCCCGCCGAAGTCATCGCACAGTTATCCAAGGCACCTTGCGTCATGCGCCTGGGGCGCTCGGCTCTGACCCTGACACCGAACGCCGAACACGTGATCCTGTCGCTGCAAACCCAACCGCGCGGCGCGGTGCTGGCGCCTCGGGAACGGACGGTCGCCATGCTGTTCGCGCAGGGTCACTCCTACAAGGAGATCGCCAGAATCCTGTCCCTGAGCCCGGCCACCGTGCGCACTTATCTGCGCAACTGTTATTTGCAGCTTGGCGTGAAGAGCAAGGTGGAACTGGGTTCGCTCCTGCGCTCGCCGCATCCGTTGGCACAGACCGAACGACGCCATTGAGTGAAACCAGGCCTATATCCGTTGTGGCGCGCCCAGATTGTCCAGCGCCCGACTCACCGCCAGTTCTCCCAGCATGATCACCTGTTGCAGGGCCAGCATCGTCTTGCGGTGTGTGCCTTCCAGGGTGCTGGAAAATTCGTTGGCCAACACGCTCGCCGATGCCAGCGACTCACAGGCGTAGGCCAGCAACGTTTCATTGTTGATGCCAGGCGCAACGACAAAGAGGGTGCCGGGCGCGTGGGTGTCGGTCATGTCGGGAGCGGACGGTTTCAGATAATGATCCAGGGCACGATTGACTGCGTGGTGCAGTTTTCGTGATGGGGTGGAGACGTAGGGCGCCGTGCTTTCTACTTCTGATCCGCAGTGGAGGTCGGTGAGCTTGGACATGGTGAATCTCCGTCGAATGTTTTGAGCTGCCACGCTAACCCTCGCGCTTCCGACGGCCAACCTTAAAAACACGTCGGATGCTTCCGGGTTTTTCGGCAGGTTTTCAACGTGTCTAAACGCCGAATAGCTGTTGCTTAAACGTCATTCGATATCCCGATCGAAGCTGCCCACTCATTGCCTCACCCTCCTCATCTGCAGAGGTCCATCGGAACGCCGCGCTCTATAGGGTATGCCCTGCATATCAAGGGCTTGCGCGACAGTGTGTTCGGGCCACTTCAAAACTATAAAAACAGAGGTGAGGCAATTGAAATTGTCCAGGTTGTTTATCGCCGTTGCCGGTGCAACGGCCGTTTCCTGCGTGGGGCTGGTGGGGTGTCAGTCCCAGGGGACTACAGGCGCTGACACGGTCATGCGAAACGGCTACGTGTACACCGTCGACGGCAAAAATTCGGTGCAGCAGGCGGTGGCGGTCAAGGACGGCAGGATTGTGTATGTCGGCAGCGACGAAGGTGCAGCCTCGTACATTGGCACGCAGACGCAACTGATCGATCTGGCAGGGCGCATGTTGATGCCAGGCTTTATCGATGCGCACATGCATCCGGGGGATGGCGGCCGTGCCATGACCTTGTGCGACCTGAAATACCAGACCATGACCCGCAAAGTCTTCCAGGAAACCATCCAGGCCTGCCTGGATGCCGAAAAGGACAAGGGGCCTGACGTCTGGCTGGAAGTCGGCAGCTGGGATCGCATGGGCATGCACGGCCTGGACGGCGATCCGGACAAGTCGACCCTCGATGCGCTCAAGACCCAGCGTCCGATCCAGGTACGTTCCACCGACTTCCACACTGTGCTGGTCAACTCCCGTGGCCTGGCGGTGGCGGGGATCAACAAGCACACGGCTGACCCCGGCGATGGCAAATACGCGCGCGACAGTGCCGGCAACCCAACCGGGATCTGCGAGGACGGCGCGGCCGATACCATGGCCGCCGTGGTGCCGCCGGCTACCGATGCCGAGAAATTGATTCAGAGCCGCGCCGCCCTCGACGCCATGCGCCAGCAAGGCATCACCAGTTTCTTCGATGCCATGTCGGGGCCGGAGAATGGCAAGGCGTTCACCACGCTTGCGCAATCGGGTGAGTTGACCGCCCGGGCCTTGTTGGCCATCAAGCTCGACCCAGCCGCCGCAGCCGCCGACCCGGACAAAACCATCGCCGAGGCCAAGGCGCTGGCCAGCCTTTACGACCAAGGCGAGGCCAAAGTCGCACCAGGTGTGAACATGCGCCACGTCAAGCTGTTCATGGACGGCATCATCAACGCACCGGCCGACACCGGCGCCATGCTGACGCCGTACCTGCACAACGCCGGAACCGAAAAGACGCCGAAATGGACGCCGGGCAAGAATCGCGGCGAGTTGTATTTTCCGCCGCAAGTACTTGATCCACTGCTGTTGAAAGCCGTGCAGGCCGGTTTCGATCCGCACCTGCATGCCACCGGTGACCGCGCGGTGCGTGATTCCCTCGATGGCATCGAGTACGTGCGCAAGCAATTGCCGGGCAACGCATTCCGCCCAACCATCACCCACGCCGAATCGGTGGACCCCGCCGACTACGGGCGCTTCAAGGCCCTGGACGTGACCGCCAACATGTCTTTCCAGTGGGCACAGCAGGCACCGTCCACGATCGACGGCACCAGCGATCACCTGGGTGTCGCGCGTTTTGCCCGAATGGAGCCGTCGGGCAGCATCGCCCGTGCTGGCGGCCGCGTTGCTTATGGCAGCGATTGGCCGGTCGACCCGCTGGATGAGTTTTTGGCGCTGAAGATCGGCGTCACCCGTTCGGGCGATCCGCAGAACCCGCACAGCTATGGTCCCAACTATGCAGGCAGGCTCAACGCCGATCCGGCGCTGTCCCGTGCCGATGTGCTGCGCACCATTACCCTCAATGCCGCCGAGCAGTTGAAGCTGGATGCGGTGGTCGGCTCGGTAGAAGTGGGCAAGTTCGCCGACCTGATTGTGCTGGAGAAGAACTTCATGCAGGTGCCGGAGGACGAGTTGGGCCGCAACAGCGTGTTGATGACGGTGGTCGGCGGCAAGGTGGTGTGGGCCAAGGCGCCGTTTGTGGGGCAGGTGGCCTCGAACAAACAATAAAAACCGGATAGACGCAGTCCATGTGGGAGCTAGCCTGCTAGCGATGACGGCATGACAGTCAACATTGATATCGACTGACACGACGCCATCGCTAGCAGGCTAGCTCCCACAATGGAGATGGGTGATGTCTGATATTTTCCAAGAGAACAAAAACAATGACCAAGATCACCGATAGTCCACAACGAAGTTCCCTGATCGAGTCCCGCTCGATCGATTTCATCCCTGAGGCCGAGCGTCATGGCAGCCTCTATAGCCAGTTCACCCTGTGGCTGGGCGCCAACCTGCAGATCACCGCGATCGTCACCGGCGCCCTGGCCGTGGTGCTCGGTGGCGATGTGTTCTGGTCACTCATCGGTTTGCTGATCGGCCAGGTACTGGGCGGCGCGGTGGTGGCGCTGCACGCGGCGCAAGGGCCGAAACTCGGCTTGCCGCAGATGATCTCCAGCCGCGTGCAGTTCGGGGTGTACGGCGCGGCCATCCCGATTGTGCTGGTGTGCCTGATGTACCTCGGCTTCAGCGCCACCGGCGCGGTACTGTCGGGGCAGGCGATTGCCCAGTTGATCAGTGTCAGCGACAGCGTCGGTATTATGATTTTCGCCGCCTGCATCGCCTTGCTGACGATGTTCGGTTACCGGGTGATCCACCTGGTCGGGCGGGTGGCCAGCGTGCTCGGCGTCATCGCCTTCGTGTATTTGTTTGCCCGGCTGATCGAGCTCAACGACATCGGCCTGTTACTGGAAAATCGCCACTTTGCCTGGAGCACGTTCCTGCTGGCGGTCTCGCTTTCCGCTTCCTGGCAGATCGCCTTCGGCCCCTATGTGGCGGACTATTCGCGCTACCTGCCGAGCAAGACGTCATCGTGGAAAACCTTCGCCGCCGTCGGTCTTGGCACGGTGCTGGGGGCTCAGGCTTCGATGGTACTGGGGGTGTTTGCCGCAGCATTGGCGGGGGTGAATTTCCGTGGTCATGAAGTGGCGACCATCGTTGGCCTGGGCAGTACCGGGGTCATGGCCTCGTTGCTGTACCTGAGCATAGTGTTCGGCAAGGTCACGGTGTCGACCCTCAATGCCTATGGCAGCTTCATGTGCATCGCCACCATCATCAGCGGTTTTCGCCGTCGCCTGGAAATCACTGCAGCCCAGCGCATGCTGTTTGTGCTGGTGATTGTCGCGGCGTCCACCACGCTGGCGCTGTTGGGGCAGCATTCGTTCCTCAACAGCTTCAAGTACTTCATCCTGTTTCTGCTGACGTTCTTCACGCCCTGGAGTGCGATCAACCTGGTGGATTACTACTTCGTCAACAAGGAGCGTTACGACATCCCGGCGTTGTCTGATCCGGCGGGGCGCTATGGTCGCTGGAACCTGCTGGGGATCGGCGTCTACGTCGTCGGCGTGCTGGTCCAGCTGCCGTTCGTCGACACCCATTTCTATTCCGGAGCAATGGTTGCGCAGCTCGGCGGCGTGGACATCTCCTGGATCGTGGGCTTGGTGGTGCCAGGGCTTCTGTATTTCCTGCTGGCCAGGACGTCGGCACGGGTTTCGCCAGTTGTCGAAGTTCAAAGACCTGAATAAGATACATCCGCAATAGCGTCTGCACTCGGTGGTACGGCGGAAACCGAGAAGGCGTGAGTGCACAGTTCCTTTAACTGTGCACTTGGGTGTGCTGAACGGATGTTGGTCGGAAATGGACTGGTCCCTCCCCATGGTTTCACCCGTTTCCCAACTGGCCGACAACGCTCTACCTTCGAGAGGGGGCAGCCGTTCATGGATGTTCTCGTTTTGTTCTACCAGTACCTGTTCCGGTGGGTGATTGCACCTGTCAGCGAGCAGTTCCTGGGTTTGTTCGACTTCAATGGCCGCCTCTGCGTGGCCTTCCTTTTGACGTCCTATGGCGTTGCCTATGGCTTGTTCCGATTCAGGCAAGCCCGGGGGCTGACCGACGCACAATCGTTCTGGCAGTTCATCGGCGGCAGCGGCGTGCATTTGCATCCCTCGGCGCTGCTCGACTATCGCTATTACTTTGTGCGCGCCATTCTCAAGGTCATGCTGGTGGTGCCCATCGTCGGCCTGGTGGATCCCTACGTGCTGGGCTCGGGCGACTACATCCGCTTTTTCACCCAGCTCTGGGGTGCGCGGGTGCAGGTGGAAGAGCACCTGGTGCTGACCTTGGTCTACGGGCTTGGCGTGTTCCTGGTGCAGGATTTCATCCATTACTGGGCCCACCGCGCCTACCATTCGCGCTACCTGTGGGCGTTCCACAAAGTCCATCATTCGGCACCGGTGCTCGTTCCGGCGACGGCCAGTCGCGTGCATTTCCTCGAGAAAATGGTCGAGCGGTTGATCGACCTGGTCTTCATCAGCGCCTTTGCCGGCATCTTCTGGTACGCCTGCGGTGGGGAAATCAGCCGCTATACGCTATTCGGCGTGACCTACATCGTGTTCATCCTCAACGCGCTGGCGGCCAATCTACGGCACAGCCATGTCTGGCTGTCGTTTGGCCCTGTGGTCGAGCATGTGCTGAACAGCCCGGCGCAGCACCAGATTCACCACAGCGACGCTGTCCGGCACTACAACAAGAATTTTGGCGTCAACCTGTCACTCTGGGACTGGATGTTCGGCACGCTGTACGTCACGCAATCGAAACCCGAAGCCATCCGGTTCGGCACCGGTGAAGCTGACCATGAGCGTTATTTGACCCTCTCTAGCCTGATTGTGACGCCCTTTGTGGAGACCGCCCGCAAGCTGCGTCAGCTGAAGCGCCCGCAGGCCAAGGCAAAGGCGTTGATCAGCGCTCGGGGAGTTGCCAGCGCTCACGCAACTGCTCGTATTGCGCCTCGGGCAACTGCACCAGCCGCGGGGACTGGCGCGGGTCAAGCCAGCTGAGCAAGCGTGCGATGTCCGCCGGGGCCATGGCGGTACAGCCACGGGTTGGCGTCGTGGGGCCTCGCCAGATGTGGAAGAAGATGCAGGAACCGGCGGCGGGGGATGCGGGGGTGTTGTGTTCGATGAAAATGCCCTGACGGTATAAATCATCCTTGCGCCGCATCTGTTCGGCGCTGTTCCAGTCCTTGACGATCACGGCGCTGTCGACCAGTTGGTTGTAGCGTGCGTTCGGGCCGTCATCCACGCATTCGATGTTGGGCGTCAGCTCAAGGTAGGGCAGGCGGGTGTCGGCTTTGGCGTCATAACCAAACGCGGTGCCCAGTTTGAAGATCCCGGCCGGCGCCTTTCCATCGCCTTCCTGTTTGACCGGACCTTGTTGTTGCCCAGGATTGTCGAGTCCCTTGCCCCAGCCCATTCCGTTCTTGCCAAGCACCACCGCAAACGGCGGTTCGAATTTCTCGAAGCTGTCGCCATGCCGTTCATAACGCTGGGCGATGCCCTGGATGTCATCCCAGTTTTTGCTGGTGACCACAATCAGCTGGCGGCTGTCGTCCAGTCCTTGCGCCATAGTTGTTGCGCCGGGCAGCGACAGCACCAGCAACGTCACGGCTCTGATCAAACGATTCATGGCGCTAACGGTGTAATGGGGAAGTCCATGACGTCCGGCTTCTGCGCATTCCCGCTGTACGTGAAGTGCCACCACTCGGCCGAATAACCCACAAAGCCTTCCTTGGCCATGGCACTGGTCAGCCGCTGGCGATTGGCTTTGGCCGTGGCGTTGATCAGCGTCGAGTCGGTGTGCGCCCGCTCGTCGAAGCAATCGAAACCGGTGCCCATGTCGAGGGCACCGTCGCGCCAGCGTTGGCCGTAAGGGGCGGTGCAATCCGTAGGAGTGGCCGAAGGTATCCAGGTGTCGGCGGGCAGGGCGTCGGAACTGTTCAGGGTCAGGTCGACGGTGTTGCCCCGGGAGTGATTGGACACCCGGGCCACATAACCCAGGCGCCAGAAGTCCTGCTTGTCGACCCGTGGATAGAACTCGGTCTTGAGCGGGTCGCCGGGTTGGCTGGCGAATCGGCCCATGTCCGCCACCGCGCGGGTCGGGCGATAGCAGTCGAATACCTTCAAGCCATAGCCTTGCGCACTCAGCGCCGTTTGTACCCGGGCAAGGGCCTGGGCGGCATCCCGTGACAGCAGACATTCGGCGGCTTCGTAACCGTCCAGCGGATGGCCGGTGAAGTTATGGACGCTGGCATAGCGAATATCTTGCTCGATACCGGGATCGATCGTGCGCAAGTACACCATGTGCTCAGGCGGCGGTTCGGCGCTGGCGCCACATGACACGAGGATGCACGGGAGCATGAAGCGGGATCGAGCGGCAAAGAACATCGCAATGGGCCTCGGCAGGGCATGACAAGTCATCCCACTATGGCTTGAAACCCTCTGCACCTCCATGAAGTTGTTGATCGGCATGGTAGGACGAGCGCACCAGCGGGCCTGAGGCGACATTCTTGAAGCCCATGCGTGTGCCTTCTTCGGCGAACCAGGCAAAGGTGTCCGGATGCACGAAACGCTGCACCGGCAAGTGGCTGCGCGACGGTTGCAGGTACTGACCGAGGGTGAGCATGTCGATATCGTGCTCGCGCATGCGTTGCATGACGGCGATGACTTCCTCGTCGGTTTCACCCAGGCCCAGCATCAGGCCGGATTTGGTCGGTACCTGTGGCACACGTTGCTTGAAGTTCTGCAGCAGATCCAGCGACCACTCGAAATCCGAGCCGGGCCGTGCGGCCTTATACAAACGCGGCACGGTTTCGAGGTTGTGGTTGAACACATCAGGCGGCTCGGATGCCGTGATTGCCAGGGCGACGTCCATGCGCCCGCGATAGTCCGGCACCAGGGTTTCCAGTTGAATGCCCGGCGACAGTTTGCGGATTTCTCGCAGGCAATCGACAAAGTGCTGTGCACCGCCATCGCGCAAGTCGTCGCGATCCACCGAGGTGATCACCACGTACTTCAAACGCAACTCGGCAATGGCCACGGCCAAATTGGTCGGTTCATTGACGTCCAGCGGTTTCGGTCGCCCGTGGCCCACGTCACAGAACGGGCAGCGGCGGGTGCAGATGTCGCCCATGATCATGAAGGTCGCGGTGCCACCGGAAAAACACTCCCCCAGATTGGGGCAGGACGCTTCCTCGCACACACTGTGCAGCTTGTGTTTGCGCAGCAGTTGCTTGATACGGTCGACTTCGGGAGAGATCGGCATGCGCACCCGGATCCAGTCCGGTTTGCGCGGGAATTCTTCGGTGGGAATGATCTTGACCGGAATCCGCGCAACTTTTTCTGCGCCGCGCAGTTTGGTGCCGACTTCTATTTTGGCCGGGAGGGTGCCGGGCGATTCGACAATGGCATTCATGATGCTTTCCTTGTGCAATAGCGCAGAACCTGTGGGAGCTGGCTTGCCAGCGATGAGGCCGTCTCAGTCGATATTAATGTCGACTGACGTGCCGCCATCGCTAGCAGGCTAGCTCCCACAGGGGGGCTGTGTGGTGCAGGTCAGTCGCGGTAGACCGGGAAGTCGCTGCACATCGCGGCAGCCTGCCGGGCAACCTGCGCCTCGACATCGGCATCGCCAAGGTGATCGAGGATGTCGCAAATCCAGCCTGCCAACTCGATGCTCTGGGCTTCCTTGAAACCACGGCTGGTGATCGCCGGCGTACCAATGCGCAGCCCGGAGGTCACGAATGGCGATTGCGGATCGTTGGGCACGGCGTTCTTGTTCACGGTGATGCCTGCACGACCGAGCGCCGCGTCGGCGTCCTTGCCGGTCAGGCCCTGACGGATCAGGCTGACCAGGAACAGGTGGTTGTCGGTGCCACCGGAGACCACGTCATAACCGCGGTCGATAAAGACTTGCGCCATGGCCTGGGCGTTGCGGATCACCTGCGCCTGATACGTCTTGAATGCCGGCTCCAGCGCTTCCTTGAAACACACAGCCTTGGCCGCGATCACGTGCATCAACGGACCACCCTGACCACCGGGGAATACGGCCGCGTTGAGTTTTTTCTCTAGTTCAGGATTGGCCTTGGCCAGGATCAGGCCACCACGGGGGCCGCGCAGGGTCTTGTGGGTCGTGGTGGTGACCACGTCGGCATACGGCAGCGGATTGGGATACAGACCGGTGGCCACCAGCCCGGCGACGTGGGCCATGTCGACGAAGAAGTAAGCACCGACCTTGTCGGCGATCTGGCGGAAACGCGGAAAGTCCAGGGTCTTCGAATACGCGGAGAACCCGGCGATGATCATTTTCGGTTTGTGCTCGACAGCCAGGCGTTCGACTTCGTCGTAGTCGATCAG
>NZ_JBOIBY010000606.1:0-14970 GCF_050739655.1 Pseudomonas sp. | reverse complement strand
GTGGCTCACAACGCCATGCAGCGCATGAGTACGGCAATTTCGGGATGAGCGTCCCGGACACCCATTTGGGACCACTGATGAGGGTAATAACTGTGCTTGAAGCCTACCGCAAACATATCGAAGAGCGTGCAGCACTGGGTATCGTTCCCCAGCCGCTTAACGCCGAACAAACTGCAGGCCTGGTTGAGCTGCTGAAAAATCCCCCGGCTGGCGAAGAAGCATTCCTCGTTGACCTGGTCACCAACCGCATTCCGCCAGGCGTGGACGAAGCAGCCTATGTCAAGGCCGGCTTCCTGTCCGCCATTGCCAAAGGCGAAGCCAAATCCCCTCTGATCGACAAGAAGCGCGCTGTTGAACTGCTCGGCACCATGCAGGGCGGCTACAACATCGAGACGCTGGTCAGCCTGCTGGACGACGCAGAACTGGCGCCAGTCGCTGCCAACGAACTCAAGCACACCCTGTTGATGTTCGATGCCTTCCACGACGTCGCTGAACGCGCCAAGAACGGTAACGCTCACGCCCAAGCCGTGCTGCAATCCTGGGCTGACGGCGAGTGGTTCCTCAAGCGCCCGACGCTGGCCGACAAGATCAGCCTGCGCGTCTTCAAGGTCACCGGCGAAACCAACACCGACGACCTGTCCCCTGCGCCTGATGCCTGGTCCCGTCCTGACATCCCGCTGCACGCCCTGGCCATGCTGAAAATGGCTCGCGACGGCATCGTGCCGGACGAACAAGGCGTCACCGGTCCGATGAAGCAGATCGAAGAAATGAGCAACGGCGGCTTCCCTGTTGCCTACGTGGGCGACGTGGTCGGTACCGGTTCTTCGCGTAAATCGGCCACCAACTCGGTGCTGTGGTTCTTCGGCGACGACGTTCCTTACGTGCCGAACAAGCGTGGCGGCGGCTTCTGCTTCGGCAGCAAGATCGCTCCGATCTTCTACAACACCATGGAAGATGCCGGCGCTCTGCCAATCGAATTCGACGTTTCCAACATGCACATGGGCGACGTGATCGACCTGTATCCGCATGCTGGCAAAGTCTGCAAGCACGGCACCGACGAAGTCCTGACCACCTTCGAAATGAAGACCCCGGTCCTGTTGGACGAAGTGCGTGCTGGCGGCCGTATTCCGCTGATCATCGGCCGTGGCCTGACCGAGAAGGCGCGTGCCGAGCTGGGTCTGCCTGCATTCGACCTGTTCAAGAAGCCTGAAGCCCCGGCTGAAAGCACCAAGGGTTTCACCCTGGCGCAGAAAATGGTCGGCAAGGCTTGCGGCGTAGCCGGTGTGCGTCCTGGCACCTACTGCGAACCGAAAATGACCACCATGGGTTCCCAGGACACCACCGGTCCAATGACCCGTGATGAACTGAAAGACCTTGCGTGCCTGGGCTTCTCGGCTGACCTGGTGATGCAGTCCTTCTGCCACACCGCGGCGTATCCAAAGCCGATCGACGTGACCACCCACCACACCCTGCCTGACTTCATCATGACCCGCGGCGGCGTTTCCCTGCGTCCGGGCGACGGCATCATCCACTCGTGGTTGAACCGCATGCTGCTGCCAGACACCGTTGGTACCGGCGGTGACTCGCACACCCGTTTCCCGATGGGCATCTCGTTCCCGGCCGGTTCCGGTCTGGTTGCGTTCGCCGCTGCCACCGGCGTCATGCCGCTGGACATGCCGGAATCGATCCTGGTTCGCTTCAAAGGCGAAATGCAGCCGGGCGTCACCCTGCGTGACCTGGTTCATGCCATCCCTTACTACGCGATCCAGAAAGGCCTGCTGACTGTCGAGAAGAAAGGCAAGAAGAACGCCTTCTCCGGCCGCATCCTGGAAATCGAAGGCCTGGACAACCTGAGCATCGAACAGGCTTTCGAGCTGTCCGACGCCTCGGCCGAACGTTCGGCTGCCGGTTGCACCATCAAGCTGTCGAAAGAGTCGATCACCGAGTACCTGCAATCGAACATCACCCTGCTGCGCTGGATGATCGGCGAAGGCTACGGCGATGTACGTACTCTGGAACGTCGCGCTCAAGCGATGGAAGCCTGGATTGCCAACCCTGAGTTGATGGTTGCCGATGCTGACGCCGAATACGCTGAAATCATCGAAATCGACCTGGCCGAAATCAACGAGCCTGTGCTCTGCGCGCCGAATGACCCGGACGACGCCCGTCTGCTCTCCAGCGTTGCTGGCGAGAAGATCGACGAAGTGTTCATCGGTTCGTGCATGACCAACATTGGTCACTTCCGCGCTGCCGGTAAATTGCTGGATCAGGTCAAGGGTCAGTTGCCAACTCGTCTGTGGCTGTCGCCGCCGACCAAGATGGACGCTCACCAGCTGACCGAAGAAGGCTACTACGGCATCTACGGCAAGGCCGGCGCGCGCATGGAAATGCCGGGCTGCTCGCTGTGCATGGGTAACCAGGCACGTGTAGAGCCGAACTCGACCGTAGTGTCGACTTCGACCCGTAACTTCCCGAACCGTCTGGGTGACGGCGCGAACGTCTACCTGGCTTCGGCTGAGCTGGCGTCCGTGGCTTCCATCCTGGGTCGCCTGCCGACCGTCGAGGAGTACATGGAATACGCTGGCAAGATCGACAGCATGGCGGCCGATGTCTACCGCTACCTGTCCTTCGACCAGATTGCCGAGTTCCGTGAAGCTGCAGCGAACGCCAACATCCCGGTCGTTCAAGCCTAACGTTACAGCGCAATGAAAAACGCCGCCCTTCGTGAGAGGGGCGGCGTTTTTTTATGCCTGTGATTCGAGCAATACCGTCAGGGTGATGACCAACTTCGAGTGGAGCCCGGGATCGCCATTGCTGCCCTCCTACGGCCCGACCATCAAGTTTACTGGCGCCTTGACTTCCTTTACGACAAAGGATGTGCACACGTCTCGGACACTTGGGAAACCGTTTATATTTTTTCTGGCGAACTCACTGAACTCAGCCAGATCAGTCGCCAGGATCGTTAACTGGTAATCGTAAACTCCAGAAATACAGTGACAGCCGATCACCTGTTCGAAGGCAGTAATCGACTCCTCGAACGCTTTCATATGGTCGGTATCTTTTTGATTCAGCGCCACCTGGACAAAGGCAGTGATAGCGTAGCCAAGCATTTCGGTATTAACACTGGCGTGATAACCACGCACCAGACCGATCTCTTCGAGCCTTTTGACTCGTCGCCAGCAAGGAGACGCGCTCAGTGACACCCGCTCAGCAAGCTCTGCGCTCGAAAGCCTGGCGTCCCGCTGTAGCGCCGCCAATATGCGGCGATCCGTAGCATCGATCTTTACCTTTGGCATAACCACTCCCCCAAAAAACACAGAACGGTCTCGACAATCGCAATGGGAGACACCCCATCACACTGCCCCCTTAACAAACTCGAATCAACGTTCCCAAGGGGCTGTTTCGTCAAACTTAATGTCGTACTTTTCAATGGCGCGCGAGCAGACATCGGCACTGAGTTTTCCTTCATGCACCAAACCCCATAGCGCACTCAGGACGATCTGATGACGGTCTATTTCAAAAAACTTGCGCAGCGCTGTGCGCGTATCGCTGCGGCCAAAGCCATCCGTCCCCAGGACAACATAGTGATCTTCAACATAGCCACCAATCAGTTGCGGTAGCGCGCGCACATAATCGGTCGCAGCAATGATTGGACTCCCCTTCGGCAAGCAGTCACTAATGTGGCTCGATTTCTGTTCGCCTTCAGGATGAAGTCGGTTCCAGCGCTCTACACCTCTGGCGTCCCTCGCAACTTCTGTGAAACTGGTGACACTCCACACCTGGGAGTCGACCTGCCAATCTGCGCTCAGGAGTTCTGCTGCAGCCATCACTTCCCGCAAGATAGTGCCTGACCCGAGCAGCCGCACTCTGTTCAATCCCGATCCGCACGCGTGTTCACAGAAGAGGTACATGCCTTTGATGATGGCCTGCTCGACATCAGCAGGAAGATTGGGCTGGGCGTAGTTTTCGTTCATAAGGGTGACGTAGTAAAACTCGTCAACCTGCTTTTCCAGCATCTGGCGCATGCCATGATCAAGAATTACCGCAAACTCACCAGCGAATGCCGGGTCGTACGCCCTGCAATTTGGCACCAGTGCAGCCATCAAATGGCTACTGCCATCTTGATGCTGCAGCCCTTCTCCACCCAGTGTTGTACGACCTGCTGTGGCGCCAAGCAGAAAGCCTCTGGCCCTTTGGTCAGCCGCCGCCCAAATGAGGTCACCGACTCGCTGAAATCCGAACATTGAGTAATAGATGTAGAACGGCAACATAGGCAGGCCATGGGTGGCGTAGCTGGTCGCCGCTGCCACCCAGGAGCTGATAGCACTGGCCTCACTGATGCCTTCTTCAAGTATTTGGCCATCCAGCGCCTCTCGGTAGCTCAGGATGGAGCCGATGTCCTCCGGCTCATAACGCTGGCCGACACTGGAATAGATACCCACTTGCTTGAAGAGATTGGCCATCCCGAATGTCCGGGCCTCGTCAGCCACGATGGGAACTATCCGCCGCCCCAGAAGAGGATCTTTCAGCAAGCCGCCGAGCATCCTCACAAACGCCATCGTGGTAGACATTTCCTTGCCTTGCGCGTGAGTGGCAAAGCTTGCGTACACCTCCATTCCCGGTACGGCGACCACAGGGACAACCGTTTGCCGGCTGGGCGTGAACCCTCCAAGGCTTTGGCGACGCTCAAGCAGATAGCGCATTTCACGACTATCAGCGGCAGGCTTGTAGAAAGAGAGCGTCTCAACCTGCTCATCAGTCAGGGGCAGATTGAATCGATTTCTAAAGCCGATAAGCGCTTCGCGATCCAGCTTCTTCTGCTGATGAGTCGTCATTTTTCCCTGGCCCGCTTCACCCATCCCGTAACCTTTTTTGGTCTGGGCAAGAATGACCGTTGGCTGGCCCTTATGAACAGCCGCCGCTTGGTAAGCCGCGTAGATCTTCACCATATCGTGGCCGCCTCGTTTCAGCCGATCGATCTGTTCGTCGGTGAGACCTTGGGCAAGCTTTGCCAATGCTGCGTTTTGACCAAAGAATTGGTCCCTGTTGTAGCGCCCGTCTTTCGCGGCAAACGTCTGGAACTGCCCATCAACGGTTTGCGAGAGGGCGCGCACAAGACTTCCATCCGTATCGAGGGCGAAAAGCCTGTCCCAATCAGATCCCCAAACCAGCTTTATGACGTTCCAGCCTGCCCCGACAAATAGTGCTTCCAGCTCGTCGATGATTCGCCCATTGCCACGTACCGGCCCGTCTAATCGCTGTAGATTGCAGTTGACTACCCAGATCAGGTTATCCAAACCCTCCCTTGCGGCCAACGTAAGGGCAGACATGCTTTCCGGCTCATCCATCTCACCGTCACCGAAAACGCCCCACACCTTTCGCCCAGAGGTGTTTAACAGGTCACGATTGTGAAGGTAGCGCATGAATCGGGCCTGGAAGATCGAACTGATCGGGCCGATGCCCATCGACCCTGTCGGAAATTGCCAGAAATTGGGCATTAACCAAGGGTGTGGATAGCTGGACAAACCCTGCACCCCTTGTTCGGCCGCGGTGATTTCCTGCCGGTAGTGCACAAGGTTCGTTTCTTCCAATCGTCCCTCAAGGAAGGCACGCGCATAAACACCCGGAGCCGAGTGAGGCTGATAGAAGACCAGATCGCCTCCAAAAGACTCGCACCTGGCTCTGAAAAAATGGTTAAAACCGACCTCGAACAAATCCGCCGCGCTCGCGTAACTGGCGATGTGCCCTCCCAAATCGCCATATGCCTGGTTGGCACGCACGACCATGGCGAGCGCATTCCAGCGAATGATCGACGAGAGACGTTCCTCGATTGCCAAATCGCCCGGGAATGCGGGCTGCTTTGCTACGGGGATGGTGTTGACGTAGGGCGTACCCAACAAAGGTTTCCAACCGATGCTGGGATCGCGGACAAGACTGACCAGTTCATCGATGATGTTGCGAGCCCTCTCGGGGCCGCTATTGGCAATCAATGAAAGGAGTGCATCACGCCATTCTGCTGACTCTTGTATGTCGTTTTCATTGGCGCAAAACTCGGGATTTTCAGGAGTACCGTGCTGAGAACTATCCATGCTCACTCACCTCACGCCAAGAATTCCAGTCATTCTCAAGAACATACCCCTCTATCGACGAGTCGACTATCAAACCCAGGTCAACCAATGGGCATACTTTTCATTCGTACCATGCACAGCGCTAAAGTAGACCTCTTGGAGTTGCTGAGTGATCGGGCCTCGCGAGCCGCTGCCGATGATCCGACCATCGAGTTCACGAATGGGTGTAACTTCAGCCGCAGTGCCTGTAAAGAAGGCCTCGTCACAGCAGTACAATTCATCGCGTGTAATACGCTTCTCCCGAATCTCGAAACCCAGGTCTCGAGCAATAACCATCACCGAATCACGGGTGATGCCATCCAGGCAAGAGGCCAGGTCGGGTGTATAAATCACTCCATCTCGAACCATGAAAACATTCTCGCCCGCGCCTTCACTGACATAACCCTCAGTGTCCAGCAGTAGCGCCTCATCAAAGCCGAGCGACGCCACCTCTCGATTGGCCAGGATGGAGTTGATGTAATAGCCACAGGCTTTGGCACGCACCATGGATACATTGACGTGATGGCGGGTAAACGATGACGTTTTTACGCGAATACCCTTTTCCATGCCCTCTTCCCCCAGGTAAGCGCCCATGGGCCATGCTGCTGTCGCGACATGAATGGTGTTGTTTATTGCCGCGATGCTCAGAAAGTCTGAACCGATCCAAACCAAAGGCCGCAGATAACACGACGGGTAGTTATTTGCCCGGATGACTTCCATGCACGAGTGACGAATAGTTTCTTCATCAAACGGAATATCCAACTGAAAGATCTTCGCCGAATTAAACAGGCGACGAATATGCTCGTTAAGGCGGAAGATTGCAGGTCCGCGTTTAGTTTCATAGGCACGCATGCCCTCGAACACCCCCATGCCGTAATGAAGTGTATGAGTCAAAACATGGGTATTGGCTTCACGCCACTCAACTAACTCGCCGTCCTTCCAAATTTTCCCATCACGGTCTGACATCGACATCTACATCCTCCAGACTAAATAGTAAGAGTCGAGCTATTGATCGAAACTTCTCGATGATCAGGCGGGTATTATTTTTTTGAATTAAGTGCGTCCAAGGCGTTCATCGCGCCCTTGGTCAGCCATCCAACATCAGAGTGCAGCGCGATGAAGGTGACACCTTTCTCCCGGTATTGGTGCGCCTCTTCTACCGACGTTGCAAAGATGCCTACGGCCTTGGAGTGCATGCGTGCCGCCAGCAACACCTTCTCGACTGCTGCCTTGACATCGTCATGCCTGGGTTGCCCAAGCAGCCCCATGCTTGCTGACAAATCCGCCGTACCGATGAACAGACAATCGACGCCCTCGACCTGAGCGATAGCGTCAACGTTCGCCACCCCTTCCACTGACTCAATCTGGATGATCGCGCACGCCTGGTTGTTTGCGGATTTGACATAGTGGCTGTCCAATCCATACGCCCCCGCCCTGACCATTCCAGCGACGCCTCTGATACCCCCTTCATGTCGCGGAAATAACATTGATGCCACGGCGGCTTGCGCTTCAGCCGCACTGTTAATGTTCGGGAAGACGATGGTCTGAGCCCCGCAATCCATAGCGCGCTTGACCAGGGACGGATCGTTGGCGGTGACTCGCACGGCACCGACCGCTCTGGCCCCGTTAAAGGCGGCCGCGTCGATGGCTCTCAGTTGAGCCGCGAGATCCTGGGTATCGCTGGGGCCATGCTCAGCGTCAATGACCACCCAATCAAAACCGCAATGGGCAATCAGTTCGGCGACGGCAGGGCTTGCGAGCGTTAGCCAGCAACCTACGGTCGGTGTAACGTTTTTTAAACTTTGCTTGATTGGATTTACTGGGTGCACGGCAGGTCTCCTGACATCGTGATACGGCGCTAACAGAGGGTTCATGTTAGGCAGATGCCAGGGGTATTTTTTGCGCGTTTTCATTATCAGGAACGACATGTAGCAGAACATTCATTTCGGCTTTTTCGTTTCCGTAAAATCTTCATGCTGATATTGGAAAATGTTGGATTGATGTATGGAGATCGGATAGGCAAAAAAAAACGCCGCTCTTGATCGCAAGAGCGGCGTTTATTTACAGGTAAGTCCCGGCTCACGACAGCCTATTCACTGCCCCGCAGGGTACTCAGCCCAGTAACGAGTAGACCAGAGCCGAAATCGCCACCAAGCCCACCGCCGTAACGAAGACGTTGGACGCCTGACCGCGATAGCGCGCCATCGCCGGCACCTTACGGATGGCGTACATCGGCATCAGGAACAGGATGGCCGCGATCACCGGGCCACCCAGGGTTTCGATCATGCCCAGGATGCTCGGGTTCAGCGTGGCGACGATCCAGCACACTACCAGCATGAAGGCCGCAGTCAGGCGGTCGAGGGTTTTCGGTGCCGGGCGCTTGCCGCTCTTGACGATCAAGCCCTTTAGACCTTCACTGGCGCCGATGTAGTGGCCCAGGAAGGACTTGGAAATCGCCACGAAGGCAATCAACGGTGCCGCGAAGGCGATGGTCGGGTTGCTGAAGTGGTTAGCCAGGTACGACAGGATCGACAGGTTCTGCGCCTTCGCTTCGGCCAGTTGTGCTGGCGACAGGGTCAGCACGCAGCTGAACACGAAGAACAGCACCATCACCACCATCAAGGCGTGGGCGCGGGACAGGATCTGCGAACTGCGTTGCTCGGCGTGGTCGCCATAACGACGTTTCTGGTCCACCGCGAACGCCGAGATGATCGGCGAGTGGTTGAACGAGAACACCATCACCGGAATCGCCAGCCACAAGGTATGCAGCAAAGCCGAAGGCTCAGGCAGCGTGGTGGCCGTGGTCAGAATGCCGCCGTTCCAGTGAGGAATCAGGAACACCGCCAGGAACAGCAGCGCAACAATGAATGGATAGACCATCAGGCTCATGGCCTTGACGATCACCTGTTCGCCACAACGTACAACGGCCAGCAGGCCCAGGATCAACACCAGCGACAACACGGCGCGTGGCGGCGGCATGATGTGCAGTTGGTGTTCAAGGAAGCTGCCGACGGTATTGGTCAGGGCCACGCTGTAGATCAGCAGGATCGGGAAGATCGCGAAGAAGTACAGCAAGGTGATCAAGGCCCCGGCCTTGATGCCAAAATGCTCCTCCACCACCTCGGTGATATCCGCGCCTTCACGACCGGACAACACGAAGCGGGTCAGGCCGCGATGTGCGTAAAAGGTCATCGGGAACGCCAGCAGCGCCAGGATCAGCAGCGGCCAGAAACCGCCAAGACCTGCGTTGATCGGCAAAAACAGGGTTCCCGCACCAATCGCCGTGCCAAAAAGGCCCAGCATCCAGGTGGTGTCCTGGCGGTTCCAGCTGGATAGCGTTGCGGGTGTCGTTGCTACATAGCGTTCGTTAACGCTATTGGCCTGATCATTCATCCGGTGGGATCTCCACATTCCGGTCACTTGCCACCCGGCCAGAACGCGTCGGAATACCCGACAGGCAGCGCCCTGGCCGAAACAGCGTGCGATTCTCCGGGATTAGTGAGCAAAATCAAAGCCCTGGATGAGGAACGGTTGTACCAGGTTGCACCCACGCCCTGCCCTTGTAGGAGCGAGCTCGCTCGCGATGGTCGTCAACGATGACGCTGGAAATACGATGCCCCGCGGTGTTTTTGCGTGTTTCGCGAGCAAGCTCGCTCCTACAGGGGGCGGTGTCATTTCTGCCAAGGCGTTTCGTCGGGCGGACAAAACACGACCTTGATAAAGGTCGTTCATCATGTATTTTTAAAGAAATCGCCCTCCACCCGGAGTCATGCCATGCCACTGGTTCGTGTCGACATCAAAAAACAGCAGGATCCCACCTACGCCAAACGTATCGGCCAGTTGATCTATGCCGCCCTGCGCAGCGCCATTGACGTGCCGGAACACGATAACTTCCAGATCCTCAACGAACACGATGAACATCATTTCATCTTTGACCCTCAATACCTGGGCATCCAGCGCACCGACAACCTGGTGATCATCCAGATCACGCTCAGCGAAGGTCGAACGCTGGAAAAGAAGAAACTGCTCTACAAAACCATCGTCGATGGCCTAAATGAACAACTGGCCGTGCGTATGGAGGATGTTTTCATTAATCTGGTGGAAGTGAAGAAAGAGAACTGGTCGTTCGGCAATGGCATTGCCCAATACGCCCTCTGACTTTCAAACTTGATAACTGTGAGTGCCCAATGCCCCGAGTTTCCCGCAAGCAAGCCGACCTCAATCGCGAAATCATCGTCGAAGCCGCTACTCGGTTGTTTCGTGAGCGCGGCCTGCATGGGATCAGCGTCGTCGATGTGATGGCCGCTGCCGGTCTGACCCATGGCGGGTTCTATGGCCATTTCGATTCCAAGGAAGCGCTGGCCAAGGAAGCCAGCGAGCGGGCATTCAAGCAGGTGGGCACGCGCTGGCGCGAACGAGCCGCCGGCACCGACGATAAAGCCGCTGCGCGTCGTGCCCTGATCGAGCCCTACCTGTCCACCCACAGCCGCGACAATCCTGGCGAAAGCTGCCCGGTGGTGGCGTTCGCTGGCGACATGTGCCACGAAAGCCCCGAGAGCAGCTTGCGCGAACCCTTCATGCAAGGCCTGAACAGACTGCTCGACTCGATGGCAAACCTGATGGAGTCAGACGATGCTGCCGAAAACCGCCAGCAGGCGCTCATGCAATATTCGTTGATGGTCGGCGCCCTGACGCTCGCCCGCGCCACCCGTGGCGATGCCCTTTCGGATGAGATCCTTGAAGCTGCGCTTCGCTTTCTCACGGAAGAAAAGCCCCACTCCCCTCCTGCGGCCTGAAAATTCAGTGCTCTCACAAAACCTCGCAGGCTTTTCCAGCTCCTACACTAAGGAGCAAGGCTGCGAGCGCGAGTGACTTTGGTCATTGCCAAAACACTGCGCCCCCAGCAATCTCAAGTGACGTTCGAGCCCGATTTTGCCATGCACACAGGAGCCAAGCATGCCCGCAACCGTTCTGGTACTGGTTGAAACCATAAATGATTACCTACCCATTCTCGAACATCAGGGCTTTCACCTGATACTGGCCCCGACACCGGCCGAACGCGCCGACGCCATTGCACGACACGGCGGCCAGATCGACGCGGTGCTGACCCGAGGCCCACTGGGCCTTTATGCCAAAGAAATCGCCGCCCTGCCCAAACTCAAGATTATCTGCGTGATCGGTGCCGGTTATGAACACGTCGACCTGCAAGCGGCGGCCGACCGTGACATCACGGTGACCAACGGCGCCGGCGTCAACGCCTCTTCAGTGGCGGACCACGCCATGGCCTTGCTGTTGTCGCTGGTACGGGATGTTCCTCGCTGCGATGCTGCCGTACGCCGAGGCGAATGGCCGAAAATCATGCGCCCGTCCCTGGCCGGCAAACGCTTGGGCATCCTTGGCCTCGGGGCTGTCGGCATGGCGATCGCCAAACGCGCCGGTGCAGGTTTCGACATGAGCGTGAGCTACCACAATCGTCAGCATCGCAATGACGTGCCCTATGCCTACTGCTCGACACCCACCGAGCTCGCGCGCGTCTCGGACTTCCTGATCGTCGCCACGCCGGGCGGGATCGGCACCAAACACCTGATCAACCGGCAGGTTCTCGATGCATTGGGTGCAAAGGGGTTTCTCGTCAACATCGCCCGGGCCAGTGTGATTGCCACCGCCGACTTGATTTCAGCGCTTGAACAACGGCGGATCGCCGGTGCCGCACTGGATGTCTTCGATGCCGAACCTCAGGTGCCGGACGCGCTGAAAACACTGAACAATGTGATCCTCACGCCCCACGTCGCCGGCCTTTCGCCGGAAGCCACCCAGGGCACGGTGGAATTGGTGGGCAAGAACCTGATCGCATTTTTCACAGGTCAACCGGTACTGACACCGATCGAATTGCCGCAACCCACCGCTGTCGAGCACGTCAATTAACGAGCAAGACCATTAACTCTCCCCCGTGAGCGGGGGAAGTTGTTCCAGATAGGGCCATGGATAGATCCCGCGATCGTGGCCATCGCTGAACACCAATTGCAAGCCATAGCCCTGAGCATTCAGGCCGACCACCTGTACCCGTGGATCGACCATTGGTGGCGAACCCTGCATGCGAAACGCCCGGCATTGCGAACATGGGCATTGCCGACGCAATTGCGCGTGATCCAGCCACTGCTCGCGCCCGTCCGGCCAGCTCAGGTGCAGTAGCTGCTTGCTCCTGGAGTTGGCAATGGCCAGCGGGTTCATTGCAGCTGACTCAAGGAGATGCGCACGGCTTTGCGCACTTCCGGGTCACCATCGTCTTGCGCTGCCTGCAACGGAGCGATGGCGCCTTGGTCGTTCAGCTCGCCCAACGCCAACGCGGCTTCCTTGCGCAGATTACTGATGCGATGACCAAGGGTTTCGATCAGCGCGTCCAGGGCTGGGACGTAACGCAAGCGCCCAAGGCTTCGGGTGGCGCGCAGGCGGACTTGCCAGTAGTCGTCGCTCAAGGCTGAAACCAATGCCGGCCCCGCCTCCACGTGCCCGACCTTGCCCAGCGTCGTGGCGGCTTCTTCGCGTACTTGCCAGGCCTGGTCCAGCAATGCCTGGCGCAACGCGGGCAGCACCTGGGCATCGGACGCCAGCCCCAGTGCCCCGGTCGCTGCACGTCGCACTTCAGTGTCCGGGTCGTCGCTGGCCAAGCGTGCCAATGCCGGCAATGCATCGAGCTGTTTAAGCCAGCCCAACACACCGACCGCCTCGCGCCGCACGTTGGCGTCCGTATCATCCAATGCCCGTGATGCCGCCGCAGCAGCCTCGACATAGCGCAATTCGCGCAAGGCTCTGAACGCTGCGATACGCACGCTGGTATCGGCATGGTCGGTCCACGGCACAATCACCCGGCCCGCCGCTGCACTCTTGAGCAGGCTAAGGCTTTGCGCGGCGGCGGCCTGCACTGCTTCGCACGGGTCGGTCAGGGCCTGGCACAACGCCTCGACGACAGGCGCGTCCTCCCAAGCCTCCAACAAGCGCGCAGCTTGGGCGCGAACTTCGTCATTCGGGTCTTGTGCCAATCGGTTGACTAGCCAGAGCAGGCCATCGGGCTCCTCAAGATCAGCCAACTCGATCAAGGCAATGCGGCGCACGCCGGCATCCTCGTCGGTCAGGCGCGGTTGCAGGGCGAGAATGTCATCGTTATCGGTTACATCGAAGAGTGAGGTCATAGGGCAAACCGCGGCAGTTTGTTTTCAGGAGGAAGTCCGAGAGGGTTCAGGCGGGGTAACTGCCGACCGTCTTCGTGACGCAAAAGCTCAAGACAATGACGTTTCAAGCGAGCGAATTCGTGACTCGTCACCAATTCGGTGGTGCGTGGTCGTGGGAAATCCACGTGCAGGTCTTCGATGATTCGGCCGGGACGGGTGCTCATCACCAGCAGTCGGTCGGCCAGGAACAACGCCTCGTCAATGTCGTGGGTGACAAACACCACCGTGGTGCGAATTTTCGTCCAGATGTCCAGCAGCAGTTCCTGCATGTTCAAACGGGTCAGGGCATCGAGGGCGCCGAAGGGCTCGTCCATCAATAACAGGCGCGGGCGATTGACCAGCACCCGGGCGATTTCCACCCGCTGTTGCATGCCGCCGGACAGTTGATCCGGCCAGCGCTCGGCAAAGCCATCCAGGCCCACCAGCGCGAGGATTTCATCGGCAGCCCGGTGTCGCTCGGCTTTGCCGATACCGCGCATTTTCAGGCTGAAGGCGACGTTGTCGCGCACCGTGCGCCATGGAAACAGGGTGTGCTGCTGGAACACCATGCCGCGCTGGGGTGACGGGCCGGATATGGCTGCGCCATCGACATTCAGCGTGCCGGTGCGTGGTTGCAGGTGCCCCGCCAGCACACCGAGCAAGGTGGATTTCCCGCAACCCGAAGGCCCGAGAATGCACACGAATTGGCCCGGTTCGATCTGGCAGTCCAGACCCTGCACCGCCTCGAAGGCAGCACGCCCCTGGCCCAGGCTGATCGACAAATCGCGAATATCGATGCGCCCTTCAGGGTGTTGAAAAATGCTCATCAGGCTTTTCCTCGTGGTCGATGCCATGGCGTGAACAACCCGCCCAGGCGCTTGATCAGCAGACTGCTGCCCATCCCGAGTACGCCGATCAGCAACATACCAACCACGATGTCGGGGTAGTTCTGGATGGTGTAGGACTCCCAGGTGTAATAGCCGATGCCGAACTGGCCAGAGATCATTTCGGCGGTCACCAGGCAGAACCAGGAAGTGCCCATGCCGATGGCCAGGCCGGTGATGATGCTCGGCGCAGCGCCTGGCAAGATCACCTCCAGCAAAATCGCCCGGCGCCCTGCCCCGAGGCTTTTCGCCGAGGCGATCAACCGTGGGTCGACGCCTTCTACGCCGTGCACGGTATTGAGCAGGATCGGGAACAGCGCGCCGGTGAAGGTGATGAACACCATCGACAGCTCCGACGACGGGAACATCAGGATCGCCAGGGGAATCCAGGCCACGGCCGGAATCGGACGCAGCACTTCCAGAGGTGGCAACAACAGGTCTTCGGCCCATTTCGAGCGACCGATCGACAAGCCCAGGGCGATGCCAATGATCAGTGCCGCGAGGTAACCGGCAAAGACTCGGCCGAGGCTGCTGCTGAGGTGCTGAACAAGCTTGCCGGAGTCACCAAGGCCCAATGCTGCTTCGACGACGGCCAGCGGTGTTGGCACGTTGGCGAAGGTCACCAGGCCAAGATTCCAGTGGTGGCTGGCGGCGAGTTGCCAGAACAGCAGGCAGAGCAGCAACGAGGCGGCCCGGGGGAGCCAGCGTAAATATGATCTGGACATACACATTTCCCGATCACAACCACACCCCCTGTAGGAGCTGCCGAAG
>NZ_JBOIBY010000605.1:0-4853 GCF_050739655.1 Pseudomonas sp. | reverse complement strand
GCGCGTGCCCATCCATCGAAGACTACGCATAACCCCCGTAGGAGCTGCCGCAGGCTGCGATCTTTTGATCTGGCTTTAAAAAATCAAAAGATCGCAGCCTCGTTGCACTCGTCAGCTCCTACAGGGCGGGCGTGATCTCCTGCCGCGCTGCTGCCCGCAATCCCCTGTAGGAGATTGCCAGCGAAAAACCTGAAGTCGTCGTGGGGCAACATGATTAACACGTCATCGTTGACGATTTTCGCTGGCAAGCCAGCTCCTACAGGGGGCGCATTCCGATAGATAGCCCGCGAATTGCTCTGGCTCTGGCTCTGGCTTGTGATCTTGCTTCGGCTTTTGATCTACCTGCCCCTTCGGCAGGCCGAGCGTAGGTGTTCATCCGGGGGGCAGGCGCGCAGCGCCGTGCGGCGAAGCCGCACACATCGAGAGCAGGTGCAGCGCAGCAAACCGGAGGCGATGCCCCCGGATGGACACCGGAGCGAGGGAACACCGAGCCTTGGCGAGGTGCCGAACGCTGGGGCAAAGCGTTTTGCTTCCTTTTGGGCGTTTGCAAAAGGGAGTCGCTGTAAGAGCGAAACCGCCAGCAGCCGTGACCGCAGAAATGGATATGTACACCCTAAAAAACCATCGCCTGACACTCAGTCATCGCGGGCAAGCCCGCTCCCACAGGGATGTAGCCATTACCGCAGCAATGGATATGTACACACAAAAAAACACCACCCAACGCGCAGACTCAGGACGTGAGCGCCGAACTCTTCTGCATGGCATGCACCTGATCACGCCCATTACGCTTGGCCTGGTAAAGCCCATCATCAGCACGCATCACCAGACTGTCCAGATTGTCACCAGGCTCCGCAAAAGCCACACCGAAGGAAGCAGTAATCGTATCCAGCACAGTGTCGGTGCCCCGTGCCTTGATCCGCAATGACTGAACCTTGAGCCGCAACTGTTCGGCGAAGGCACACGCGCTGGCCAAGTCGGCGCAGCCCTCCAGCACCACGCAGAACTCCTCGCCGCCGTAACGTGCGGCAAATGCATTGGCTGGCAGCGCACCGCGCAACACTTGCCCCACATGTTGCAAAACCCGGTCGCCCAACGGGTGGCCGTACTGATCGTTGAATTGCTTGAAGTGGTCGATATCGAGCATGACCAGCGCCACACGCCGGGACGCCTTGCCCAGAGCCTGCTCCAGCAACCGTGTAAACGCCGTGCGGTTAAGCAGTTCGGTCAGGCCATCCAGTGTCGCGGCCAACTGGGCGCGTTCGAGTTTGTCGCGCAGGGCTTTGATTTCGTTCTGTGCAGACTGCAACTGGCTGAGGAAGTGTTCCTGCTGACTTTGCATCAAGCGGGCGCTTTGCTGCAGCTCATTGAGAATGTCTGGCAAGCGATCACCGGCCGGCTCATCGAGCATTTCCAGGCACTGCCCCAGGCGGTTCTGAAAGTGCTGACTGCCCTCCACGCTGCGTGAAACGTCGCGTTCCATGCCATCCACCAGACTGATGACCTGGTGCTGCCCAGCACGGGCATTCTCCAGTTCGTCACGAATGATGTACTCGCGAAACAACCGAGTGGCGGACTCAGGCGGGCAACCGTCGAAATCCCGGACCACCCGATCCAGGTGCTTGTTGAGCTCCGGATCCTGCCCTTTGCTGTAGGTATACCAGAGCGCATAATGCACAGGATTGGGCGCAATGTTGTGACGAACCATCAGGGGCACGGCTTGCTTGAGCAACGCCACCGCCTCGCGGGAGTCTTCCGGATACAGCGCTAGAACATTCGCACGCGATTCTGATTGGCCCATATCATCACTGTGGTTGTTAATCATTGGCATTCGGACGGCGCGTCGAGCATACCGCTACCACTGGCAAACGGCTATCCCGGTTTGGCGCGAAAGCCCTGTTTTTATTGCCGGTGGCAAACCAATGGAAGGCTTGCAGCAGATTCCGCACTGCAAGGCACTCTTCAACAAGCTGCTTGATCACGCTGCTCTGTCATGAAAAAGTAGGATAATCAAATCGATACACTGCCGGAGGAATGCCGGCAATCATGACGAATGTCGACAGCGTGAGGAAACGCAATCAATGTCCCTGCAAACGCTGTTAATCGGCTGGCTACTGCTGTCCATTGCCGTCGCCGCCATCCTTTGTCGGCTCATTCACAAGGCCAAGGTCGCTGATCGGGCGCTGAGAATGCAGCGAGCCGACCAGTCACCTCACCGACAAACTACCAAGGCTAAAAGGGATGATGATGACTCGGATCGCCATGTGGCGTGATTCAAGGGTGTTGCAGCATCGCCCATAAAAAAACCGGCTTATTCAGCCGGTTTTTTTATTCACTCAACAACACTTCGGTCCAGCCTTGCTCCCGTAACGGGCCTCCTGGCGTTCGCGAAAGAACGCCTCGTAGTCCATCAGCGGTTTGTCCGGGTGTTTGGTCTGCATGTGCTCGACGTAGTTGTCGTAGTCAGGCATCCCCACCATCAGGCGCGCGGCCTGACCGAGGTATTTGCCGAGACGACTCAGGTCATTGAACATGATCAGGCTTCCGGCAGCGCTTGGTATGGCGCTTCTTTATCCGTGCGCTCCTTGCTGCCCCAGGCGGCGACGCCGACTTTGAGCGCGAAGAACAGGATGCTGAACACCACGAACAGGAACAGCGCGGTCAGCGTGGCATTGGTGTAGGCGTTGAAGATCACATGCTGCATCTGCTCAATGCTCTTGGCCGGCGCCAGCACCTGACCGTTGGCCAGGGCATCGCTGTATTTCTTGGCCAGGGCCAGGAAGCCGATCGCCGGGTTGGCGTCGAACAGCTTGATGAAGCCTGCGGTGGTGGTGCAGATCAACAGCCAAACGGCCGGCAACATGGTCACCCAGACATAACGCTGGCGCTTCATCTTGATCAGCACCACGGTGGCGAGCATCAGCGCGATACCTGCCAGCATCTGGTTGGAGATACCGAACAGCGGCCACAAGGTGTTGATGCCGCCCAGTGGATCGACCACGCCTTGATACAGCAGCCAGCCCCACATGGCCACACAACCGGCGGTGGCGATCAGGTTGGCCGTCCAGGACTCAGTACGCTTCAGCGCTGGCACGAAGGAGCCGAGCAGGTCCTGCAGCATGAAACGCCCGGCACGGGTACCGGCGTCCACAGCCGTCAGGATGAACAGCGCTTCGAACAGGATCGCGAAGTGGTACCAGAACGCCATGGTGTTTTCACCGGGCAGTACGTGGTGCAGGATCTGCGCGATACCGACCGCCAGGGTCGGCGCACCACCGGCACGGGCCAGGATGGTGGTTTCACCGATGTCCTTGGCCACGGCTTGCAGGGCGTCCGGGGTAATTGCGAAGCCCCAGCTGCTGACGGTTTGCGCGACGGAAACAGCATCGGCACCGACAATCGCCGCCGGGCTGTTCATGGCGAAGTACACGCCTGGCTCGATCACCGAAGCGGCCACCATGGCCATGATCGCCACGAAGGACTCCATCAGCATGCCGCCGTAACCGATATAACGAGCGTGCCCTTCGTTGGCCAGCAGCTTCGGCGTGGTGCCGGAAGCGATCAACGCGTGGAAACCGGATACCGCGCCACAGGCGATGGTGATGAACAGGAACGGGAACAGACCGCCCTTCCATACCGGGCCGGTGCCGTCGATGAACTGGGTCAGCGCTGGCATTTTCAGCTCGGGCATGGTCACCAGGATGCCAATCGCCAAGGCGACGATGGTGCCGATCTTGAGGAAGGTCGACAGGTAGTCACGCGGCGCCAGGATCAGCCACACCGGCAACACCGCCGCGACAAAACCGTAGCCGATCAGCATCCAGGTGATCTGGATACCGGTGAAGGTAAAGACCTTGGCCCACACCGGATCAGCGGCAATCTGCCCACCGAGCCAGATCGAACCGAGCAGCAACAGCACGCCGATGATCGAGATCTCACCGATGCGGCCTGGGCGGATGTAGCGCATGTAAATGCCCATGAACATCGCGATCGGGATGGTCGCCATAACCGTGAACATGCCCCATGGGCTATCGGCCAGGGCCTTGACCACGATCAGCGCCAGCACCGCGAGGATGATGATCATGATCAGGAAGCAGCCGAACAACGCGATGGTGCCGGGGATGCGGCCCATTTCTTCGCGGACCATGTCACCCAGGGAGCGACCGTTGCGGCGGGTGGACATGAACAGGACCATGAAGTCCTGAACGGCACCGGCCAGCACGACGCCGGCAATCAGCCACAGTGTTCCGGGCAGGTAGCCCATCTGCGCCGCCAGAACCGGACCCACCAGCGGACCTGCGCCGGCGATGGCCGCGAAGTGGTGACCGAAGAGTACGTGTTTGTTGGTCGGAACGTAGTCCAGGCCATCGTTGTTGAGCACAGCGGGCGTGGCTCGATTAGGGTCGAGCTGCATCACTTTGTTGGCGATGAACAGGCTGTAGTAGCGGTATGCGACAAGGTAGATAGCGACTGCTGCGACTACGATCCACAGGGCGTTGATCGCTTCGCCGCGGCGCAAGGCCACGACACTCAGCGCAAACGCTCCCAGGACAGCCACGGCAAACCAGGCGAGGTGTTTAGCCAGACGGGGCATAGCGTGTCTCCTGCCACAGCCAGTGAACTGCGGCGGTAATTTTTATAATTGTGTCCGCTGTGCGGAGCTGGCCCAATATCTGCGCATGGCGTCCACAAATAAATCCGCGTTACTACGTACGCGGTTTCTACGTAGTTCTACGTAGATGCCGCGATCCCCCATGGGAGATGTGTTGATCAGGCCTTTGGCTATCCCCAATCAACTGTGGGAGTGGGCTTGCTCGCGAAAGCGGTGGATCAGTCAATATTGATTTCAACTGACC
>NZ_JBOIBY010000604.1:0-2024 GCF_050739655.1 Pseudomonas sp. | reverse complement strand
GCCATTAGCGGGCTCCGGAAAGGTTGGAAAAGGTGGTCAGCGTGAGGGCCGCATAGCCCTGCGGCACGGTGCGATCACCGTTTTCCAGTCGCCATCGGGGCCGAGAGAGAAAGGTAAAAGTCATCAGGGCGCGGTCCTCGACTCCAGGTCGATGTCGGCGGGCCACTGCACCTTGGGAGCCAGGCGGCGAGCGAGGTTGAAGCTCACGTCTTCGTTGTTCCAGTCGCGCGGTGGGCGGGAGAAATGGGGTAAAGCGTGCGGACCTTGCTGCATGAACAGCAGGGCCATGGCCCAGTACATTTCGCCCTGCTGAATGCCGTGGGCAAAATGGAAGCGGTCGATGACCTGGTTGGTGCCGGGTTTCACCACGGCCAGGGTTACGGTTTCAATAAGGCCGCCAGTGCCCATGGGACCGTAGATGCTGCAAGCCTCGGCACGCAAGTCATCCCAGTCGTAGATCTCAGAGCGAACCCTCCAGGCGGTTCGACTGAAGGGGCGGAGGCCATCATGATGGCAGCGGTAGACGTAGACCTTGCGACGCAGGCGGTTGAAGCGGATGGGTTCATCGCGGGGCGCGAGTACGGTCATTCGGCAAGCATATATTCCGGACCAAAATGTGATGATGGATAAGACTACACAGATGAGGATGAAGCCAAAGTCGATAGACTCCCATGGTGCAGGTGGGAAGAGGAACGGGAGTATGAGTGGGTAAGGAGACGAGACGAGAATAGCAATCGCCAACCAGGCGCACAGGCCTCGCATCGTATAGGTCGAGCGCGGTAATTCCAGGTAGATTGAGTCCACATGGTTGGGCGGATTCGATAGCACCGGCGGATAGGGCTCGGTGCTGGGCGCCTGATCCGGCATAGGTAGATCGCGCTTCCAACCGGGTGCATATGGGTCGAGTAGCGGTTCAATGAAGGCCATTAGCGGGCTCCGAAAAGGTTGGAAAAGGTGGTCAGAGTGAGGGCCGCATAGCCCTGGGGCACGGTGCGATCAGGCCAGTAAGTCAGCGTTAAAATGGCCCCTTCGATTCTTCGGCGCCGTCCCTGAGGCTTGAGGACGAGGGCGCCCGAAATGTCCATGACCTGCAGGGCGTCCTTGCCGGGCAATGCTTGACTGCGGATATTGGTCTTCGGCGTGCCGTCTTCGGCCTGGTAATCCATCTGCGGGGCCGGTTTCCCATCGACGATGGTGGTTGTTGTTGGCATCGGAGGGGCAACCAGGCTGCCGCTGGCCGCAACTTCACCGGTTTCCCGGGTGGTTGGGTTGTCCCCTTCACGCAGGAGGCGCAGGGTCCATTGATAGTCCGAACGTTCGGGGTCGAAGTAAGGCAGCGCCAGGTGAAATTCCAGCTTTTCTTCGTAGGCAACGGTTCCGGCACCGCCGATAGAACCTCCCCAGTGATGATCCGGGTGACTGGTCATGCGCAGACGAAATTCAACGCTGGCCTCGATGCCTAAAGACGCAGCGTTGAGCTCGGCGATGGCGATAGGGGCGTGTTCGGGCGTGTCCCAGTGAACCCTGGGCGTTTCATCGGCGTAACCGAAGGCACAGCGCTTGGCCCAGCGCTCCAGTGGAGTGGACTCCTTTCTCTTGGCCCATTGGTGTAGACCATACCCAGCCATGCCGAGCACGATGGAGATGCCCAGCGGGCCCATGAGGACAGAGGCAGTTGAAATGGCTGTAAGAATGCCAAAAGCGGCTCCCAGCCCACCAACTGCTGCGGATGCGACATACACTTTGGCCGCTGTCCCATCACCGTTTTTCGAAGCACGACTAGCCGCCATCCCCGCCTGCGTGGCCTCAAACAACCCCGTTACCGCCCCAATGACGGCCCCCGTTCTGGCGAGCATCCGACCGGCCTGCATGGCAGCCCTGGCCGAGACTGATGCCCGAGCAGACAGGCTGCTCATCTGCTGAACTCGTCCCGCCCCGGTCAACAGTGCAACCCCCACGATTTCCACACCGCCACCCAACACCCCCAGCATGCTGCCGTACAGCGCCAGCCTGGCTTCCGGCGC
>NZ_JBOIBY010000603.1:0-36250 GCF_050739655.1 Pseudomonas sp. | reverse complement strand
CCGCGGGGCATCAGGATTAACGCATCATCGTTGACGATTTTCGCTGGCAAGCCAGCTCCTACAGTGAACGCGGTCTGCTTTGCTTTTGATCTTGATCTGCGCCGTCGGAAGGCCGAGTGGAGGTGTTCTCCGGGGGGCAGGCGCGCAGCGCCGTGCGGCGAAGACGCACACATCGAGAGGAGGTGCAGCGCAGCAAACCGTAGGCGATGCCCCCGGATGGACACCGGCGCGAGGGGATGCCGAGCCTAGGCGTGGCACCGTACGTCAGGTGATAAAAGCGCTTGGTTACTTGGCGCTCTTCCAAGTAACCCGCCGTAAGGGCGGAACCCTAAGCCGCCGTTACCGCAGAATCGGATATGTACGCAATCAAAACAACCGCCCCGTCGTACCTCACGCCGAGACCTTGCCCTGGCGATGATCAGCAAAAAAAGCCTTGCCCTTGCCAATCCGATCAGACGCCTTGGGCATATTCGCGGCCTGGGTGTCCTGGCTGTCGACATACCAATAGCAATGACTCACCGCACGGGTAATGCCGACGTAAGCCAACCGCAGGATCTCGTCTTTCTGCGCGGTGTCATAAGGCTCGCTGTCACCGGCCTTGCCAAGACCGGCCATTCGATACACCTGATTCTTGTAAGGCGAACTGGTCAGGTGCTGGCAGTCGCCGAGCAGGAAAACCGCGTCCGCCTGCAAGCCCTTGGCGCTGTGGTAGGTCAGTTGCTTCAACCGTCGCGACTCATAGGGCAAGCTAGAATCAACATTAAGTACTGGCTTAATATGCTGTTCCATCAATGACTTATCGCTGCTTTTTCGATAGAGCATGAGGATTGAATCGCCTTTCCGGTAATGCTCCATGAGGCGCTGAGCCATGCCTTGGTCATCCCGGTCCAGCACGTTGACCGGCAGCAAGTCTCTCGGCTCGCCGCTGGCCTTTGCCTTCTTGCCGGCAATCGCCGGTGCGGCACGCACGATGTGCTCGGCGGCGTCGATGATGTGTTGGTGGCTGCGGTAATTGTCGCTGAGCATGACTTTGGTGGTGCTCGGCGACGGGAATTCCTTGTTGAACTCCATGAAGTAACTCGGCGAACTGCCGCGCCAACCATAGATCGATTGCCAGTCGTCCCCCACGCAAAGCAATGACGAGCGTTGCGCGCCTCGGCCCACGTGCATGGCCGGGCCGCGACTGCGGATCTCGGCCAGGCTGGCGCGGATCCACGAAACGATTTGTGGCGATACGTCCTGGAACTCATCGATCATCACATGCGAAAGCGGCCGCAGCAATTCATCACCCAGCAGCTTGAGGTTTTCTGGCGAATGTTCGCTGAACAAGGCGAACATTCGGTTGTAGGTCATGATGGGCGGTTTTTGATCGAGCAGATGATCTTCCAGCGCTCGCCAGAACAGGCTCAAGGCCTCGAAGAAAAACCGGTCCGGGTCGTCCTTGCCAAAACTCATCTGGCCTACAGCCGTCGGCACATCCAGACCAAGGTTTTCGATAAATCCGGCTGCTGTGACAAAGCAATCAAGCAAGGGTGCGCTCGCCAGCTCACCCTTGACCTTGTAATCGAAGCCCGGCCCGGCGCTGGCATCACCGGCCAGTGACGCCAGCACGCGTTTTGACGATTCATAACTATCCAGCCATATCAATGGCTTACGACAGAAAGCTTGAAACAGCGTGCGCTTCACTGCCCACTCCGCACGCACGCTCAGCTTGGCATTGGGTCGGGTAACCTGCGGGTTTTCCCGAGGATCGAAACCCAGCACCACCCAGGCGTCCAGCGACGGGATATAGCCGTGGCAATGGAAAGTCGAACCGTTGATTTCAAACTTCTGACGATTGGGCTCTATGCCCTTGATCGGCCAGGCTTTTGCTCGAAGCCACAGATCCTCGATCGTGTCGCAAAGCTCTTCATCGCGCTTGGCGGCAAGTTCGGTCACGGCCATGCGTTTCTGTACATCCGGGTGGTCGCGCTCCAGTTCCCTGAGTTGCAAGGCGTGGCGCGACAGCGGTTTGATCAGTTCACGAAGGCGCTCATCGCGGGTGTGCAAGGCGTGATAACAAGCATTGAGCTGCTGGCGCTGGGCATCGTTGATGCGCAGGTCGAACGGATTGCTATCAACCTCATCATCTGCGCCGGGGGTGCGGTGGCTGAGGTTTTCGAAGGCTTGCAGACGCTCGAAGCCCGGCAGGCTGCGGACCATGGGCAATATCCGCGAGTGGAAGGTGCGCACCAGATCGCGGGCCTCCTTGAAGCTGATCGCCCGCCCCCACAACGCGAACAGCTCAATCAGCTTGTTGATGAAGTCTTTGCGCGACTCACGGGTGAAGGTCACCACTGTCATCGAATCCAGTTCGAACCCCAGATACTGCGTCAGCAATACGATCCGCAGGACCAGTGTCGTCGACTTGCCCGCACCAGCGCCGGCAATCACCGACGTTGACGGCGTATCGCTGAAGATCATCTTCCACTGAGCGGCGCTCGGTTGCGCGTGGGAAGGCAGCAGCCGGGCAACATCGGCTTTCATGCGCTTTTTCAGGTCGGCGCTCAACGGCAGGCGCCAGTCATCGAACAGATAGTCATCGACGTTCGGCGGGCGATGCTCGGTGCTGCGCGAGTCGCGTATCAGCAGCACTTGGCGACCTTCTTCCAACCCTTCGAGCTTGCCTTCCTTGTAGCCGTAATCCACCCCGGCCGTGTGCCCGCTGCGAAAACCGTCGGCCTGGCCGTGCAACCAGGATGCCCGGTGCTGTGCACGCAAGCGCGTCAGGCCGTGGCCAAAAAAACGGGCCGCCAGCCGCTTGAGCAGCGGCATCTCGGCCAGGGGGCGAAGTTCAGGCGGAAGATCGGGGGTGTGTTGCGGCACGCGGACGGACTCCAGGGGCTGAGGCTGTTGAGGGCTATGGTGTCTGCATTTGCCGTTCAGTTCTAGTCAATTGCTTATGACTCATTGGGTTATGCGATTAACTGAAGGCTGGCTAAGAACATTTCTGAACGTTTTATATCAAGCTATTCGATTGTTATGAGGCACTTTTTACGCTTTTTATCGATTATTGCCTGCAGGATGATGGCCGTCATCAACCACCGGTCTCGCTTCATGGCTCACGCGTTAAGCCCCATGACGAACCTTTCAGGAGACGATCATGCTTGAACTCAGACCTTTCAACTCGCTTGGTGGCGCTCATCACGGCTGGTTGGATGCCCATCACCACTTTTCGTTCGCCGAATACCATGACCCTAAACGCATGAATTGGGGCAACCTGCGGGTGTGGAACGACGACGTGATCGCGCCAGGCACCGGTTTCCCGCAGCATCCACACCGGGACATGGAAATCATCACCTACGTGCGTGAAGGTGCGATTACCCACCAGGACAACCTGGGTAACAAGGGACGCACTGAGGCCGGAGACGTTCAGGTCATGAGCGCCGGGACCGGGATTGCCCACAGCGAATACAACCTGGAAGCGACGCCCACCAAGATTTTCCAGATCTGGATTATCCCCAACGAATCCGGCCTGGCACCTTCCTGGGGCGCCAAACCGTTCCCCCAAGGTCAGCGCGAAGGCTTCGTGACCCTGGCCAGCGGCAAGGCAGGTGATGATCAAAGCCTGCGCATTCGGGCTGATGCGCGCTTGGTAGCGGCAAATCTGAAGGCCGGTGAGACGGCCGAATATCGGTTGGACAGTGGGCGTCGTGCTTACCTGGTACCGGCGACCGGCGTCATCGAGGTCAACGGCCTGCGTGCACAAGCTCGCGACGGTGTGGCGGTTGCCGATGAGCAGGTGTTGCGAGTGACTGCCATCGAAGACAGCGAGATCGTGTTGGTGGATCTGGCTTGATCAGGTAACTGCCGGACAAAAAAAGGGTGACCGTAATGGTCACCCTTTTTTTTGATCGTTCCCATGCTCTGCGTGGGAATGCCTTAACGGACGCTCCGCGTTCGGCTCTTGATTGGGACGCAGAGCGTCCCGGGCTGCGTTCCCACGCAGAGCGTGGGAACGATCAAGATCACGTTGAAGAAATTGCGCCATCCACCAGCGTCTGCGCCTCGGCTACAAGCTGCTTGAGATGGTCATCGCTGACAAAACTCTCGGCGTAGATTTTGTAGATGTCTTCAGTGCCCGACGGACGTGCCGCGAACCAGCCGTTCTCGGTCATGACTTTCAAACCGCCAATCGCCTGGTCGTTACCCGGTGCGTGGCTGAGAATGCTCTGGATAGCTTCGCCTGCCAGCTCAGTCGAGGTGACTTGCGCTGGCGACAGCTTGCTCAACAGGGCTTTCTGCTCCGGGTTAGCCTTGGCGTCGACGCGCACCGAGTACGGCTCACCCAGTTCATCGGTCAGCGCACGATAGGCCTGGCTCGGGTCGCGGCCGGTGCGTGCGGTCATTTCGGCGGCCAACAATGCCGGGATAAGCCCGTCCTTGTCGGTACACCAGACGCCGCCGTCCTTGCGCAAGAACGATGCGCCTGCGCTCTCTTCACCGCCAAAGCCCAGGGAGCCGTCGAACAGGCCGTCGGCAAACCACTTGAAGCCGACCGGCACTTCATACAGGCGGCGTCCCAGACGCTTGGCGACGCGATCGATCAGCCCGCTGCTGACCACCGTTTTGCCCACGGCTGCATCGGCGCGCCATTGCGGACGGTTCTGGAACAGGTAATCAATCGAGACCGCCAGGTAATTGTTCGGCGCCAGCAGGCCGCCGGACGGAGTGACGATGCCGTGGCGGTCGTGGTCCGGATCGCAGGCAAACGCTACGTCGAAGCGTTCCTTGAGGCCGATCAAGCCTTGCATGGCATGGGTGGACGATGGGTCCATGCGAATCTGGCCATCCCAATCCACGGTCATGAAGCGGAAGGTCGGATCGACCTCTTTGTTCACCACGTCCAGATCCAGGCGGTAGTGCTCGGCAATCGCCGACCAGTAGCGCACCCCTGCTCCGCCCAATGGATCGACACCCAGACGCAGCTTGGCATCGCGAATGGCATCGAAATCGATCACGTTGATCAGGTCGGCCACGTAGGTGTTCACATAATCGTGACGATGGGTGGTGCTGGCCTTTAGCGCTTGTTCATAGCTGATGCGCTTGACGCCCGCCAACTTGTTGACCAGCAGCTCGTTCGCCTTGGCTTCGATCCACTTGGTGATGTGGGTATCGGCCGGGCCGCCGTTGGTGGGATTGTATTTGTAGCCCCCGCTTTGCGGCGGGTTATGGGATGGGGTGATGACAATGCCGTCAGCGAGCCCGGAGGTGCGCCCGCGGTTGTAGCAGAGAATGGCGTGGGAAATGGCCGGGGTCGGTGTGTATTCATCACCTTCGGCAATCATCACCGTGACGCCATTGGCTGCCAGCACTTCAAGGGCGCTCGCGCCGGCCGGCGTGGACAGTGCATGGGTGTCGATTCCGACGAACAGTGGACCATCGATGCCCTGGGCTTCGCGATACAAGCAGATCGCCTGGCTGATAGCCAGAACGTGCCATTCGTTGAAACTCAGGTCGAAGGAGCTGCCCCGATGCCCGGACGTGCCGAAAGCCACGCGCTGGGTCGAAATGGCGGCATCAGGCTGGCCGGTGTAATACGCCGTTACCAATCGCGGGATATCGACCAACAATTCTGCCGGTGCCGGTTTGCCCGCAAAATGACTGAGTGTCATGCAAAACCTCTAGGATAGAGTGGTTCAGGGATTGGGTCGCAGTCTACTGGCAGTTTGACCGCTGCGCGACGTTATCGATCCCGGTTTACCCCATGCGCAATGTTATAAATCCCAAAGACCCAGTAGCGCCGGGCCTTTGCGCTCATTCCATCGCCTCCATTCGCAATGCGTCCGCCAACAAACCCAAGGCCATCGCGAGGTCCTGATCGCTGCCAACGCTATGGCTCAATCGCAAATGTTGTGCGTGCAGGCCTTGAAGACTGAACAGCTCTCCAGGCGCTACGACCACTTGCTGCTTGAGCAGGCGCTGGAATACCTGGCGCACATCGACCTGACGCTGCGATCGCACCCAGACTGTCGCGCCCCCCTCAGGCTCGACAAAATGCATGGCATCGCCCAATCGCTCCTGCAACAACTGGATCATCTGCGCTTTGCCATCCTTGAGGCGTCGGCGCAGCAGTTGCAGGTGCTGATCGATGCGCCCGTTGCTGTACAAACGGGCAATGGCTTTCTGGCGAATCGGAGACAGGCGGAAGGCACGCAATAGAAAATGCCGCTGTAACTCGGCGCTCCAATGGCGTGAAAGCAGATAGCCGTAGGGCGCTTCGGGCCCCATGATCTTTTCGAAGGTGGAAAATACGATCAATCGCTCCGGGGCCAGCAGATCACGAAATCGCAGCCCATCGGGTTCGAATTCAAGCTCACCGTAACAGTCGTTTTCAAGGACCCAACAGTCGTGCCTTTTGAGCAATTGGGCGACAACGTTGCGATTGTCATCGCAGGCGCGACTGCCCCTGGGCATGTTCAGGCCGGATGAGACCATCACCAACCGTACAGGCTCAGTGTCCAGCAATTGCTGGAGATGTTCGTGGTTCAAGCCGCCATTGGTCATCACTGGCCATTCGATCACTCGAATGCTCGCCGTTTTGAACAGTCGCAGGATCACCCAGTCGCACGGCGACTCGACCACGACGGTCGTATCCTTCAACTCCAGCGCATCCACAAGAATCTCCAGTACCCCGCGAAGATCCGCCCCGATATAAACATCTTCAGCGTTCCAGCAACGCACCGGCGAGGTGGTGTAACGCGCGGCCAATGCCATGCGCAGTTCCAGTTCGCCGCAAGGTTGAGCGTGCGCCTGCAGTTGGCGCGGGTACTGGCGCAGCAACTCTCTTTCGAGCAATAACAAAGGGCTGTCGATTGGCTGCAACATCGCCGGATCATCCGCGCTCAGAACCAGCATCCCAGGGCGACGAGCGTTGACATAAACACTTTCGAGCAAGTCGTTGCCGCTGTAGAGCAGGTTTGCAGACGGCACCGGTGGTGCGAAGTAACCTGACTTGGAGACGGAATAAACCCGACCTTCTTTTTCCAGCAACGCATACGCGTACTGAATGGTCGATATCGATACATTCAGCCGCACCGCCAGTTGCCGCAAAGAAGGCAGGCGCACACGCTCCTCACCGACAGGCTCGCTGATAAGACTGGTCAGATAGCGGTAAACCGCCTGGTAAGCGAAATCGGTTTCACGGGGCCCTTTCATGGATATGGGCCGTGGGCGTGATGACTGACGTTCACTTCAACGGCCTGCTGGCGATTCACCCGGTACGGGCGAGTGAGGGGCAAGCGCATCGATTTCCAGGCCAGCATAGCCACCCATCAACTCAGGCACCCTGCCCTCATCCACGACACTTTCCCGGCGATAAAGCTCACACACCAGATGCAGGGGCAAGCCGCTGACGTCGACCAACCATTGCACAATCTGATCCGCCACATGATGCCCCTGCATGGCCCGGTGCAAGTCAGGCAGGCCCACCATCATTCCAGGATGGCATCGGCGCAGGAATCGCTCCAGCGCTGCGCCGTTGTCCACGAAAGGCGCGAACAGCAGGCACACCAACTGCGCCTCGCTCAAACCCAGGTTTCGTTGCGCCTCGATTGCAATTTGTGTTCGCAGGAGCGTAATCGTCGCCGGGTTGCCGAACGCTTCAAACACCTGCTCGCACAAGCGCTCCGGCAGTCGTTTACGACGCAGCGTGATCAAGGCCCTTTGCAGATATTGGCCAACACCCTCCTCATAGGTGCGACCTTGCACAAAGCAGCCATGCAGCCCTCGCAGGTGCGCCGACAGAGGCAGGCTGACATAGTCGTTGTCACTGAGTTGATCGGCCAGTTCGTCCGCCTGGAATCCAAGAAAATCGGTGAGCAGCGGCCCACGCTCCTCCAGGTTGCTGACCATCAAGTCATGGATGTCTACGAGCGTTGCGCGGCGACAGGTTTCGAAGTCTTCGGCCGGACGCCAGGGCTGGTGCCCCGGTTCTGAATAAAACCGCTGATAGCCATTGCTGCCCATTTCATCGATAAAGGCGAACAAGCCGGCGTAACCTGGCTCATGGTGGCTTGATGAATGGTGACCAGCCTTGGCGGCAGCGCGTTTCAACCCTTCGAAAAACAGCTTTTGCTGGCGAGGCGTGTCGCTGCTGATCAAGACATCCACGCCATGATTCCATCGGGTGATCTGCCCATAGAACTCGCCGGTGGCCAGATACCCATCGTCCCAAAGATCAAGTAGCCCGCCGCAGGCCCGACGATGTCCGAGCATCAACATATTCAACCGGTTCGACTCGCGTCCGGCCCTGGAAAACGGCACCAGCGGGTCAAATGGCACAACCTTCCTGTTATCGGCCATCAGCACCTCAACCCGTGGATCGTCGCAGACGAACAAGGCGCTGTAACTGCGGTTTATGTTTTCCAGCGCCATCGGGTGGGTGCCGTTCAGACGCAAGGTCGCCACGCGTAAATGGAATGTCGCGGGCGCCCGGCTCGCGATGGTCAATTGTGCTGCGCGCAATAATGCCAAGGTGTAACAGCTGTCACGGGTGCCAGTCTGAATCGCCAGCACCTTTAAATCAGCTATCTGTTCCATGCCGCCGGCAGCCGCCCCCAAACGCTGAATCAACAACTGCAATGCCGTGCGCTCGGCTCGGGAAAAGAAACTGAGTAATCGTGCCAGCACTTGCTGGTAAACATTACTCATGGCTTGTTCATGGATATTGGTCATCTTTTTGTACCTGGTACTCGTAGTTCAATAACGCGCATATAGCAGGACGCACAGCGCAGGAGATTGACCTGAACTTGGTTTGGATATTGGTTTTATTGCCAAATGCTAGCACTTAATCTTCAGATCAACATTTGAGCGCATGTGAGGTTGCGGACACCTTGCACACGGGCTAGCGACCTGAATACCCGCTTGAAACAAGGTTCTTGCGACGTTTCTTTATGTCCTAGGAAACTTCCCACAAAGTCCCACAGACGTTTAGCACAGGAAATAAAGAAAGAAGATTCCGACGTTTGCTCAACAGCCGTACAACAGCCAATTAGTTCTTGAATATATATCCGCAGTGCGCATTGACAAGTATCAGCCTGATACCGGCTCATAGCTCATTCCCTGAGATGAAAGTAATCATCCAATTATCAGGGCTTAGATGCTGATTAGAAGCTACAGATCGAGAGCAAAAACCAGTTCAGTTGCAGAACTGCCTCACTGACAGATCAGCGAGTAGTCTCATGTAGGAAAGTGCTGTAAGCAAAAAGAGTCCGTGGGGTCACGGACTCTTCGGGGGAGGTCAGGCTGGCTCAACCTCGAGCGCAACCCTTTCACGGCATGGGCATTCGTCCATGTAGCGGTGTGCCTCGACAAACTCGGCAAAGGGGAAGACCCGAGTCTTGAGCGGCAGCAACACGCGATCCGCGGTCAGCTGATTGATGTCACGCAAGGCCCGTTGCAGCGCGACCTGGTCCTGGGTGATACCCAGTTCCGGCTTGCCGGTGAAGTTGCCGATGCAGTGAACGAAAAACTGAATGTTCTTCTGGAACGCTGCGCACGCCGGGAATGGTGTCTGGTTACCGCCTTGCAAGCCATACAACACCAGACTGCCACGCGGTGCCAGCACGTCGCCGAGCAGAGACATCTGCGGGCCACCCAGGCCATCGAACACCACATCCACGCCGCGGTTATCGGTGATCTTGTTGATCCGCATCAGCAGATCTTCTTCCTCGGTGACGATCACTTTCTCGGCACCCAGCGACAGCAAGTACTCACGCTCGTCCGCGGTTTTGGTCGCGGCGATGACTCGAACACCCAAGGCCTTGCCCAGTTGTACGAACGATGGGCCGGCACAGTGACTGGCGTCAGTGACCAGGGCAAATTGCCCGGGCTTGACCCGCGCCAGATCGGTGTAGCCGAAATAGGCGATCAACAGCGGCGTGTAATGCACGCTGGCCTCAATCGGGCTGAGTACGTCCGGGTAACGGGTCAGCGACGAACGCGGCAGCACAATCAACTCGCCGTATACCGGATAGTCGTTCGGGCTTTGAGCGGGAAAACTGGCGACCTTGTCACCGACCGCCAGGTCATCGACACCCTCGCCGACAGCCGTGACGATACCCGCCATTTCCTGGCCAATGCCCGAAGGCAGGCGGGCATGGGACGACGCCAGATTCTGGCGCCAGAGAGTGTCGTACCAACTGATGCCAATGGCTTCGACGCGCACCTGCACTTCACCCGGTGCAGGCAGAGCCGCCGCATGCTCTTCGCATTTGAGCACCTCGGCTGAACCAAATTTGTGAAAACGGATCGTGCGGGACATCGCAAACCTCGCCAAATGAACCTCTAATGCCTTGAACTCTAGCTGGGCTTTGAACCCAACACTATCAGTGGCTATTAATAGTCGACATGCCTGTCATTGATTCCGCCGCAGCGGGAACGTCGTCCAATGTTGCTCAATGCTGTAGGAATTTTGACCGTCCCTTGCGGGAAAAACTCAATTTGTCGGTGCAGAGTACCAGCAATTCCCCGTAATATTCCCGCTGGCCATTGTTCTCATATGGCCGCTCACGTCAAGTTTGCTGACTCTGCCAGGACTCCAGATGAATCGTAATGACCTGCGTCGTGTCGACCTGAACCTGTTGATCGTATTCGAAACATTGATGCACGAGCGCAGTGTGACTCGCGCCGCGGAAAAGCTGTTTCTCGGCCAGCCGGCCATCAGCGCGGCGCTCTCGCGCCTGCGCGGGCTGTTCGACGACCCGTTGTTTGTGCGAACCGGCCGCAGCATGGAGCCATCCGCACGGGCCGTGGAAATCTTCGCCCTGCTCTCTCCGGCCCTCGATTCGATTTCCACTGCCGTCAGCCGTGCGGCCGAATTCGACCCGGCCACCAGCACAGCGGTTTTCCGCATCGGGCTGTCGGACGACGTTGAATTCGCCTTGCTACCGATGTTGCTCAAGCGCCTGCGCGCCGAATCCCCAGGGATCGTGCTGGTCATTCGGCGGGTCAACTACATCCTGATGCCGGGATTGTTGGCGTCCGGTGAAATCTCCATTGGCGTCAGCTACACCACCGACCTACCAGCCAATGCCAAGCGCAAAGTGCTGCGTCGTAGCATGCCAAAACTGCTGCGCGCCGACACCGTGCCGGGGCCTCTGAGCCTGGATGACTTCTGCGCGCGCCCCCATGCGCTGGTTTCGTTCGCTGGCGACCTCAGCGGCTTTATAGATGAAGAACTGGAAAAGCTCGGGCGTAAACGTCACGTTGTGCTCGCGGTGCCGCAGTTCAACGGTTTGAGTACGCTGCTTTCCGGCACTGACATCGTCGCGACCGTCCCGGACTATACGGCCGATGCACTGACGGCCGCCGGTGGTGTACGAGCCGAAGACCCGCCGTTGCCGGTGCGCAGTTTTGAACTGCACATGGCCTGGCGCGGGTCGCAGGATAATGATCCGGGGGAGCGTTGGCTGCGCTCAAGGATTCAGATGTTTTTTGGCGACCCGGATAGTCTTTGATCGACTTTCACCGGCGCCCCATTCCATTACCGTCCGACGTGAGCACTTGTTTCCAGAGCTAATGGAGATCTGGCGACATTACTGTGAAATAAGGAAGTTTCATGATCAACAGAAATACGATGAAGCTGGTGGTTGTACTGCTGGCCAGCACGGTTGGTTGCTCTGCACTGGCCGCAGAAAAAACCTTTGCCCTGAACGCCTTCAGCAGCGTTGAAGTCCGACAGGGTATAAACCTGTCCATCAAATGTGCTGCAACGTCTTCCATGGTGGTCTCAGGCTCCGCGGATACGCTGGATAAGCTCCAGGTGACCACGAACAACCAGGCGCTATTGATCGTCAATGACGCAGCGAAAAATGATCGATTCACCTCCCATACGCTGGACATCACGCTGTATACCAGCAAGCCACTGACGGGGCTCACAGGGAAAGCAGGGATAAAAATCGTGGCACCTGCGTGTGCTGTCGATCAGTCCAAACTGACAGTGGCAGGCAGCAAGGGTGCAGACCTCCAGATCGAGGGTAAGACCGGTGAACTGGTTCTTGACCTGGCAATGGGCGGCACCTTCAACAAAAAACCGCTGCCTTTCACTGCAGATGTGGCGAATGTCCGCATGAGCATGGGAGCGCAATCATCCCTGTGTCATATCCCCAGGATTAACGGCAGCTTGTCTGCCGGTGCACGGATGTCTGTCAGCCCATCGGCTCAAGTCGTTACCGGTGCCACGGACTCTTTCGCCAGCGCCATTTCAACTTCTGATTGTTCGTAAACAACGGGTGTTCAGGCCTACGCTGGTCAAAGAGCACCACCCGTTATCGTTTTCGAGAAAATCGCTAGTTTATTAATAAATTCAAGTGATCATTAGCATTTTCACACTCGTCGAAATATCGTTTTCGCGTACCATCCCCTTCTCGCTATCATTTTTCAGCTCTGGTTAGGGGATTCGACAATGCAAGTAGGATTCAAGGCGCTCGCCGATCACTACAGTGTCGCGCTTGCACAACCCTTGCGCGTCGAATCGGTGATCGGGACGACACGAACGAGCCGCGAGAGCAACGGACATATCCAGCGTAAGTACCCTGCCAGTTACCAACCGACGGACGACTTCGCGGGGCATTTTGAGTTTGGGCTCAAGTACGAAGAAATTCATCTCGAGTTTTTCGCCCGACTATTTGCGGCTGTAGGCCCAAAGCCCATCGAAGCCTGGTGCCGGCAAGCGCCCTTTGGCCAATATGCCCGCCGCACCGGATTCCTGTACGAGTGGCTGACCGGACAGCAACTTGATGTTCCGGATGTCACCAATGGCGGCTATGTCGATGCCGTTTCGTCCAAGCAATACCTGACCCGTGTTGTGCCACTGCGGATACGGCGCTGGCGCATCAACGATAATCTGCCCGGCGTGCCACAGTTTTGCCCCCTGATCCGGCGTACAGAAACCGTACAACAAGCACTGCAATTCGACCTGCATGCGGCACTGGGTGAGCTGAACCAGACCTTTGGCGCCGACATTCTGATGCGCACAGCCAGTTGGCTGACGCTCAAGGAGTCCCGTGCGAGCTTTCTGATCGAAAAAGAGGCAGACAAGGCTGACCGAATCCAGCGATTTGCCCACGTGATCGCAAAATACTGTGGCCATATCGAAGACCCTTTGAGCAGCGACAGCCTGCACACGTTGCAAGCCGGTATCCTGGGTCACGATGCCATTGGACTGGGCCTGCGGCGCTCGCCGGTCTTCGTGGGACAAGCGACCATGCGCGAGGACATCGTGCACTACATCGCGCCGCCATTTGAGGTGCTGGCGCAGTTGCTCGACGGTCTGAAAGCTTTCGAGCTGGCAACACAAGGCGCCGAGCCACTGGCCCGAGCAGCGGCACTCGCCTTCGCCTTTGTCTATATCCACCCCATGCGGGACGGCAATGGGCGGATCCATCGCTTCCTGATCAACGACACACTGATCCGCGATAAGGCAGTGCCTGATGGCGTGATCCTGCCGGTATCGGCCACCATCACCAGCTCGATCGATTTCAGGGCACGCTACGACCGCACGCTGGAAGTGTTTTCGCGGCCATTCATGCAACGTTATGCATCGTCCTACCGCTTTGGCGAACTCATCGCCTACGAGGACGGCACCACGAGCAACCTGTTCTTCGATGACTACGACGACGCGCAATGGGCATGGCGCTATCCCGACTTGACCGAACACGTCCTGTACACGGCAGAGGTCGTGGCGCATACGGTCCGCACCGAGATGGCCGATGAGGCCCGTGTGCTGGTCATTTTCCAGCGCGCCCAGGAACGTCTCAAAGAGGTGCTGGAAATGCCGAACCAGGACGCGAACCGCATCATTCGCTCTCTGAAGGAAAACGGCTGGCAGGTCTCTGGCAAGTTGAAGAAAGCGTATCCGCAGCTCGATGACGCTCACCGAGCGCAACGTGTGGTGGAAGCGGTGCGCAGTGCATTCGAAGACCAAGAAGTGGGTAGCGGCCAAGAGTGACAGGGATCTGATTGATGCTTTCTGCGCAACACAGAATTGCCATCAACCCGATTGATCGCCCATCACCCGAAGGTGCAATCTAGAGGGCTTGGTCGGGTCTTATATCATTCCGAATGATAGTTACCTTCGCCCCATTCGATTCGTTCCATACAACCCTGCCGCGCATCATTCGCCAATCTCAACACATTGGCGGATGCATCCATGGAACAGTCACTCAAACATTTGCGCTTCCCGTTGGCTTTATTGGCCGTAGTGGTGATCAGCGCGTGCGGCAAGGCGCCTGAAACTGCCGCCACGATGCCCGCGGCCAAAGTCAGCGTGGCCAAGGTGCTGGAGCAACCCGTCAACGAGTGGGACGAATTCACCGGACGCCTCGAAGCGCCGGAAACCGTAGAAATCCGCCCACGGGTCTCCGGCCAGATCGATGAAGTGGCCTTCACCGAAGGCGCACTGATCAAGAAAGGCGACCTGCTGTTCCAGATCGACCCGCGTCCGTTCCAGGCTGAAGTCCGCCGCCTCGAAGCCCTGGTAGCCCAAGCCCGCGCCACTGCCACCCGCAGCGAAAATGAAGCCCAGCGCGGTGAGCGCCTGCGCACCAGCAACGCGATCTCGGCGGAACTGGCCGACTCGCGCACCAGCGCAGCACAAGAAGCCCGCGCCGCTGTCGGTGCCCTTCAAGCGCAGCTGGACCTGGCCAAGCTGAACCTGAGCTTTACCCGCGTCACCGCGCCCATCGCCGGCCGCGTCAGCCGTGCGGAAATCACCGCCGGTAACCTGGTGACCGCCGATACCACCCCGCTCACCAGCGTGGTCTCCACCGACAAGGTCTACGCCTACTTCGACGCCGACGAGCGTGTGTTCCTCAAGTACACCCAGCTCGCCCGCCAGGGCAAACGCGGCGCTACCACTCCGGTGTACATGGGCCTGTCCAACGAAGACGGCAACCCGCACCTGGGCCAGATGAACTTCGTCGACAACCAGGTCAACCCGAAAACCGGCACCATCCGTGGTCGCGCCGTGTTCGACAACAGCGACGGCAGCTACACCCCGGGGCTTTATGCGCGCCTGAAGCTGGTGGGCAGCGGCACCTACAACGCCATGCTGATCAATGACGAAGCCGTCGGAACGGACCTGGGCAAAAAGTTCGTACTGGTGATGGATGCGGACAACAAAACCGCCTACCGCCCGGTCGAGCTGGGTCCGAAGATCGAAGGCCTGCGTATCGTGCGCAATGGCCTGAACAAGGACGACACCATCATCGTCAAGGGCCTGCAGCGGGTGCGTCCTGGCTCGCCGGTGACCCCTGAAGTGATCCCGATGGCCAGCGAGCAAACCCTCGCGGCCCTGGCACAACAACGACAAGCACTGGAAGCCAGCAACCTGCCCCAAGTCGCGCCTGCCAAGGTCGCGCCGGGTACGGCTGTGAAACTGGCTGCCGTGACTCCACGCGGTTAAGGGATAACGACTCCGATGAATTTTTCCAAATTCTTCATTTCGCGGCCGATCTTCGCAGCGGTGCTCTCGCTGCTGATCCTGATCGCCGGCGCCATCTCGCTGTTCCAATTGCCGATCAGCGAATACCCGGAAGTGGTGCCGCCGACTGTAGTGGTCCGCGCCAACTTCCCCGGTGCCAACCCCAAAGTCATTGGTGAAACCGTGGCCGCTCCGCTGGAGCAAGCCATCACCGGCGTAGAGAACATGTTGTACATGTCCTCGCAGTCGACTGCCGACGGCACGATCACCCTGACCATCGCCTTCGCCCTGGGCACCGACCTGGACAACGCGCAGGTGCAGGTACAGAACCGCGTGACCCGCACCGAACCGAAGCTTCCCGAGGAAGTGACGCGCATCGGTATCACCGTGGACAAGGCGTCGCCCGACCTGACCATGGTCGTGCACTTGACCTCGCCGGACAAACGCTACGACATGCTCTACCTGTCGAACTACGCGATCCTCAACATCAAGGATGAGCTGGCTCGTCTGGGTGGTGTCGGTGATGTGCAGTTGTTCGGTATGGGTGACTACTCGTTGCGGGTCTGGCTCGATCCGAACAAGACCGCTTCGCGCAACCTGACCGCCACCGATGTCGTGACCGCCATCCGTGAACAGAACCGCCAGGTGGCCGCCGGTCAACTGGGTGCGCCGCCCTCCCCGAGTGCCCAGAGCTTCCAGCTGTCGATCAACACCCAGGGCCGTCTGGTCTCCGAGGAAGAGTTCGAGAACATCATCATTCGTGCAGGCGACAACGGTGAAATCACCCGCCTCAAGGACATCGCCCGCGTCGAGCTGGGTTCCAGCCAATACGCCCTGCGTTCATTGCTGAACAACCAGCCGGCCGTGGCCATCCCGATCTTCCAGCGCCCAGGTTCGAACGCCATCGAAATCTCCAACGAGGTTCGGGCGAAGATGGAAGAGCTGAAGAAAGGTTTCCCGCAAGGCATGGACTACAGCATCGTCTATGACCCGACGATCTTCGTGCGCGGCTCCATCGAGGCGGTGGTTCACACCCTGTTCGAAGCGCTGATCCTCGTGGTACTGGTGGTGATTCTGTTCCTGCAAACCTGGCGCGCCTCGATCATTCCGTTGGTGGCGGTGCCGGTATCGTTGATCGGTACGTTTGCGGTGATGCACCTGTTCGGCTTCTCGCTCAATGCGCTGTCGCTGTTCGGCCTGGTACTGGCGATCGGTATCGTGGTGGACGACGCCATCGTGGTGGTGGAGAACGTCGAGCGCAACATTGAACTGGGGCTTAACCCCTTCGATGCGACCAAAAAGGCCATGGGCGAAGTGACCGGCCCGATCATTGCGACGGCGCTGGTGCTGTGTGCGGTGTTCGTTCCAGCAGCGTTCATTTCGGGTCTCACCGGTCAGTTCTACAAGCAGTTCGCCCTGACCATTGCGATCTCCACCGTGATCTCGGCCTTCAACTCGCTGACCCTGTCGCCGGCGCTCGCTGCTGTGTTGCTCAAGGGCCACGATGCACCGAAAGACCGCTTCTCCAGAGTCCTGGACAAGATCTTCGGTGGCTGGCTGTTCCGTCCGTTCAACCGCTTCTTTGAAAAGGCCAGCCACGGCTATGTCGGCACCGTGCGCCGGGTCATCCGCTCAAGTGGCATCGCCCTTTTGCTGTACGCAGGCTTGATGGTGCTGACCTTCTTCGGTTTCTCCAACACCCCGACCGGTTTCGTGCCCGGCCAGGACAAGCAATACCTGGTGGCGTTCGCGCAATTGCCAGACGCTGCGAGCCTGGATCGTACCGAAGACGTGATCAAGCGCATGTCCGACCTGGCACTCAAGCAGCCGGGCGTGGAAAGCGCCGTAGCGTTCCCGGGTCTGTCGATCAACGGTTTCACCAACAGCCCGAACGCTGGCATCGTGTTCGTGACCCTCAAGCCGTTCGATGAGCGCAAGGACCCGAGCATGTCCGCTGGCGCCATCGCCGGTGCCTTGAACGGCCAGTTTGCCGGGATCCAGGAAGCCTACATGGCGATCTTCCCACCGCCGCCGGTACAAGGCCTGGGCACCATTGGTGGTTTCCGTCTGCAAATCGAAGATCGGGGCAACCTGGGCTACGACGAACTGTACAAGCAGACCATGAACATCATTGCCAAGAGCCATAACGTGCCGGAGTTGGCCGGCCTGTTCACCAGCTACACCGTGAACGTGCCGCAGGTCGATGCTGCTATCGACCGCGAAAAAGCCAAGACCCACGGCGTGGCCGTCAGCGACATCTTCGACACCCTGCAGATCTACCTGGGTTCGCTGTATGCCAACGACTTCAACCGCTTCGGTCGCACCTATCAGGTCAACGTTCAGGCCGAGCAACAGTTCCGCCTCGAGTCCGACCAGATCGGCCAGCTGAAAGTGCGCAACAACAAGGGCGAGATGATCCCGTTGGCGACCTTCATCAAGGTCAGCGATACCTCGGGGCCGGACCGCGTGATGCACTACAACGGCTTCATCACCGCTGAAATCAACGGTGCGGCAGCCCCCGGCTACAGCTCCGGCCAAGCCGAAAAAGCCATCGAGAAACTGCTCAAGGAAGAACTGCCCAACGGCATGACCTACGAATGGACCGACCTGACCTACCAGCAGATTCTGTCCGGCAACACCGCGCTGTTCGTGTTCCCGCTCTGCGTACTGCTGGCGTTCCTGGTGCTCGCCGCGCAATACGAAAGCTGGAGCCTGCCACTGGCGGTGATCCTGATCGTGCCGATGACCCTGCTGTCGGCCATTACCGGGGTGATCGTGTCCGGTGGTGACAACAACATCTTTACCCAGATCGGCTTGATCGTACTGGTGGGCCTGGCTTGTAAGAACGCGATTTTGATCGTCGAGTTCGCCAAGGATAAACAGATGGAAGGCCTCAACCCGCTGGCTGCGGTGCTGGAAGCTTGCCGCCTGCGTCTGCGGCCGATCCTGATGACCTCCTTCGCGTTCATCATGGGCGTGGTGCCCCTGGTGTTCTCCAGCGGTGCCGGTGCAGAAATGCGTCATGCCATGGGTGTGGCGGTGTTCTCCGGGATGCTCGGGGTGACCTTCTTCGGTCTGTTGTTGACGCCAGTGTTCTACGTACTGATTCGCAACTTTGTCGAGCGCGGTGAAGCACGCAAGGCAGCCAAAGCACTGAAACTCGAAAAGCCGCTGGAGTCCCATTGATGAGTCTGAAAGCCTTCCTGCCGAGCCTTTTGGTACTGGCGCTGAGCGCCTGTGCCGTCGGCCCGGACTACAAGACCCCCGCCACCGAGGCGGCCAACATTACGACCGCTACCGATGGTGCGGCCGGCCAGAAGAACTTTGACCGCTCGCGTTTCGAGGGTGTCTGGTGGCAGCAGTTCGAAGATCCGACCCTCAATCAGTTGGTGACCGAATCCCTCAAGGGCAACCGTGATCTGCGCGTCGCCTTCGCCCGCTGGAAAGCGGCGCGGGCGATCCGCGATGACGTCAGCAACGACGCCATGCCAACCGTCACCAGCCGGGTCAGCAGTGACTTGGGCAAAGGGCAGATTCCTGGCGAGACCACCAACCGGGTCAACAGCGAACGCTATGACCTGGGCCTGGACATGGCTTGGGAGATCGACCTGTTTGGCCGCATCCAGCGCAACCTGGAATCGGCCAACGCCGAGCAACAGGCGTTCGAGGCTGATCTGTACCAACTGCAAGTGACCATGATTGCCGAGTTGGTGGATTCCTACGGTCAGCTGCGCGGTGCACAGCTGCGGGAAAAGATCGCCTTGGCCAACCTGGAAAACCAGCAGGAGTCGCGCAAGATCACCATCAGCCTGCGTGATGCCGGCGTCGGCGATCAGCTCGATGTGGAACGTGCCGACGCGCGTCTGGCCTCGGTCGAAGCCAGCGTTCCGCAATTGCAGGCTGAACAGGTGCGTGAGAAAAACCGCATCGCCACCCTGCTGGGCGAGCGCCCCGACAAGTTGACCGTGGACCTGAGCCCGAAAGACTTGCCGGCGATTACCAAGGCCTTGCCGATCGGCGATCCGGGTGAACTGCTGCAACGCCGTCCGGACATTCTCAGTGCTGAACGCAAGCTGGCTTCGGCCACGGCGCGGATTGGCGTTGCCAAGGCGGATCTGTTTCCGCGGGTCAGCCTCAGCGGTTTCCTCGGCTGGACCGCCGGACGTGGCTCGCAAATCGGTTCCTCGGCGGCCAACGCCTGGGCGCTGGGCCCGAGCATTACTTGGGCAGCGTTTGACCTGGGTAGCGTGAAGGCTCGCATTCGTGGTGCCGATGCCGATGCCGAGGGCGCCCTGGCGACCTACGAGCAACAGGTATTGCTGGCCCTGGAAGAATCGGAAAACGCCTTCAGCGACTACGGCAAACGCCAGCAGCGTCTGATTTCGCTGATTCGCCAAAGCGAATCGAGCCGTTCAGCGGCCAATCTGGCCGAAATTCGCTACCGCGAAGGCACCGCTGACTTCCTCGTCCTGCTCGATGCCCAGCGCGAGCGTCTGGCGGCAGAGGATACGCAGGCCCAGGCCGAAGTCGATCTGTATCGCGGCATCGTGGCGATCTACAAGGCCCTCGGTGGCGGATGGCAACCGGAGACGGTCGCCAGCAAGTAACAGGGTTCTCCAAGAGCTCCTTTGGTTGGCCGCAACCAACCAATTTTTTGGCCTCGCGTCTCATTCGGTCGCGGGGCTTTTTTATGGTCAACACAAGAACCTGTGGGAGCGTGGCTTGCCCGCGAAGAAGCCGGCACATCCAATATCAGTGGTGCCTGACACACCGCCTTCGCGGGCAAGCCCGCTCCCACAGGTTCCTGTGCCAGCCACAGCACTTGTGAACGAAGCAAAACCTGTGGGAGCGAGGCTTGCCCGCGAAAAGGCCGGCACATCCAATATCAATGGTGCCTGACACACCGCCTTCGCGGGCAGCTTGCTGGCGATGGACGTCAACGATAACGCGGGCATCCTGAAAGTCCGCGGCGCCTTGGCGTTCATCGCGGGCAAGCCCGCTCCTGCAAGTTTTGGTGTTAATCAGGCATTTGTAGCCAGCGGATAAAGCTTCTCATCAAAATCCGCCAACTTCGGAAACACCAACGGAAGATCATCACTCAAATGCTGCAGTCGCAGGTCATACTCCACAAGAAACCCCTTACGTGCCTCATCGCTGATATACGGCACATGCCAAGCCACAAACGGCTCCAACACATCAAACCCCACATAAGCCAACGTCCCGCGCAGAATCGGCCGCAGCATGTCCTGCAACGGGCCATGAATCGCGTCTTCGCCAAACATGTGTTCGCGCCCGCCCAACGTCACCGTCACCAGCGCCTTCTTGCCCGCCAAGCCACCCTGATCGTAAAAGCGCTTGCCGCCATAACAAATGCCCGACACCAGCACCCGGTCGATCCAGCCCTTGAGCATGGCCGGGGCGGAGAACCAGAAGATCGGGAAGTTGAGGATCAACAGGTCTGCCCACAGCAGTTTGTCCAGTTCGGCCTGTATGTCCGGCGCCAGCGACTGGCTCTTTACCCCAAGGCGTTGTTCCAGTGCGTAGACCAGATACTCGGGGTTTTCCCGGGAGGAAAAGTCAGCGTCACTCGCCACCGGGTTCCAGTTCATTTTGTACAGGTCGCTGACTTGCACTTCATGGCCCTGGGCTTCAAGGGAGGCCACGGCCTGATCACGCAGGGCGGCGGTGAAGGACTTTGCTTCCGGGTGGGCGTGAACGATCAGTACTTTCATGGTGATTCCTTAGACTTTTTCCAGCGTATGGGTTGAGTGTTGACGAGCGCAGATCGCGGGTAACCGGTCACACCTGAATCGCCTTCACTTCGACGAACTCGTTCAGCCCTTCTTCCCCCCACTCCCGACCATTGCCCGATTGCTTGTAGCCACCGAACGGCGCCTGATAATTGAACGCCGCGCCATTGAGAAAACACTGGCCCGCCCGCAGTTGCCGCCCCAGTTGCAAGGCCCGCTCGGTGCTGCCGGCCCAGACACCGCTGGACAGGCCGAATGGCGAGTCATTGGCGATCTGGATCGCCTGCGCTTCATCGGCGTAGGGGATCAGGCACAACACAGGGCCGAAAATTTCTTCCTGGGCAATGCGCATGCGGTTGTCGACATCGGCAAACAGCGTCGGGCTGACATAGAAGCCACGCTCGAACGCGGCCGGGACATCGCCACCGCACACCAGCCGCGCCCCTTCCTGCTGGCCGACCTTGATGTAATCGAGCACGGTGCGTCGTTGCCCCGCCGAACACATTGGGCCGAGGAAACTCTGCGGATCGAGCGGATCGCCCATGCGCAGACTCAGGGTTTCGGCCAACGCCAATTCCACGGCTTCGGCATAACGACTGGCTGGCAGCAACATGCGGGTCAATGCGGTGCAGGTCTGCCCGGAGTTGATCATCACGTCCTGCACGCCGTAGCGCACAGCTGCGGCCAAGTCGGCATCCTCGGCGATCAGCAGCGGCGACTTGCCGCCCAGTTCCAGGCACACCCGTTTCACCGAAGGCGCCGCAGCCTGCGCAACCCGAACTCCGGCGCCGGTTGAACCGGTAAACGACACCATGTCCACGTCCGGGTGCTTGGCCAACGCTTCGCCGACCTTCGAGCCCGGCCCGCTGACCAGATTGAATACGCCGGCCGGCAGGCCGATGGCTTCGATCATCTGTGCCAGCAAAAAGGCGTGCAGCGGCGTTTCCTGGCTCGGCTTGACCACCACGGTGCAGCCGGCGGCCAGTGCCGGGGCGAGTTTGCCGATCAATTGATGCAGCGGGTAATTCCATGGATTGATGAAGGCGCAGACGCCCACGGCTTCGCGGATCACCAACGAGTTGCCAACTTCGCGCACTTCGTCCATCAAACCGGCGAGTTCGGCGTATTGCTCAAGCCCGACGATGGGCCCATCGACCTGCACCGAGCGGCACCATTGCACGGGCATGCCCAATTCAGCGGTGATCACGGCCGCCATTTCATCGGCGCGGCTGCGCAGTTGTTCGGTCAGTGCGCGAATGTATCCGGCACGCACGCTCGATGGCGTGCGCGACCAGGTCCCGAAGGCCTTGCGCGCAGCTGCGACAGCGTTGTCGACATCACGCTCATCGCCCAGCGGCACGCTGCCGACTGATTCTTCGGTGGCCGGGTTGATCACCTGAGCGACGCCCTGCCCCGACGGGACTTGCCAGCGTCCATCAATAAACAGTGCCTTGTGATTAAGCATGTAACTGAGCCTCCATCAATTCACGGGCGCAACGGGCAATACGCTGGCAGGCGTCACGTAGCGGTTCTGCACCCACCACCAAGCCGAGGCGAATGTGCCCGGCAGCGCTTGGGCCAAAAGCCTCACCGGCCAGCACCGAGACGCCATGACGATCGAGCAGCCGATCGGCGAACGCCTGCGCGCTGAGCCCGGTTTCGCGAATATCGACCATCACGAACATCCCGCCATCAGGTTTCAAGGCCCGCACACCGGGGCAATCGGCCAGGCTGTCGCACACCAGGTCACGACGCTGGCGATAAGCTTCGCGCATGGCGTCGAGCTCTGGCAGATTGCTTTCCAGTGCGATCACCGCCGCGTCCTGGATGAAATCCGGCGAACCGTAGAGCATGCACAGCGCAAGGTTCTCCAGGTGCGCGGCCAGCGAAGGCGGCGCGACCACCCAGCCAACGCGCCATCCGGTCATGGCGTGGGATTTCGACAGGCTGTTGAGGGTCGCGGTACGTTCGGCCATGCCCGGCAGGCTCGCCGGGCTGATGTGTTCACCTTCGAACAGCAGTTCGCTGTAGACCTCATCGGAAATCAGCCACAGGTCGTGGCCGATGCACAGTTCTGCCAACGCCTGCCAGGTGCTGCGCGGCAGGCTTGCACCCGATGGGTTGTGCGGGCTGTTGAGGGCCAGCGCACGGGTACGCGGCGTGATGCGGGTGGCGACGTCTTCAGGCAGCACACGGAAACCGTTTTCCGAACGCACCGGCACTGGAACCACCACCGCACCGCAAGCACCAAACACCGCCTCATAAGTGACATACATCGGTTCGGCGACGATCACCTCGTCGCCTGGATTGAGTACACACTGGGCAACGCTGAACAGCGCGCATTGCGCCCCGGCCAGCACGGTCACCTGGTCCGCCGAGACGGCCTGGCCACTGCGTAGCTGATGACGCTTGGCGATGGCTTCGCGCAAGGCGCGCTTGCCGCGTACTTCGGCGTAATGGGTGTTGCCGGACAACAGGCTGTCGATGGCGCCCTGAACGATAGGTTGCGGCGTGTCGAAATCCGGGTCACCCACGGACAACAGCAGAATGTCTTCGCCTTGTTCGCGCAGTGCCAGGGCGCGGTAGTGAATTTCCCACGCGGCGGCGCCGTCCCCGGCGATACGTTGAGTCAGATCGGAAAAGCGCATGGTGCCATCCCCTTTAAATAGCCCTGTAATTGAAAGATGAACATCAACGCGCGCAGGCGTGTTTGAGTTCGATCAGGGTCACACCGTTACGCTTGAAGCCGTTGTGCAGATCGGTTTCCAGCTCGGCCAGGCTTTGCGGCTGATTGACGGTGCAACCAAACGCCCGACCCAGCGCAACGAAATCCGGATTGCGCGGCAACACGCCAATCGGTTCGATATCCAGGCCGAGCATGTCGTCGCGAATCTGCCCCAGCGCGTCGTTGTTCCACAGCAGCACCACCAGCGGACTGTCGAGTTCCTCCACCGCCGTGGCCAGTTCCTGCGCGGTGTAGAGAAAGCCGCCGTCGCCCACCAGCACCAACCCCGGACGTTGCGGGGCACCGAACTTGGCACCGATGCCCGCCGGCAGGCCATAGCCCAAGGTGCCGTAGCCGGTGGGGTGCAACCAGCTGCGGATGGCGCGGCTGTCGAAGGCGTAATTGCCGGTGTAGGCCAGTTGCGTCATGTCGGTGCTGATGAACGCGTTTTCCGGCAGCTGGGCGGCAATACGGTCGAGGATCGACTGATGAATCGACTGCAACGGCCCATGGCTCGCCTTGACCGCTTCACGCAGAGCGCTGACCGAGGCAACGGCTGCGCTGGCATCGCGGGGCTCGACCGGCAGGCGCTCAAGCAAACCACCCAGGGTTTGTTGCGCATCGCCGTGTAGTGCCACCGCACACGGGTAGAAATCGTTGAACTTGCGCGGGTCGATATCGACCCGCAGCAGTTGCGCGTTGAGCGGCAGGCGTTCGCGCCAGAAATCGGTGTCGGCCATTTCGGTGCCGACCGCCAGCACCACGTCGGCCTCGGCGATCAGGTTCCAGCCCGGTTCAACGCACAGGGATGATCCGGCGTTCAATGGCGCGTCCGGTGGCAGCAGGCCTTTGCCGGCAACGCTAGTGAACAACGGGGCCGCGAGCCGGGTACTGAGTTCGCTCAGTTGCTGTGCGGCATTCAATGCACCGCCACCAGCGATGATCATCGGACGTTTGGCGCTGTTGAGTTTGGCCACGGCTTCATCCAGCGCGATGGCCGATGCCGGGCCGCGCCCCGGACGGCGTACCACTTCATTGCTCCAGTCGCGGGCAATCGGCGCGGACAACACGTCCAGCGGCACCGAAATGTGCACCGGGCGCGGACGCTCGCTATCGAACACGGCGTAAGCGCGGGCAATCAGTTCCGGCAGATCTTCGGCGGTCAAGGCCACGGCCGAGAACGCGGTGATGGGCGCGGTCATGGCGCGCTGATCCTGGGTCTCGTGCAGGCAACCCCAGCCCTTGCCGAGGCTCGCGCTGTGGTTGACGCTGGAAATCACCAGCATCGGGATCGAATCGGCGTAGGCCTGGCCAATACCGGTGGCGGCGTTGGTCACGCCCGGCCCGGTGATGATGAAGCACACGCCCGGTTTGCCGCTGACCCGCGCATAGCCGTCGGCCATGAAGCTGGCGCCCTGTTCGTGACGGGTCAGGACGTGGCGTATGCCGCTGCCGGGCAAGCCGCGATACAGCTCAAGGGTGTGCACCCCGGGAATACCAAACACGGTATCGACGCCGTAGTTGGCCAGCAGGCGCACCAGCGCCTGGCCTCCGGTCAAGGTTTTGCTTTGCATGTTCAGGTCCTCACGCATGGCCAAGGCGAATCAACGCATCGACCGCGGTCGTGCCATGGGCGCCGACCAACAATGGGTTCACATCGAGTTCCAGCAGCTGCCCGGCGTTTTCGCAGGCGTAATCGGCCACGGCGCGAATGGCTGCCACCAACGCCTCCAGATCTGCCGGTTCACGACCGCGAAAGCCTTGCAGCAACGCCCCGCTGCGCAGGCTCAACAAGGCCTTGCGAATGGCCCCGTCGGTGGTCGGCAGCAACAGGCTGCGACTGTCCTTGAGCAACTCCACCAGGATTCCGCCGGCACCGATCACCAGGGCTAGGGCGAAATCATTTTCGCGTTTGATGCCGACGATCAGCTCCACCAACGGCGGTTTGGCCATGGGTTCGAGTAGCAGTTGATCGAACGCAACGCCCGGCGCGTAAGCCGCGATGCTCGCGCTCATTGCTTGCAGTGCAGCACTTAGCGCGGTGCCATCCTTGAGGTTCAGTGCCACGGCACCGGCTTCGGTCTTGTGCGGCAACTGATCGCTGACGGCTTTGAGCACCAGCGGATAGCCCAGCGCATCGGCATCTTTCAATGCGTTGGCCACCTGGCTGAGAACGCCGTTGGGTGTCGGCAAGCCGAAAGCTCGCAGCGCCTGTTTCGAATCCCACTCGTTGAGCAATTGCCCTTCGCCTGCAAGCGCGTGCGGGCACAGCGGCACCAGCGCCGACTCGCCCAACGCCAACAGCGCCAGACGATTGCGCTGGTAACCAGCGATGCGGCCCCACGCCGCCAAGCCGTCCTCGACACCTTGCAACGCTGCCACGCCCTCGGCATGCAGACGCTCGCGGGCATGGGCTGGCAGCAGCTCCGGGAACGCCGAGGTGACGAAGCCGCTCTTGCCGTGACGCGCCAGCGCCTTGCAGTACAGGTCCAGCAGCAAATCGCATTCCTTGCGCTCACCGGTGAACTCCGCCGGATAGTCGAGCACCAGCATCGCCGCATCCGCTTCGGTGCGCAGAGCGCTGTCGAGCATGCGATTCAAGGCCTCGCCGTCACCCCAGATCGCCGTGGTGAAGTCCAACGGATTGACCAGGTTGGCGTAGCTCGGCAGCACCTCGGCCAGTTCGCCGACTTGTCCGGCGTCGAGCTTGGGCAGTGCCAGTTGATTGCGTTCGGCATAGTCGGCGGTCAAGCCGGCGTCACCACCGGAACAGGCCAGCGCGATCAGGCTGTTGCCCGCTGGCAGGTTGCCGCACGCAGCCGCTTTTAACGTTTCGACAAAGCTCACCGGGCCGCTGACGCGGATCACGCCAAGACGATCAAACAGCGCGTCATACAGCGCATCGGAACCGGACAGCGAACTGGTGTGACTCAAGGCCAGCTCGGCGCCAATCTGTGACACGCCGGTTTTCAGGGCAATGATCGGGATGCCTTTTTCCAGCGCCTTGTGCGCGGCGCGGGCGAAACCCGGCACGTTTTTCAGGCCTTCGAGGTGCAGGCCAATTGCAGTGACGCGTGGCTCGTCGAGCAACACGTCCATCAACTCGGCGACGCCCAGTTGCGCCTGATTGCCGACCGAAGCCATGTAGGCCACCGGCAGCGAGCGGTCGCTCATCGACAGGTTGTAGGCAAAGTTGCCGCTCTGGGTCAGCACCGCAACGCCCTTCTCCACCGCTTTGCCACCATGGGCTACCGGCCATAGTGCGGAGCTGTGCAGGTAGTCGAGCAGGCCGTAGCAGTTGGGGCCGAGCAAGGCCATGTCGCCAGCGACCTCAAGCAGTTGCTGTTGCAGCGCCTGGCCTTCGGCACCGGTTTCGGCGAAACCGGAGGCGTAGCAGATCGCCCCGCCCGCGCCGATGGCGGCCAGCTCGGCCACGCAGGTCAGGGTCAGTTCTCGGTTGGTAGCGATAAAAACAGCGTCGGGGCCAGTTGGCAGGTCCGCGATGTTACGTACGCACGGCACGCCTTCAAGGCTGTCATGCTGCGGATTGACCAGCCACATTTGCCCGAGGTAGCCGCCCTCGGCACAGCGTTTGAGCGCACGGGCCATGCTGCGGCCGCCGACAAACGCCACGTGCCTTGGTGCGAGCATGCGTTTGAGGTTGTCACGAATCGTCTGGGACATAGGGGTTCTCCGGTCCGATCAGCGCAGCAATGGGCGCAACAGTTCGCGGGAAATGATGTGGCGCTGGATTTCCGACGTGCCTTCCCAGATCCGCTCGATCCGCGCGTTACGCCAGATGCGCTCCACCGGGCCTTCATCCATCAGGCCCATGCCACCGAAAATCTGCACCGCCTCATCGGCGGCGCGACCGAGCACTTCGCTGGCGAACAGCTTGGCCATGCCGGCCTCGCCATCGGTCATGGTGCCTTGATCCATTTTCCAGGCGGTGTGCAGGGTCAGCAGTTCAGCGGCGCGGATTTGTGTGGCCATGTCGGCCAATTTGAACGAGACACCCTGATAGCTGCCGATCGGTTGGCCGAACTGCTTGCGATCCGCGGCCCATTGCAGCGACACGTCCAGCGCCCGTTGCGCCTGACCGACGCAGTTGGCCGCAACCATCACGCGCCCCGCCGTCAGCCAGGCGTTGGCCACTTCCCAGCCTTTGCCGACTTCACCCAGCACTTTGCTGGCCGGTACGCGGCAGTCGTCGAAGAACATCTCGAAGGTGTGATAACCACGGTTGCTCACGCACTTCGGCCCGCGACGGATCGTCATGCCCGGCGTGTTGCGATCAACCAGGAACGAGGTCACGGCGTTGCGCTTCTTGCCGTTGTGCTCGTAGGTGTCGGTCACGGCGAAAACAATGGCGAAGTCGGCGTGGCCGGCATGGCTGATGAAGTGCTTGCTGCCATTGATGATGTAGTCGTCACCGTCACGCACGGCGCGGGTCTTGATCGCATTGGCATCGGAACCTGCACCGGGTTCGGTCAACGCGAAGCAGTCGATTTTCTCGCCCTGGATGCATGGCAACAGGTAGTCGTTGATCTGCTCGTCCTTGCACGCCATGAGGATCTTCGATGGGCGCGCGACGAACACGTGCAGCGCCCAGGACACCTTGGACAGCTCACGCTCGATCAGGGCCTGGGACAGATAATCCAGGCCGCCACCGCCCACTTCTTCCGGCATGTTGAAGGCGTAGAACCCGGCGGCGATTGCCTTGCCGCGAATCTGCGCCGCCAGTTCAGGCGAGACTTCGTCGGCGCGATCGACGGCTTCTTCATGGGGCAGCAGTTCCTTCTCGACGAAGCTGCGTACCGAGTCCACCAACATTTCTTGTTCTTGGGTCAGTTGGAAATTCATGGTGCTACCTGTTGTTCATGTGCTGAAAGAAGTGTGGGTATCAACGACCGACGAAACGTGCCGGGCGCTTTTCCATGGCGGCGCGCAAGGCTTCGTTGCCGTCTTCGCTGCGACCGCACAACAGGCCGGCGGCGAGCTCGGCTTGCAGTTGTTCGGGCAGGCTTCGCTGGGCGCCTTCACGCATGAGTTTTTTGGTCTGGGCGAACGCGAAGGTCGGCCCGGCGGCCAGGCGTGCAGCCAGTTCGCTGGTGACACTCAGCAGTTGATCGTCGGCGCAGACATCACCCACCAGGCCCGCATCGAAGGCACGGTCAGCGCCCCACAGCTCGTCGAGGAACAGCAGGCGCTTGGCCTGCTCGCTGCCGATCAGTCGCGGCAGGTGCCAGCTGGCGCCGGCATCCGGTGAATAGGCCATGCTGGTGTAGCCGGCCTTGAAGCGAGCCGATTGCCCGGCGATGCGCAGGTCGCAGCACAGGGTCAAGTCCATCCCGGCGCCGACGGCGGTGCCGTTGATGGCGGCGATGGTAGGTTTTTCCAGGCTGTGCAGACGGGTCATCAGGGCGTGGGCGGTTTCGGTCCAGCCGTAGGTTTCCAGCGCGCCACGGGCTTCAGCTTCAGCCCATTCATCGAGGTCGGCACCTGCACAGAAACTGCGACCGCTGCCCGTCAGCACCACCACACGCACCGCAGGATCGGCGTTGAAGGCATCGAGCAAGGCATGCAGGTTTTTCAGGGTCGGGATGTCCAGCGCATTGCGTTGAGCGGTGCGATTGAGCGTGATCCAGGCAACGCCTGCTTCGACCTGACTGAGCAGAGAATCATGAGTAGTCATGGGAACCCTCGAATTATTGTGATTGGTCTGAGGTGATGCGACTTGAGGCCATACTAAACGAGTGTTCAGCAAGGCGGCAAGCGGGATCTAAATCAACTGTAACAAGCGGAAAAAGTCATCAAGGCATTGGTTTTATTGGGTTAAACGGAAATTGCGGGGAATGGGGAAAGGTCGCTGTTACAACTTCGAACAACTGCCTACAGGGCAGCGCAAAACAACTGCTGGCTACAGTGGTCATGGTTTGGTCACAGAGTCTGCGATCTACCGAAAAACAGTGTGGCAGCTAGCCTGCTAGCGATGACGGCGACACATTCAACATCTTCTTTGAATGTGAAGGCCCTATCGCTAGCAGGCTAGCTCCCACAGTAGTCATGGGTCGGTCACAGAATTTGCGATCAGGCAGACGGCAAGCTAGGCGCCAGTACTGCCTCACGCTTGCGATTGATCAGGAAGTAAGCGCCATAGCACAGCGCAATAAACCCGAAGCCCCAATACAGCGACGGACGCTGGGTTTCATCCAGCGCCAGGAACACGAACAACGAGCAGCACAATGTGATGCACATCAGCGGCAGCACCGGGAACCATGGGGCGCGGTATTTCAGGTCGCTCAACTTGCCGCCCTCACGCAAATACGTCTTGCGGAACTTGTACTGGGCCAGTGCGATGACAATCCAGGTCACGGTGCCGGACATGCCGCTCACCGCCATCAGCACCATGAACAAGGTGTCGGCGGCAACGAAACTGGTCATCAACGACACCAGTGCAAAGCACAGGGTGATGCTCAAGGCGCGCAGCGGAACACCGCGTTTGCTCAGCGGCGAAAGGCTCTTGGGTGCCATGCCGGTTTTCGACATCGCCCACAGGATGCGAGTCGAGGCATACAGGCCGGAGTTGCCCACCGACAGAATCGCGGTGAGGATCACGAAGTTCATCAAGTCAGCGGCAAACGGAATGCCGACCATGTCGAACACCTGCACGAACGGGCTTTCCATCAGCCCCGCTTGCTGCCACGGCACAATAGCCGACAGCACGACGATCGCCAGCACGTAAAAAATCAGCACGCGGAACACCACGTTGCGCACGGCACGGGGAATGCTTTTTTCCGGCTGATCGGTTTCACCCGCCGCCACGCCCATGATCTCGCAACCCTGGAACGCATAGACCACCGTCATCATCACCGCGAACACCGCCGACAAACCGTTGGGGAACAGCGAGTCGCCAATCAGGTTGCTCATCATCGGTGCCGGTGCGCCGCTGGTCAGCGGGATCGCACCAAAGATCACCAGTACGCCAACGACGATGAATCCCAGAATCGCCGCCACCTTGATCCCCGAGAACCAGTACTCCGCTTCACCGAAGGCGCGGGTCGCCATGGCATTGATGCCGAACAGCACCACCACAAACAACGCCGACCAATACCAGATCGGCACCGCCGGGAACCATCGGGTCATCAGCATGCCGGCGGCGGTGAATTCAAGGCCCACGGTGGTGGCCCAGCTCATCCAGTACACCCAGCCGATCATGAAGCCGGTGGCCGGGCCGATGTATTTGGTAGCGTGGGTCTGGAACGAGCCGGACACCGGCATCTGTACCGACAATTCCCCCAGACAGACCATCACCAGGTACATCAGGAAACCGGCAACCAGGTACGCCAGGATTGCACCCACCGGGCCGCCCTGATTGATGGTCACGCCGGACCCCATGAACAGCCCGGTGCCGATCACACCGCCCAGGGACAACATGAAGATGTGCCGGCTTTTCAGGGCGCGGGTCAGATGGATGCCTTTGCGTTCTGTGTTATCGCTCATGTCGGCTCCTCAGCAGTCGGTGAGGCGCGGGGCGAATGACAGGACGTCATGGCGCAGGGAAGGATCAGCTTTACGGCAATTCATTATTATTATCTCCAATAAGCTTCGAAGACCGCGCTGCGGCGGTTGCGTCGATTATTGGAAAGCGATGTAAGTTCGCGTTGTACGTAAAGATCGAAGTTGTGAAAAGTCGTAACAAATTTGTACGTCAGCGCTGCAACAGCTGCTCCAGCGTATGCAGCGAGCCCTGGCATTGCTCATCGACCTGCGGCGCGAGCAGGCGCACGGTCGCTTCATCGCTGACCCGTGCCGATTCTTCGAGCGACCGAAGCACATCGGCCAAGGCACGAAAGCCCAGTGAATCGCAGCTGCCGGCCAAACGGTGGGCCAGGTGCGCGACTTCGGTACAGTCGTCGGCGCCGATGGCTTCGCGCAACGCTTCACCATGCTGCAGGATCGAATCCCGTAGCATCACCAACAACCCCTGCACCTTCTGCTCGCCAAGCAACGTGCGATGGGTTTGCAGCAGCGGCCAGTCCACCGCGCTGTCGCTTGGCAACGGCTCCAGGCTCAGCAGTTGTTCGCTCAATGCTTTGCGCAGTTGGTCCAACTTCAGCGGTTTGGCCAGCACGCCATCCATGCCGGCATCCAGATACCCTCTGACCAAAGCGGGCTGTACGCTGGCCGTCAGGGCGAAAATGCGCGCCGAACGGTTCGGCCCGTCGAGGCTGCGAATTCGTTTGCATAACTCAACGCCACTCATGCCGGGCAGATGCACGTCGAGCAGAATCAGATCGAACGTCCGCGTGGCGCACTGCAGCAAAGCCTGTTCGCCCTCTTCGGCCAGCCATACCTGGTGGCCGTCCCGCTTCAGCAAACCCTCGACCACTTCGCGATTGAGCGGCACGTCCTCGACCACCAGAACATTCAGCGCCGGCCCAGCCACAGCCATCGGCATTTGCACCGTCGCGCCAGCAGCCGGTTGCAGCGTCAGTTCAAACCAGAAACAGCTGCCCCGCCCGACTTCGCTGGTAACGCCGATGTTTCCCCCCATGTGTTCCACCAGGTGTTTGCAGATCGCCAACCCCAGCCCGGTGCCGCCAAAGCGCTGCGCCACTTCTTCGCTGGCCTGGGTGAAACGCTCGAAAATCTTCGCCTGCATCGGTGGTGCGATGCCGATGCCGTTATCGGTGACGCTGACCCGCAGACGATCACCGTTATCCCCTTCAGAGGGCGTCAGCAACGACACTTCGACGCTGACTTCACCGCCTTCGGTGAACTTGATCGCGTTCGCCAGCAGATTGTTCAACACCTGACGCAAGAACTGCTCGGCGCCGTGGTAATGCTCGGCCACCCGCTGATCGACTCGACAGTACAGCAGGGTGTCATTGTCCAGCGCGTTCGGTTCCAGCAGGGTCAGTACTTCGTCGAGCAATTGGCGAATCGAGAAATTCACCGGTTCGGGCAGGCTCGTGCCCTCCTCCAGCTTGGCAAAAAACAGCACTTCATTAAGGATTGCCAGCAAGCCCTCGCCCGCCTTGTGCAACGCATCAAGACGCTTGCCGTCGCGCTCGTCGAGGCGCGCATCGCGCAACAGTTCGGCCATGCCGAGGATGCCGTTGAGCGGCGTACGCAACTCATGGCTCATGGTCGCCAAAAACCGCGATTTGGCGAGGTTGGCTGCCTCGGCTTCGTCCTTGGCGCGCATCAGGCTGGCGGTTCGCCGCTCGACCATTTTCAGCAGCTCATCGCGATTGTCCTGCAAGGCCAGGCGATCGGTTTCGCGGCGCTCGATGTCACTGAGGATCGCCCGGCGCATGTCGTCCAGAGCGTGGGCCACGGTGTCGATTTCGTCACTGTGGACGCTACGACGCTTGTCCAGGCGCAGCGGCTGATGCCATGCACCGGCGGCGATGTTGCGCGTGAATTCAGCCATGACCTGCAAGTGTCGGGTCACCAGTCGATAAAACAACCCGGACAACGCCACCGCCAGGCCACAAAGGAACGCCCCCATCCATAACAGGCTGGTCAAGCCACTGGCATACAGGCGTTGATACACCGCGCCCAGATCGGTACTGACCTCCAGTTCGCCGAGCTGGCGTCGCGGGCCGGAGGGCGGTTGATAATCCAGAGGGAAACGTTCGATGCGCAACGGCCCGACCGGGTCAGGATTGCCCTGCACCAGGTCGAAATCACTGCTGATCAAATGCACACGGGCCACATCGGAAAAATCCACCAGGCCGCGCAACTGCACATTCAGCTGCTCCTGGTTCAAATCCCACAGGCTACGCTCAAGGCTGGCCAGATAGCCGGCACGGATCAGCGCCATGCGCGAGTCGATATCGCGCATTTCGCGACGGTATTCGATATACAACTGCACACTGCTGGCCAACACCGTGAAACACAGGCTGAACAACAGGATAAACAGCAGCAAACGCCGCAGCAGTCCACCGGGGCGGGTGCGGATCATTGGCTGTTCGCCGGCAGGTTAATCATGTCGCGGTAAGTCACTTCGCTTTCATTGAGCAGGCGCTCGATATCACCGGCGTCGACCATGCGCTGCAGTTGCGCATCGATGTCCGACATGTGCTCGGCCAGTGGCGAGCGGCGGGAAACCGCGACGCGCAGGTAGTCGACACTCAGGGCTGTCGGCAGCGCGACGATGTCTTGCGCCCCGGCCAGGCTCTCAACGTACAACTCACCCGTGCGGCGTTCCTGGGTGATAAAATCGATGCGCCCGCGAATCAGCTTGCCGAAGTTCTGGCGGCTGTCGGAGACCCATTCGATGTTGTCGTTTTGCGCGACCATGCGATCGAACTCCACGCCATAGCTTTCACCGAACAACAATCCGCCACGGTAATGGGCCAGGTCCTGCAGGCTTTCGAACTTGACCGGGTGTTGGCGATTGATAAACAGCGCCACTTCTTCGCGCAGCACCGGCACCGTGGAAAACACCATGCTTTGCTCCCGTTGCGCGGTGCTATAAGCCAGCACCACGTCGACCCGACCTTCGGCGGCATCGAGCAGGCAACGCTTCCAGTTGCCCAGCACCACGACTTCAACGTCGTAACCGAGTTGCCCGAAGAGCTTTTTCACCACGCTGGGCGCCAGGCCGCGGACTTGCTTGCCGTCACTCCAGGAAATCGGCGGATACACCGGATAGTCGCAATAGCGCACCGTCTGTGCTGCCAGCGCGTTGCCCGCCGCCAACGCCAGCAGCAGGCCCAGCGCTCTAACAAAGGACATCACGCCGCCAGGCTGGCGGTGAACAGGTAACCGGCGCCGTGAATGGTGATGATCAAATGCGGTTCGGCAGGGTCGTCGTGCAACTTGCGCCGCAAGCGGCCGACCAGCACGTCGATGGAACGGTCATTGGGCACCCACTCGCGGTTGCGGATCTGGTCCATCAACTGGTCGCGGCTGAGGGTGTGGCCGCTGTTGCGCAGGAACACGCTGAGCAACTGGAATTCGCCGTGGGTCAGCAGGGTTTCACAACCGGACGGATCGATCAGGCGACGCCGGTCAGTGTCCAGTGACCAATCGGCGAACTGTTTGACGGGCTTGGAAACAGCGGCCACCGGTTGCGGTGTCTGTGCGTGGCGAACCCGACGAATCAGGTTTTTCGCTCGGGACACCAGTTCACGGGGATTGAGCGGTTTGATCACGTAGTCATCGGCGCCGCATTCAAGGCCGACGATGCGGTCGATTTCATCGTTGCGCCCGGTGATCAGGATGATTCCCACCTCCGAACGCACCCGCAGCTCACGGGTCAGGGTCAGGCCGTCCTTGCCCGGCAAGCGGATATCGAGCATGACCAGGTCGACGGTCTGGCTGGTCAGGAAGGTTTCGGCCTGTTCCGCCGTGTCGGCGCAATGCACCTCATAGCCTTCCTGGGACAGGTAGGCGTGCAACAGTTCGCGTATCAGCGGGTCGTCATCGACGATCAGTACCCGAGGAGTCATTGCTGGTGTCCTGCTTGTTTCTTATTAGAGGGGTGTTGCATGAGCGCCAGAGAGTAGCCATTGCTGAACAGGTGATCAACAGCTACTCGTCTGTACGCAAAAACGCTGGCGGCCGCCGGCCTGCAAACCGTCGACCCAGGCCTCGCAAATCTGGATGCCCTGCTCCGGGGTAAAGGTCCCTGGGTTGAGTCCGGACTCCAGCCACAGGCCATCGAGCAACGCACTGAGGCTGATCGCCGCCAGATCGCCGTTGAAGTTTTCCCAGTTTTCCTCTTGCGCCAACTCCATCAACACCTTGCACAAAATGGCGCGGTATTCGCCATAGGAGTGATCGTGAGCCTGGTTGATCGCCTCGGCGGTTTTCACCGCGCCCCAGAAGGCCAGCCAGGCATCAATCAGTTGCGGATCGAGCATTTCAGCGCAGAACGAAGCCCGGAAGAAAGCCGACAAGCGCTCGCGGGCGTTGGGTGCCGCTTGCTCCATGGCCTCGCGCAGCAGGTTCATGACGCGCCCGGTAATCGCCATGTAGGCCTCGGCCACCAGTTCGTCCTTGCCGGAATAGTGATGGCTGATCAGGCCGACCGAGACACCGGCCTCAGCGGAAATCTTGCGGATCGAGGCGCCCTGGAAACCATGGCGCTTAAGGCATGTCAGCGTCGCCTCGATCAGGTTGGCCTTGCGCAACTCGGGTTCCATGCGGGAAAAACGGGCTTCCTGATTCATAGCGACGCGCTCCTGGTTTCAATCATGGGGGCCGGCGCTTTGCCGGCGAGCTGAACGAATGTACAGCAAGAGCGAACATTGAGTACACCCACCGCCCCTGTAGGAGCCGCCGCAGGCTGCGATC
>NZ_JBOIBY010000602.1:0-2711 GCF_050739655.1 Pseudomonas sp. | reverse complement strand
CCCCAGATCGCTCGTCCTTGCAGACATGGCCAGCTTCGACCAGGCCAGCAACTTCCTGGGCGATCTTGGCGGCGCGAGACAGTCGCAGCGATGTTTTGGCAGGCTTGAACAAGCCGAGGTAGCCCAGCACGGCCTTTCCCAACTCCGGCTGCATGCCGGCCAAGGTTACGGCCAGCCGCTTGCCGTCTTCCTCGACAAAGAACGCATTCACGTGGCCCTGTGCGCCGCATTCGGGACATGTCGCTTTCATCAGTTTCTCCGAAAGTCCTTCATCGAGAGCGCGGGCGGCGCATCCAGGCTGTCCAAGGCGCTGCTGAGGAATGCGTGCACGAACGCATCCTCCGTGCCGCCAGCCCTTAGCAGCTCGACGCCTATAGCCACCACGTTCGTGAGATACGGCACCACCTGCGGCGATGACAGCTGCATTACGTGTTCAAGGGTGATCCTGAGCGCGGCATCTGCTGCCGACTCCAGTGCCTGAAAGTCTTCCTGTGCGGTCACTTCCTACTCTTCCTGTTTGCGTCGATCTGGAGCGCAGCGATCAATCGGTGGAGTTGGTCAGCCTTCAACCACTCAAGCCGCTCAACCTTGAACATGCGCTTGGCCATTGAAGTGGCGTAGCTCCATGGCTTCCCACCGGCAGCAAGCAACGCCTCGACCTTCTTCAGCATCGGGACGCTGTCTACGTTCTCCGGCCTCCCAGGGAAGATCGTGGCGCCACCTTGCTTGCGGGCATCGCTGAAGCCGAGTCGCTTCAGCTCCTGAATAACCTGATCTCGCTCCTGGATGGACATCGCGGCGCTCGAATCTTTGTTTGTGATCCGAAGCAACAGCTCCCGGTACGTACTGTCGTCCAGGCCGAGCTGATTGGCAGCAAGATGAATCTTGGCGATCTGCGCCCTTCTGGGGTCTCTACGCGGGGTCATTCAGCAACTCCAGCTTTCTTTGTCCTTCGCCCAAACCCTGATTGAGCTGAGCGCGCGAGCCAGCCTCGTAGCCTGCTCGGCGATCGCGCTCCGTAGCCCGTCCCGATTTGATGACCGTTCCACCACTAAACTCAAGATGGCCGTACCGCTGCTTGAGGGCCAGATCGAGCAAGAGTTGTCGACCTTCTGGCATCTCCGCCCGGGGAAAGAGGCGGCGAAGCGCGCCGACAAATCCGAGTGCAAACTCTTCCCCTCGGCGGTATCTGTTCTCTTTTTTACGAATACGGCGGGTATGGGCCTGCTTTCCGAGTTGCAACTGACGACGCAGGACCGCATAGGCGTAGCCCGCCACCTCGGAGTCGGTGCCAAGGCCGTGAAAGAGAACTACCGTTGTCCCTTTGGTCCTCAACGCGCAGTCGCGCACCACGACTTGGCTACGGCGGCTGATTACCACAGTGCAGCGATACCCGTCGCCGACCAGGTTGGCCAGCGCCACCAGGGACTGGGGGATCATGCCTCCCCGGTACCCTGTTGGCGCTTCGGTGGTACACACCTCCAGCGTTTTCGCGTCCGTTTCGCTAAGCCCGTACTTGTCCATCAAGGTCCGCGCGTGGCGCAGCGCGGTCGCGGCTTCGGTCGGGTTGCTTGAGCCTGCCATCCGCAGGCATGCCTGAATCTTGCGCAGGGCGCTCGCGATGTCCATCAGGCCTTTTCCTCGAATCGAACCCACTGCGGGTGGAGTGGATGGCGCTGCATCGCCCAGGGGAAGACGTCTCCCCGAAGCTGGATGTACTCCAGCGCATCTCTCACCATCGTGAGGTCTTCGCCGAAGAGGCGGGGCGCGGTGACATCGAAGTACTGGACCCCGTCAACCCAAGTATCCCGGCAGAACAGCTCGATGTCGCAGCGTACGGTCTTGTCTGCGATCTGGGCGGCCAGTTCTATCACCGCAGCGGCCGGTTTGGAGTCATCCATGTCAGACCCCCGCCATATCGAGCGTGATCGGCTGATACTTGCCCTTATCGTCGCGTTCGTAGACGCGGACGTAGGCTTTACTGCCCACGACCTGGACGGCCTCACCGATTGCCACCATGGCGCGCTGCCACCGCTCGTCCTCAATCTGAAGCCGCCGCAGCGAAAGCACCTGGCCGGTGCGGATGTTGCCCTGCTGGTCCATCCGGAACGCATCATTGATGATCGCGCGAACCTCCGGGGATGCGTCTTCCGTCCATTCGACCAAGCAGGCATCGATCAGCGCTTTTGCCGCCTGGAGGCGTTCATCGAAACGGATGCTCTCCTGAATCTGACGAATGATCTTGTAGCTACCGTTGAAGGCCAGGAGGGTGACGTTCCCCTTTGTTCCCCCGATAAACACCCGATATTCCTCCGCACTGAGCTGAATGAAGGCGGCGATGTCGGCGTGCGCCCGGATCTTGAACGCCGCGAGCTGTGCATGAAGGCGCTTTGCCTCGCTGGCCAACTCGGCCACCAGCTCATCGCGGGCCTGATCAATGGGACGGATATTCCTTTCGGGGATCAGATTACCTTTGGCGTCCTGCCGGTAGCCGGCCGGAATGTCAATGGTGCATTGCATGGTGTTGCTCTCCATTTCGTGATCAGTCGCTGAGGCTGCTGGCTGCTGCGCGGGTGGCCCGGTTGGCTGTGAGCAGGTTCTGAATTGCCGCGTGGGGCAGCTCGATGCAACAGGCGTCCACCAGTGCTTCATCGAGGTCCTGGCTGATCGCTTTGAGGCGATTGCGCAGTGCCAGAGGGTCATCCTGGCGA
>NZ_JBOIBY010000601.1:0-3267 GCF_050739655.1 Pseudomonas sp. | reverse complement strand
CTCCATGTAATCAAGCAGCGGCTTGGCTGGCCGCGGCAGTTCTATACCCAGAATCGGCAATCGCCAGAGTATTGGCAATAGGCAGCAGTCCACCAGACTTTGTTCCTCACTGAGGAAAAACGGCTTGTCGGCGAACAGCGGCGACACACCCGTCAGGCTTTCGCGCAACTCTTTGCGGGCCACGGCACGGGCCGCCTCCTTGGTCCGCGAATCCAGAATCAGATCCACCAGACCACACCAGTCACGCTGAATGCGGTGCATCAGCAGGCGACTGTTGGCACGCGCCACGGGATAAACCGGCAGTAGCGGCGGGTGCGGGTAACGCTCATCCAGATATTCCATCACCACAGTCGACTCCCACAACGCCAGGTCGCGATCGACCAGGGTGGGCAAGCTGCCGTAAGGGTTCACTTCAATCAGTTTAGGTGGCTGGCGTCCAGCTTCCACGTAAATGATCTCGGCGCTGACACCCTTCTCTGCCAGTACGATGCGCACTCGGTGGGAATAGTGGTCGGCGGGGTCGGAGTAACAGGCCAACCGATTGGTCACGCCCATGGCGATCCTCCTCGCTTGTAGAAATAATCGAACGCGGAAAAACGAGCGCGCCCAGAGGGCGCCTCCCGTAACGACTGGATTACCAGTTTCGCTACATCCTCAGAGGCGCCCTTGGGCGCGCGCGATTAACAGCAATAGCTTGAAGCTTTATCAGTGCACGTCTTTCCAGTATTCGCGCTTGAGCAGGTAAGCGAATACGAAGAAGAACGCCAGGTACAGCAATACGTATGTACCGATGCGCTGATGTTGCAGCTTAACCGGGTTAGCCGAGTAAGCCAGGAAGGTTACCAGATTCTTGACCTTCTCATCGAACTGCTCTGCAGTCAGGGCACCGCTTTTCGGCACAATGGTCAACTGATCGCACGCTTCATGGGTCAGCGCCGTACCGGTCAGAGGATCATATTGCTTCTTGCCGTCTTCGACGATCTGAACCTGTTTGCAGCCAACCACCTGGCGACCTTGCAGGCCGGCCAGAACGTTAGGCATACCCACGTTCGGGAAGACCTTGTTGTTCACACCCCATGGGCGCGCCGGATCTTCGTAGAACGACCTCAGGTAACCGTAGAGCCAGTCAGTACCGCGAACACGGGCAACCAGGGTCAGGTCTGGTGGCGCGGCGCCAAACCAGGCCTTGGCGTCCGCCGGCTGCATGCCGATGCTCATGTGGTCGCCGATCTTGGCGCCGGTGAACATCAGCTTCTCCATCATCAACTCATGGGGAATGCCCAGGTCGTCGGCAACACGCTCGTAGCGCTGGAACTTGGCACTGTGGCAACCCATGCAGTAGTTGGCGAACGTGCGTGCGCCGTCTTGCATGGCTGCTTTATCGGAAACGTCGATGTCGACTTTTTCCAGCTCGGGGCCACCGTGTTCAGCCGAGAAAGCAAACACTGGCAGCGCAGCAAGCATCAATACAGCAAATAGTTTTTTCATCAGCCAGTCACCCTTTCCGGAACCGGTTTGGTCTTCTCGAGCCTGGTGTAGAACGGCATCAGAATGAAGTAGGCGAAGTACAGGAAGGTACATACCTGCGATAGCAACGTACGCTCAGGGGTTGGGGCCAATACGCCCAGCACGCCCAGGATCACGAACGAGATGCAGAACACCCAGAGCCAGATCTTGCTCAGCCAGCCCTTGTAGCGCATCGACTTGACCGGGCTACGGTCCAGCCACGGCAGGACGAACAGCACAGCAATGGCCGCGCCCATGGCGATCACACCCAGGAGCTTGTCCGGAATCGCACGCAAGATGGCGTAGAACGGGGTGAAGTACCAGACCGGAGCGATGTGCTCTGGGGTCTTGAAGGCGTTCGCCACTTCAAAGTTCGGCTTTTCGAGGAAGTAGCCGCCCATTTCCGGGAAGAAGAACACGATCGAGCAGAAGATGAACAGGAACACCACCACGCCGACGATATCTTTCACCGTGTAGTACGGGTGGAAGGCAATGCCGTCCAGCGGTATGCCGTTTTCATCCTTGTGCTTCTTGATGTCCACGCCGTCCGGGTTGTTCGAACCGACTTCGTGCAACGCCAGGATGTGCAATACCACCAGACCAAGGATAACGATCGGCAGGGCAACCACGTGCAAGGCAAAGAAGCGGTTCAGGGTAATGCCGGAAATCAGGTAGTCACCACGAATCCATTGGGTCAGGTCGTTGCCGATGACCGGAATCGCACCGAACAGCGAGATGATCACCTGGGCACCCCAGTAGGACATCTGGCCCCACGGCAACAGGTAACCCATGAAGGCTTCGGCCATCAATGCCAGGTAGATCAGCATGCCGAAGACCCACACCAGTTCACGCGGCTTCTGGTACGAACCGTAGAGCAGGCCACGGAACATGTGCAGATAGACCACGATGAAGAACGCCGAAGCGCCGGTGGAGTGCAGCAGACGCAGGATCGAGCCGTACTCGACGTCACGCATGATGTATTCGACGGAAGCGAACGCCTCTTCCGCCGACGGGTTGTAGCTCATGGTCAGCCAGACACCGGTAACGATCTGATTGACCAGAACGAGCAGTGCCAGGGAGCCAAAGAAGTAGAAGAAGTTGAAGTTCTTCGGAGCGTAATACTTGCTGAGATGGTCTTCCCACATCTTGGTTGCGGGAAAGCGTGCATCAACCCAATCCATGAACTTGCTCATCACGCTTTCTCCGTATCGACGCCAATGATAATGATCTCATCGGTCTCATAGGAATGCGGGGGAACTGGCAGGTTCAAAGGCGCAGGTTGCGACTTGTAGACGCGGCCAGCCAGATCGTAGTGGGAACCGTGGCAAGGGCAGAAATAGCCGCCTACCCAGTCTTTACCCAGATCCGCAGGTGCCACTTCAGGACGGAAGGTCGGCGAGCAACCCAGGTGCGTGCAGATACCGATCAGCAGCAGAACCTCAGGCTTGATCGAACGGATTTCCGGATCAACGTAAGTCGGTTGTGTCGAGTTCTTGGAGGTCGGATCAGCGAGCTGGCCCTCGATCTTCTTCAGATTCCCCAGGATTTCCGGTGTACGGCGGACGATGAACACCGGCTGGCCGCGCCACTCAGCAATCATCTGCTGGCCTGGTTCGACTTTGCTGACATTCACTTTCACCGGTGCACCTGCGGCTTTCGCCTTGGCACTGGGAAACCATGACCCCACGAACGGGACCGCAGCCCCCACCGCTCCTGCAGCACCCACCACGGATGTGGCTGCTACCAAGAAGCGACGCCGGC
>NZ_JBOIBY010000600.1:0-2206 GCF_050739655.1 Pseudomonas sp. | reverse complement strand
GAACCTGTGGGAGCGGGCTTGCCCGCGATGGCGTCAACCAGAATTGTGCTACTTCACCACGGCACGCACCACCGACAGTTCCGGAGAAGCCACCCGTCGCTGACTCAGGTAGCGCGTACAACTGACCCGCAAAAACGAAGCGAAGTTGACCACCTCGCCACGATAGTCCATCACCTCTTCATACAGCTTGGCGATCAACTGGTTGGTGGTCATGCCATCGACCTCGGCGATTTCGCTGAGGATGTCCCAAAACTGGTTCTCCAGGCGCAGGGTGGTGACCACCCCGCAAATACGCAGCGAGCGGGAGCGCGATTCATAGAGAATCGGGTCAGCTTTGACATAGAGCTCGCACATGGACAGTGACCTCGTTACAGCGTGATTTTCGTGCCCAGCAACCCGAGAAAACCGGCGAGCCAGCTCGGATGGGCAGGCCAGGCCGGCGCCGTAGCCAGATTGCCTTGAACATGACCGTCCGTCACCGGGATATCGATAAACGTACCACCCGCCAAACGCACTTCCGGGGCACAGGCCGGGTAAGCACTGCACTCGCGGCCTTCAAGAACACCCGCAGCCGCCAACAGTTGCGCACCGTGGCACACCGCCGCGATGGGTTTACCCGCTTTGTCGAAATCCCGCACCAGCTCCAGGACTTTTTCGTTCAGACGCAAGTACTCCGGGGCGCGACCGCCTGGGATCAGCACCGCGTCATAATCCGCCGCCTTGACCTTGGCGAAGTCGAAGTTGAGGGCGAACAGGTGACCGGGTTTTTCGCTGTAGGTCTGATCGCCTTCGAAGTCGTGGATCGCAGTGCGAACAGTCTGCCCGGCGGTTTTGTCCGGGCAAACGGCGTGCACCGTATGGCCGACCATCAAAAGCGCCTGGAACGGCACCATCACTTCGTAGTCTTCGACGTAATCGCCGACCAGCATCAGGATTTTTTTAGCGGCCATGGGGAGGACTCCTCTGGGAAATGCGTAGGAGTATTCAAGGTAGTCCGATTCCGGAGGGGCGGGTAATAACCAGCTACTACTTAAAGACCGCGTCATCGTTCTTCGCGGGCAAGCCACGCTCCCACAGGTACTGCATCGGCCGCAAGATACACACGGGACCTGTGGGAGCGTGGCTTGCCCGCGATGGCGTCCTCAAACTGTACGCATAACTATGCGTCTAGCTGTAACTGCGGCAAGGCGCGGTTTATGGCTATATGGAGCCTTAAACCCTTCACCTGATAATAATGTGGTCGCCATCATGTCCTCGCGCGAAAACACCGGCATGGCCCTGGGCCTGCTTGGCGTTGTGATCTTCAGCCTCACCCTGCCCTTCACACGGATTGTCGTGCAGGAACTTCATCCCTTGCTCAATGGCCTGGGCCGAGCCTTGTTTGCGGCGGTACCGGCGGCGATCCTGTTGCTGTGGCGCCGGGAAAAATGGCCGACCTGGAAACAGATCAAGGGCTTGAGCCTGGTGATCGCCGGGGTGATTCTTGGCTTCCCGGTGTTGTCGGCCTGGGCGATGCAAACCTTGCCCGCATCCCACGGTGCGCTGGTCAACGGGTTGCAACCACTGTGCGTAGCGTTGTACGCGGCATGGTTGTCCCATGAGCGACCGTCGAAAGCCTTCTGGGCCTGCGCGGCGCTGGGTAGCGCCCTGGTGCTCGGTTATGCGCTGATCAGCGGTGCCGGCAGCATTCAGGCGGGCGATTTGCTGATGCTCGGTGCGATTGCGGTGGGCGGACTGGGTTATGCCGAAGGCGGTCGATTGGCCAAGGAGATGGGCGGCTGGCAAGTCATCTGCTGGGCATTGGTGTTGTCGACGCCACTGCTGATCGGGCCGGTGCTGTACCTGGCGCTGCAACACCACGGCGAGGTCTCGGCCAAGGCCTGGTGGGCCTTTGGCTACGTTTCGCTGTTTTCGCAGTTCATTGGTTTCTTTGCCTGGTACGCCGGGCTGGCCATGGGTGGCATCGCCCGGGTCAGTCAGATCCAGTTACTACAGATCTTCTTTACCATCGCCTTTTCGGCATTGTTCTTTGGTGAACATGTGGAGCCGATTACCTGGCTGTTTGCGGCCGGGGTGATCGTGACGGTGATGCTGGGGCACAAGACGGCGATTAAACCTTCGCGTGTTGCCACGGCTTAAATCAAGATCAAAAGATCGCAGCCTGCGGCAGCTCCTACATTGGGATGGCGTACACCCTGTAGGAGCT
>NZ_JBOIBY010000599.1:0-8868 GCF_050739655.1 Pseudomonas sp. | reverse complement strand
CGCTCCTACAGTTGACCTTCATCGCTTAACTGACTGGCATTAAGGCTTGCCCGCGAAGGCGTCTGACCTTTGAATACGAGCCTTCGCGCTATACCAATCTTTTCCAACCGCTTACAAAAAAGGCCGTTTTCCTATGAAAACGGCCTTTGCGAAGTAGTAAAAGACCGGCGAAAAATCATTAAGTTCCGTCTAAAAAACAGCAACTTATAGAAATGTGCTCAAGTCGTGTTATTCGTCGGATTTCGATTGTCACACACCTGACACAGCCTCAGGATCGCGCCGTCATCCCCTTGAGGTTCTCCCATGAAGTTCTCCTCGATTCTCTTGTTGTCCCTTGGCCTGGTTAGTGGCATTGCCTCCGCTGGCGGCAATACTGAAGCAGGCGTGGGCGGCGCATTGGGCGGGGTTCTAGGCTCAGTCGTCGGCCAGTCGATTGGCGGTAATACAGGTTCCACCATTGGCGCAGCCTTGGGCGGCGCGGGTGGTAGCGCAGTGGGCGCAGACAAACACAGCCGTGGCGAAGCCGCCATTGGTGGTGCACTGGGCGCAGCAGGCGGTAACGTGGTCGGCCGCAGCATGGGCGGCACCACTGGCAGCCTGATCGGCTCCGCAGCAGGCGGTGGCGCCGGTGGCGCGCTGGGCAACTACATGGGCAACAAAGCCGATGAAGACGACGATGATTATCGTCGTGGCCGTGGCGACCGTCGCTACTACCGTGATGACCATCGTCACGACCGTGGCCACCACTATGGCCACCGCAAGCACCACAAGTACTACCGTGACCGCGACTAACATCGCAGCGGCTTGGTCGACAGTTAAAAAATCGCAGCCCGTGGGCTGCGATTTTTTTTGCCAGGTCTAAACCACCAAACGTTCCAATGCCCCACGCAACCCACTCGGAATCGCCACCGGCTGATTCGATGCACGGTCGACGAACACATGGACGAAGCGGCCCGCGGCACAGGCCTCGTCTTCCCCTTGCTTGAACACCGCCAACTCATACTGCACCGAACTGTTGCCCAACTTGCCGACTCGCAAGCCGACCTCGATCCGGTCCGGAAACGCGATGGAAGCAAAGTAATCGCAGGCCGAACTCACCACGAAACCCACCACTTCGCCATCGTGAATATCCAGCCCACCGACTTCGATCAGGTAGGTGTTTACCGCCGTGTCGAAAAAGCTGTAGTAGGTGACGTTGTTAACGTGACCGTAGGCATCGTTGTCGTGCCAGCGGGTGGTGATGGGCTGGAAATGCGGGTAGTCGGTGCGTTGGGGCATCAGCGTTAATTCCTGAGTAGGTTCGCTAGTCTAAGTCGAAAACCGCGTTATCGTTTATCGCGGGCAAGCCCGCTCCCACAGGAACTTCGGTGGCGCACAAATCTGTAATCCACTGGAGACCCTGTGGGAGCGGGCTTGCCCGCGATGGCGTCCTCACAGACGCCACATCAATCAAAGATCAGCAAACCCCTTGCCCACCGCCACCAACTCTCCAATCAACCGCGTCGGGCTCCAGTGATTGCCCTGGCGAGTCTCCAGCGCCAGCAAGCGCTGATGAATGTTCGCCAACCCCTGCTGATCCGCCCAGGTCATCGGTGCGCCATTGCAGGTCGACACCGACCACATCGAACATGCGGAACGGCCCCATGGCGAAACCGAAACCTTGCAACGCCGCATCCACCTGATACGGATACGCACCTTCGAGCAGCATTTTGCGCGCTTCGAGCACGTAGGTATTGAGCATGCGGTTGCCGATAAAGCCGTCGCAGTTACTGCTCAAGCATCTGCAGATTGTTATCGACTCATTGCACCGCGACCCCGGCGTTGGCCAGGCACATGACAATCCCACGGCCCATGGTGCCCGCGCCGATCACGGCTGCGCGCTGAATGTTGAACGGTGTCTGGCTCATATCTTGTTCTCTTGTTGGCGATCCAAAGACAGCCACCACCTTAGTCAGCCACCGCTCATTTTTGAAATTTATTCCTGTGATGAGGGACATTCAGCAGATGGATGCGCTTCAACCCAGCCCCGCACCTCGGCGTAGGGATAATCCTCCAGCACTGCAAACCCCGGAATGCTCCTAGCCTTGAGCTTGGTGAACAACGGCACGCTGATCCCGCACAAAAAACGCGTCAGCCGTTCAGCGGAAGGCACATGACCGCTGTGCTGTTCATGCCTGTGGATAAAACCGCTACACAGCGCTTCAAAATTCTTATCCACAAGCGCCGGCAATGCTGGTGGTTCGGGTAACCGCGCCACTTGCCCGTGACACACCGAACAATGACCGCACTGACGCGGTGCATTTTCGTCGCCGAAGTACTCGGCCAGGCGATAACCCAGGCAGCGATCGGTGGCGAACAGATCCAGCATGGCGTGGATTCGCGCGATCTCGGTTTGTTCATGCTGCTTGAAACCGGCATGAAGTTCGGCGCTAAGTGCCTGCGCGTCAAAGCCTGTATCCAATAAGCTGTACACCTCGGTCATCAGCTTGCTTTCAAGCTCGACCCAGCCTTTCTCCTGGAAATAATCCAGTGCCTTGACTACCCGGCTACGTTCGGCCTGATGCTGCTCGTACAACGCGTCGAAATTCACCGTGGCCCAGGTCCGCGCGCGGCTGGATGTCTGGACGATCGCGGCGACAAAATCCCTGCGCTCACCTTCGAAACGGGCCAGCAAGGCATCAGGTTCCAGCAAGTATTTGAAGCGATACTCGGCGTAGTAGGCGTAACGCGGGGCGATGATTCCCCGCAGTTCCAACTGCACCAACAAGGTTTTGAGCGGGAGCTGGCGAATGTTGCTGTTATCCGCCAACGGCCCCAGCATAAATTCCCACTGCCCCTCTGGCGCACAAGACTGCAATTCGTCGAGCACATGCCGGATGCCGTCCAGTTCAGGCGTGTCGCCATAAACAAAATTTTCCAGCACGTTGAGGCTGTCGCGGTTGGCCAGCACCAGGCAGTCGGACGGTTGTCCGTCACGTCCGGCGCGACCGATTTCCTGGCTGTAGTTTTCGATGGATTTGGGCAGGTCGAAATGCACCACGTTGCGAATGTCGCTCTTGTCGATGCCCATGCCGAAGGCAATGGTGGCGACGATGCAATTGGACTGCCCGCCCATGAAGCGCTTCTGGATAGCTTCGCGCTGGTCGTGGGGCAAACCGGCGTGATAGGCCTCGGCCTGAATGCCATGGCGATGCAGATGTTCGGCAATGTGTTCGGCGGTTTTCTGCAAGGTGACGTAGACGATGCTCGGCTGGCCAGGACGCTGGCTCATCCACTCGACAAGTCGACGACGCTTGTCCTGACCGCGCACCGGCTCCACCCAGAGATTGAGGTTCGATCGATAGAAACCGGTGGTCACTACATCATCGGCGGCAATGGCGAATTTCGTCTGCATATCGGCGATCACTTTGGGCGTCGCGGTGGCCGTCAACAGCAGGACCTGAGGGATGTTGAACTGCCTTTGATAGTCCGGCAGTTTGAGGTAATCGGGGCGAAAGTTGTGGCCCCACTCCGAGATGCAGTGCGCCTCGTCCACCACCAGCAGGGAGATGGGCACCTGCTGCAGGAAATTGCGAAATCGCTCGTTCTTCAGGCGTTCCACCGAGACCATCAAAATCTTCAACTCGCCGGATTTGGCGCGGGCCATCACGTCACTGGCGTTATCGCGACTCTGGGCCGAATCGATACTGCCCGCCGCAATGCCGTGACGTTGCAGGAATGCCAATTGGTCCTGCATCAACGCCAGCAGCGGCGAGACCACCAGCGTCAGGTGCGGCAGCATCACGGCCGATAATTGGTAGCACAGGGATTTGCCGGAACCGGTGGGAAAAATAGCCGCCGCCGAGCGCCCCGCCAGCACCGCGCTGACCACTGCCTCCTGGCCGGGCCGAAACTGTGGATAACCGAAAACCTGTTCCAGGGTGTTATGCATACGCTGTCACTCCATTGACCGCTGCGAAGAGCAAAGCCTAGCCGGCGATTGCAGCGAGTCGAGAAAAGGTCGGGGGTAAAACGATACGGGATGATACAGCGGATGACCGCAAGGGCTTGAGTGATCGGGTGGCTGATAGATCGCTTTTCCGCGTGCGCTGAAGATCAAATGTGGGAGATTTTATGTTGCATCGGTTGATCGCAAATTCTGTGACCAACATCGATGTCACCTGACACACCGCCTTCGCGGGCAAGCCTCGCTCCTACAGGTTCTTGTGCCAGCCACATCATTTGCGAACGCCACGAAACCTGTGGGAGCGAAGCTTGCCCGCGAAGAGGCCTGCACAGCCACCGCAAACGCGAAAAATCCGACAACGTCTGAGGCAGACTGTACCGAGACTTGCAGCGCAACAACTGACAACCTTGTAAGCCTCTTTACCGGCGTCGGTTTCTCTGCGCTACCTTGCTCCAACACGTAGTCCCCATCCTCCAAAATCGAAAAAAAACCTACAAAACCTGTCCATCTCAGCCGTCTTGTCCCACGGCATAGCGCCCTTCTATAGTTTCCAGCGTGGCTGAAATCAGTGTCTCGGCCAGCCGGGCACACTTGCCATTTCGAACAGGACTTACCTCGATGAACGCCCCCAATTCACTCACCAACCGCTACCACCCGCTCAAAACCCGCTGCAGCGAAATCCCGGTGCTGGTCATCGACAGCGAGGCCGACCCTTACGAAATCCTCGACGCCGCCCGCCAACGCATCCGCGCCGCCAGCGACCTGCTCGAAACCCTGTATGGCCTGTGCTTCAAACAAGCCGACACCAACGACATCCCCAACATCGTCAGCGCCCTGTATCTGCTGACCCAGGACGGCAACGACCTGCTCGACATCGCGCGGCAGCGATTGCCGAAGCTCACTGGCTGAGAACACCAAAATTTCCTGTGGGAGATTCTATGTAGAAGGGAAACCCTGCAGCCTTATATTCGGCTGATCTCAAATTCTGTGAACGCCCCATGACTACTGTGGGAGCTAGCCTGCTAGCGATAGGGCTTCACCTTCAAAGAAGATGTCGAATGTGCCGCCGTCATCGCTAGCAGGCTAGCTCCCACACTAATTTTCGGTTGATCTCAAACTCTGTGACCAACCCATGACCGCTGTGGAGGCGCATGTGGATAAGCCCGTCAGCAACGCCCTATCAAAGCTTCGGCAAGATCCTACAAAAGAAGTCGCCTTGTCGGATTTCGCGTCTAACAACGAACATTTAATGTCGCCCTATCGCTGCAAAATCAGCGATCAGGTTTGGTCACCTGAGAACAACGCACACATGTGTGCCATCATTCGCACCGCGGACATCTATGTCCTCGTAGTGCATTGCTATGGCGGCTGTGTGCGGGACGCCCTCGGGCGAGCCGGGTTGTTGTTCTCGGTTGACCAAGCCTGCGCACAGTCCGCCTCCCATCGTTTGGTCACGGTGCTGGCGGTTACTTAACAACAAACCGAGAAACGCTAATGCCAACTCTAAATCCATTTCCAAATCGCTACCGTCCGCTCCAATCCAACTTCACCGAAACCACGCCGCTAATCATCGACACCGAAGCCAACCCCAAGACATCCTCGAAGCCGCTCTCCAGCGTATCCGTGCTTCCAGCGAACTCCTGCAAACCCTCCACTGCCAAAGTTTCCGCGATGGTGACATCGAAGATATTCCGCATATCACTCACGCGCTCTACCTGCTAACCCAAGACGGCTGCGACCTACTCAAAGTTGCTCAACAACGCATGTTGAACTGGCAACCACCGGCTTAAAACCCTCAGGCAGGCATCGCTCCTGAGTAAACACTTGCCTGCCTGATTCAATGATCTTCAATCTCGTTTCTTAGCGTCCCATCGACTGGAGCCATACCTTGCAAACTATTATTGATTGCGTAGCATGTGAGCCATTGCTCAAAAATGGATTCACCCTCATGACAACTGAAACTATCGACCACAGCACCCTCACACGAATGGTTGAGAATGGCTCGGTAAGTAGCGTGCATATCGTCGCTAAACCAGGCGGTTGGTCGATTCAAGTCACGCAAGGGAATAAAGAATGGCCCCTCACGGCACAACGCAGTCGACAAACGCGTCTGTTCAAACGACTCGAAACGCTAGTGACTTATCTACAAGAAGTAGGCATCACCCACTTCGATGTGGACGCGTCCAACTACGATCCGCTTCACATCAAAACCTACACTCGACCTGATCGATCTGAAGCAATGAAACAGGCTCATGAAGCCGCGGCGTACGAGGATTGGTTCAAAGAGCAAGTTCAAATTGGTCTTGATGATTCACGACCAACCGTGTCCGACGAAGAGGCACGTCGAATATTCGCCGCCAAACGTGATGCCATACGTCAGCGAGTACGCTGATGCGGCTAGTCTGGCGTCAAACGGCGCTTGATGACCGAACCAAAATCATGGATCACATCATGCTGGATAACCTTGAAGCTGCCATTGTCTTGGACGAAGTTTTCGAACTGAAAGCGGAGAACGCTCGGCAACATCCAACCCTGTACAGAAAAGGCAAAATCCCGGGGACGCGGGAGATTGTTGCAACCTCTAATTACGTCATGATCTACCTCATCGCAGACGAGGTAGTGGAAATGGTGAGAGTGATTCATGCCAGACGACGATGGCCCTAAAATTCCTTCGCTTACCTCGCGACAAGAAGTGCTCGCTAAGTTTTGACTAAGTGAACCAGTTGAACCCGATACCTCTCCTAGTCCAATCGGATGCCCTGCATTGAACCTCGCCCCCAACCTCCCCGACGACCCCACTCTCCACCGGCTCATCCAGCTACTGCACGAAGAACTCGGCCTGCCCGAACGCAAAGCCATCAGCCTGACCACCTCAATCAATTTCGACCTCGGCTGCAACGGCATCGATGCTCAGCACTTGATCGAAACCCTGGAAGACCGGTTCGCCATCGACTTTGCGGATTTCGATAGCTATCGCTATTTCCAGCCCGACGGCCACGATGTCCACCTGAAGCGCAAAGCCAAGGGTCGCGGTGACAAGGTGCCACTGACTATCGGCATGCTTTATCAGGCGATCAAAGCTCAACGTTGGGACACTGATGAACTCGAATGTCCGTAGCGCTCATCTCAAAAATTGAAACAACACCCACAAAAAAGCCGCCCCGAAGGGCGGCTTTTTCATGGCTTCAAACCAACACTTACAACTTAGGACCAGCAGCCTTGATCGCGTCGCTCACTTCGAACTTCTTGAAGTTCTCGATGAACAGGCCGGCCAGTGCTTTGGCGGCTTCGTCGTAGGCGGCTTTGTCAGCCCAGGTGTTGCGTGGGTTCAGCAGGCCAGTCTCAACGCCCGGTACGGCCACTGGCACGTCGAGGTTGATGGTGTCCAGGTGCTCGGTTTCGGTACCGATCAGCGCGCCGCTCTGGATTGCAGCGATCACAGCGCGAGTGGTTGGGATGTTGAAGCGTTTGCCGACACCGTAGCCACCACCGGTCCAGCCGGTGTTGACCAGGTAGACCTTGGAGCCGAAGCCCTTGATGCGCTTGATCAGCAGCTCAGCGTATTCGCCAGCCGGACGCGGGAAGAACGGTGCGCCGAAGCAGGTGGAGAACGTCGACTTGATGCCGCTGCCCGAGCCCATTTCAGTCGAGCCCACCAGTGCGGTGTAGCCGGACAGGAAGTGGTAGGCCGCCTGCTCGTTGTTCAGGATCGACACTGGCGGCAGTACGCCGGTCAGGTCGCAGGTCAGGAAGATCACAGCGTTCGGCTCGCCGCCCAGGTTCTTCTCGGAACGCTTGGCAACGTGCTCCAGCGGGTAGGCCGCGCGGCTGTTTTGGGTCAGGCTGACATCAGCGTAGTCGGCGTGCTTGGCGTCATCGATGACAACGTTTTCCAGCACAGCGCCGTGCTTGATGGCTTTCCAGATAACCGGCTCGTTCTTCTCGGACAGGTCGATGCACTTGGCATAGCAACCGCCTTCGATGTTGAACACAACGCCTTCGCCCCAGCCGTGCTCGTCGTCACCGATCAGGTAACGGCTTTCGTCGGCCGACAGGGTGGTTTTACCCGTGCCGGACAGACCGAAGAACAGGGTCACGTCGCCTTCTTCGCCGATGTTGGCGGCGCAGTGCATTGGCAGCACGTCAGCGGCTGGCAGCAAGAAGTTCTGCACGGAGAACATGGCTTTCTTCATTTCACCGGCGTAACGCATGCCAGCGATCAGCACTTTCTTCTGTGCGAAATTGAGGATCACGCAGCCATCGGAGTTGGTGCCGTCACGCTCAGGCACGCACTCGAAGTTGGCAACGTTGAGCACTTGCCATTCTTCACGGCCAGCCGGGTTGTACTGGGCTGGGTTGATGAACAGGCAACGGCCGAACAGGTTCTGCCAGGCAGTCTGGGTGGTCATCTTCACAGCCAGGTAGTGATCGGCTGCGGCACCTACATGAACGTGGGAAACGAAGTGCTCTTGCGCATTGTTGAACGCTTCGACGCGAGCCCACAGGGCATCGAACTTGTCGGCCGGGAACTTGCGGTTGATTGGGCCCCAGGCGATAGCGCCTGTGGTGCTCGGCTCATCAACAATGAAACGATCGACTGGCGAACGGCCGGTACGGTGACCGGTACGAACAACCAGTGCGCCGGTATCGGCAAGCTCGCCCTCACCGCGATTCAGGGCTTCTTTAACCAGATAATCAACACTCAGATCTGTGTACACGGCGTTATTGGCTTGCGTCATGAGGTTCCCCGTCGGCCAGTGGCCGAGTGCTCCAAACGTTTTTGTAGTAGAAAGTCGTGCACTACTACCGCGAAAAAAGTGGCCCGGATTATGCCAGAAAAGCCCAAAAAGAGTAGGCCCCTCCTGTCGTAACGGCGTTAATCCGGCACGAACCAGTGAATTTACCTGCGCTGAACCGTTTTA
>NZ_JBOIBY010000598.1:0-2265 GCF_050739655.1 Pseudomonas sp. | reverse complement strand
GATCACGCTGGCCATAAGCATGGCTATTCCCATGATCACACTGGTGGTCTATGAGCGTAGCGACGATCTGTCGGCCTTTCTCTGGTCGAGTCTGATTACCTTCATCTGTGGCTTGCTGTTGGTTGTGCGGGGGCGCCCGGATGCTGGTCAGCTTCGCCCGAGGGACATGTACCTGCTGACTACTGGCAGTTGGGTGGTTGTATGCACCTTTGCAGCGCTGCCAATGGTGTTCATCAGCGATATCAGCTACACCGACGCGTTCTTTGAAACGATGTCTGGCATCACAACCACTGGCTCGACTGTACTCACCGGTTTGGATACCTCATCTCCCGGTTTGTTGATATGGCGCTCCATGCTGCATTGGTTGGGAGGCATCGGCTTTATCGGCATGGCTGTGGCGATCCTTCCACTGCTGCGAGTAGGTGGCATGCGTCTGTTCCAGACAGAGTCCTCAGACTGGTCGGAGAAAGTGACGCCGCGTTCCCATGTAGCAGCCAAATACATTCTTTTGCTCTACCTGGGGCTTACTGGCATCGGAGCTCTGGCGCTTTGGCTCGCTGGAATGACGCCATTTGAAGCGGTCAACCATGCAATGTCGTTGATCTCTACCGGGGGATTCTCAACGTCGGACGCCTCGCTTGGGCATTGGACGCAACCAACGATTCACTGGGTGGCAGTGGTCATCATGATTCTGGGCAGCCTGCCGTTCACCTTGTACGTCGCGACATTGCGCGGCAATCGGCGTGCGCTGATTCAGGATCACCAGGTACGCGGGTTTATCGGGTTCTTGCTCGTCACATCGCTGGCTGTAGGTACCTGGCTATGTTTTCACAGCGATTACGGGTGGTGGGATGCGTTTCGTATCGTGGCCGTCAATGTGACCTCGGTCGTCACGACCACCGGAATTGCGGTCGGCGACTACACCTTGTGGGGCAGCTTCGCTGTCTTGCTGTTTTTCTATTTGACCTTCGTGGGTGGTTGTTCCGGCTCCACTGCAGGCGGTCTCAAAATCTTCCGTTTTCAGGTTGCTGCCACCCTACTGGTCAGTAGTTTAAAGCAGTTGATCCATCCTCGAGCCGTGATTCAGAAGAAGTACAACGGTCATCCCATTGATGAAGAGATCGTGCGCTCGCTTTTGACCTTTTCGTTTTTCTTCACCATCACCATTGCTGCCATCGCCTTGGGCCTGGCTCTCATTGGGCTTGATTGGACAACAGCGTTGAGCGGTGCCGCTACGGCGGTGTGTAACGTCGGGCCAGGGCTTGGCACGATCATTGGGCCTGCCGGTAACTTCTCGTCATTACCTGACGCAGCAAAGTGGTTGCTGACTATTGGCATGCTGCTGGGACGATTGGAGATACTCACAGTGCTGGTACTCATCACGCCGGTTTTTTGGAGGTATTAAACCTCTCCACTGCCTCGAAAACCACCTTACAAGACAGCGCCCAATCTGTAGCACGGTCTGTCTCGCAGTGTTCCTTTAGCTGTTTGGAGCGAGCGGATTATTTGGTTAGTCTTACGATCAATAAGCCGAACTCAAGGAGCACCTCGGGTGATCAAACCGATAATGCTGTTACGCCGTAGCTTCGCCTCCTTGCGCTGGCGCACTAGAGTCACACTATGGACTGCGGCGACCATTGCCGGTCTGCTTGTGGTGGCTTTTGCAAGACTGGCGGATCTAGCTCTGGCCCAGTTCGCGCAACAGACCGCTGAGCGAACGTGGCTTCCTCTTATTTACACCCCACTGATCGGCATGCTCGTAGTTTGGCTGACAACCTGCTTTTTCGCCGGCGCGCAAGGCAGCGGAATTCCGCAAGTAATCGCAGCAACACGCCTTGCTCGTCAAGGTAAGCCCATAAACAAGCTGGTTTCGCTGCGCATTGCTTTCGCCAAGATAAGCCTTGGAACTCTGGCGCTGACGGGCGGCTTTTCAGCGGGGCGCGAGGGCCCCTCCGTTCAGGTTGCGGCATCCATCATGCACTTCTTTCACCGCTTCTTGCCCAATGCGCGAATCGTACGCAGCGAGGATCTTATTTTGGCGGGCGGTGCAGCGGGTATTGCGGCTGCATTCAATACGCCGCTGGCCGGGATCGCCTTTGCCGTTGAAGAGCTGGGACGAAAGCTGGAAACCCGTACCAGCGGCGTTCTTCTTAGCACCATCATTCTGTCTGGGATGGTTGCCATTGCCTTGCAGGGAAACTACAACTACTTCGGTCATTTCGACATCCAAGACATCAACGTCGACATAGTCGTCCCGGCACTGGT
>NZ_JBOIBY010000597.1:0-3949 GCF_050739655.1 Pseudomonas sp. | reverse complement strand
AACCTGGACGACGCGACCATCGCCAAGTTCCAGCGCGAACTGTCCGCCATGGGCTACAAGCACCAGTTCATCACCCTGGCCGGCATTCACAATATGTGGCACAGCATGTTCAACCTGGCGCACGACTACGCCCGTAACGACATGACTGCCTACGTGAAGCTGCAAGAGCAGGAATTCGCTGACGCCGCCAAGGGCTACACCTTCGTGGCTCACCAGCAGGAAGTGGGCACCGGCTACTTCGACGACATGACCACCGTTATCCAGGGTGGCTCGTCTTCGGTAACCGCACTGACCGGTTCGACTGAAGAAGAACAGTTCCACTGATCTGCTTCAACTGAGTCAACGGCCGCTGCGGACCGACTGAAAAGCTAACCGCAGCGCTGCACATCTGACGCCCCGACTGGTTCGGGGCGTTTTTTTTTGCGAGTGCTTTAAATAGCACCACAAAACCCTGTAGGAGCGAGCATGCTCGCGAAAAACGTTAACGATGACGCAAACTGTCTGAATGAATGCGTTGTCTGGGCGCCTTTCGCGAGCAAGCTCGCTCCTACAAGAGACGGTGGCAAGCCCGGCAAATTCGTCACCCAATAATCAGGTGATGAAATTAACCAATCGGTTTGGCACCACAATCATCCTGCCCGCGTCTTCCACATAACGACGCAATGCTGGATCAGCTAATGCCTGAACCCGAATGGCTTCGTGATCGGCATCAGGCTCGATCATGATTTCCCCACGCAATTTGCCATTGACCTGCACCATCATTTTCACTTCATCCTGTTTCAGCGCTTCAGGATCGGGCAATGGCCAGGCACTGTCGTAGATATCCCCCGCAAACCCCAACTCCACCCACAGAACCTGGGATATGTGTGGAGTCACCGGATGCAGAACCTGCAACAGAATACTCATACCTTCACGAATGATTTCTGGCCCTACAGCCCTGGCACCTTCCAGCACCCTGAGCAACTTCATGCCACCCGACACGACGGTGTTGTATTGCAGCCGCTCATAATCGTTATTGATCTGCTGTAACAGGCTATGCATTTCATAGCGAAGGCGTTTCGACTCACTAATGTCACTCGCCTGATCCCAAGTCTTTTCATGGGCTTGATAATCATGGGCAAAGCTCCAGAGCCTGCGCAGGAACCGGTAGGCGCCCTCAACGCCACTGTCGCTCCATACGGTGCTCTGGTCGGGAGGGCCTGCAAAAATAGTGAACAACCGCGCAGTATCTGCGCCAAACCTGTCGATGATCTCTTTCGGCTCAACGACGTTGTTCTTCGACTTGGACATCTTCTCCACGCCACCCAGGGTGACAGGCAAGCCGTCTGCCAATAACGTAGCCCGGATTGGCCGACTTTTTTCGTCGTACTCGACGGCCACCTGCGCGGGATAGAACCATTGCCGGCTTCCATCCTCGGCTTTCCGGAAATAGCTTTCGCGCAACAGCATGCCTTGGGTAAACAGGTTCTTGAAGGGCTCACTGAAGTCCACCAGCCCTTCGTCCCGCATTGCCCGGGCCCAGAACCTGGCGTAGAGCAGATGCAGGACCGCATGCTCGATACCTCCGATGTATTGATCAATTGACATCCAGTAACGACTGCCAGGACCTACCATCGATGTATCACTGTCAGGGTCGCAATAACGCATGAAATACCAACTCGAATCGACGAAGGTATCCATGGTGTCGGTTTCACGCAGCGCCGCAGCTCCGCAGCGCGGACAATCCACATGACGAAACGCCTCATGGGCCAGCAATGGGTTGCCGCTACCATCCGGAACACAATCAACAGGCAGGACTACCGGCAAGTCAGCGTAAGGCACGGGCACGTCGCCGCACTGCTGACAATGGATGATGGGGATAGGTGTTCCCCAGTACCGCTGTCGTGAGATACCCCAGTCACGCAAGTGCCACGTAGTAGCCTCTTCGCCCACTTGACGCTCAACAAGCGCCTCGACAATAGCCTGAGTAGCCTGTGCAACGCTGAGCCCGTCGTACTCAGCGGAGTTGATCAAAAAACCCTCTCGGCAGGCGTAATCGTCGGACCATGATTGCGAGTCGAAAAGCAGGTCGCTTGAGGCAATGACCTGCCGAACGCTCAAGCCATATTGCTGGGAAAACTCGAAGTCGCGCTCATCGTGGGCAGGCACCCCCATCAACGCCCCTTCCCCATATTCGCTGAGTACATAGCTGGTGATCCACAACGGGACACGCTCACCGCTCAATGGATTTTCCACTTGAAAGCCGCTTGGGACGCCGATCCTGCGCTGACTGTCGGTGGACCCGACAACCGCAGCCTGCCGACAGGCTTGCAACTGCAACTCAAGACCCGGGTCGAGTTCCAGTGAACGCTTGGCCAGTGGGTGGTCCGGAGATACGGCGCAGAAGGTTACCCCCATAAGCGTATCGACACGTGTGGTAAACACCCAAAGCTTGCCGGCGTCGATGAGTTGCCCTGCAGCATCCAGAATCTGATGGGCAAACGCGAGACGAACACCTGCGGTCTTGCCAATCCAGTTGCGCTGCATGGTACGAACCCTGTCAGGCCAACCATCCAGGGAGTCGATTGCCGAGAACAATTCCTCAGCATATTGAGTGATGCGCAGATAATACCCGGGGATTTCCCGCTTCTCGACGACCGCTCCCGAGCGCCAACCTCGACCGTCGATCACCTGCTCGTTGGCTAGCACGGTTTGATCAACAGGATCCCAGTTGACTATCTGGGTCTTCTTGTAGGCCACACCTTTTTCCAGCAGCTTGAGGAAAAACCACTGATTCCACTTGTAATAATCAGGCTCGCAGGTGGCGATCTCGCGGGACCAGTCGATGGCAAGCCCCAAAGGCTGCATTTGCGATTTCATGTCCGCAATGTTCGCCCGTGTCCACTGTGCTGGCGAAACACCCGATTTCATCGCCGCATTCTCTGCCGGCAAGCCAAAGGCATCCCAACCCATCGGCATCAGGACATTCAAGCCCTTCATGCGCAAATGACGAGCCAGCATGTCGTTGATCGTATAGTTGCGTACGTGCCCCATATGCAACTTTCCCGAAGGATAGGGAAGCATGGAGCAGGCATAAAATTTGGGTCGACTTTCATCGTCGACCGCCTTGAATACGTTTTCGTTATGCCATTGGGTTTGTGCCGTATTTTCAACCCAGGCCGGGTCATACTGCGGTCGCATAGCGGCTCCCTCAATAATGCTGGAGCTCAGCTCTTGCGACCTGCCCCCCCTGTAGATGTCGATCAGCAAACGATCTAACCACCGACTCTACCGCGCCACCGCACACCATCAGCTGTACAAATTCGATATTCATAGCATTTCAGAAATGCCCTACGCCTGCCGGTTAAAGACCTGTAAGAGCCTCCTACAGGGGTGACCGGTTTGTAACGAGGATAAAAAGGTAACTTTCCGATTCACCGCACATTTAAGATGTTTGAAATTCACGCCAAACAATACTGATTATCATTTAGATAGAACTACGTTTTTTACATTCCCCACAAAACATAATTAATGAAATGCCTGCTAATGCCCACGGGCCAAGGCCCACAGGGCTTTGAAGCCTCGTAATGTCCTTATTCCTATAAATAATTTCGCTATAGGAATTTTACTTGCAGGGTGTTTAGCCATAAAATCAGCGGGATTGATTGCTGCGACATATCGTCACTGCTTTTGTTTCTTTTCAAGCTCAGAGACCTTTGCTCTCTGTTAAGGATTACCAGCATGCCCGAAGCGACAGGACTCATGGCCCACAACTGGGGCTTTGCCATTTTCCTTCTAGGCGTCGTCGGCCTCTGTGCCTTCATGCTGGGTGTTTCCAGCCTCCTCGGGTCAAAAGCCTGGGGCCGCAGCAAAAACGAACCGTTCGAGTCCGGCATGCTACCTACAGGTGGCGCCCGCTTGCGGCTCTCAGCCAAATTCTATCTGGTCGCGATGCTGTTCGTGATCTTCG
>NZ_JBOIBY010000596.1:0-3742 GCF_050739655.1 Pseudomonas sp. | reverse complement strand
AAGGCGGCGAATGCTCGTCCACGGCGATCCGCGCGATCATCAAAAAACTGGTTGCCGCGGAAAATCAGAAAAAGCCGTTGAGTGACAGCAAGATCGCTGGTTTACTGGAGGCACAAGGCATTCAGGTGGCTCGCCGCACCGTCGCCAAGTACCGCGAATCCCTAGGGATCGCGCCTTCGAGCGAACGTAAGCGGTTGATGTAGAGCCACGCCACAGCGTTCCAGTGGTAGATCATCGGATCTACCGCTTTATGCACTGGCAACGAAGGAGAAGCTGTATGCAAGTCAACATCAGTGGACACCAACTGGAAGTGACCGAACCTCTTCGCACCTACATCGGCGAAAAGCTCGAACGACTGGAGCGACATTTCGACAAGATCACCAACGTGCAGGTCACGATGACGGTCGAAAAGCTTAAGCAGAAAATCGAAGCCACGCTGCATATTCCCGGCAATGAAGTGGTCGCCAACGCGGAACATACCGATATGTACGCAGCGATCGACGCACTGACCGACAAGCTGGATAAACAACTCAAAAAGCATAAGGAAAAGACCCAGAGCCTCCTCCAGGGCGCTACCGGTCGTTAACACTCCCAACCCATGATCCGACTTGAAAGTATCCTGACCCCCGGCCGGTCCCTGGTGAACGTGCCGGGCGGCAGTAAAAAGAAAGCTCTCGAGCAAATTGCCAACCTCATCCATCGCGAAGTGCCGGATCTGGCCATGCAGGATGTCTTCGAGAGCCTGGTCGCCCGTGAGAAACTCGGTTCAACCGGTTTTGGTAACGGTATCGCCATTCCCCACTGCCGCCTCAAAGGTTGTACTTCGCCCATCAGTGCCTTGATGCACCTGGACGCCCCTATCGATTTTGATGCTATCGATGGTGCTCCGGTTGACCTGCTGTTCGTCCTGCTGGTCCCGGAAGCCGCTACCGATGCGCACCTGGAGTTGTTGCGCCAGATCGCCAGCATGCTCGACCGCAAGGACGTACGCGACAAACTGCGCAGCGCCCCGAGCAATGAAGCCTTGTATCAGGTTGTCCTGGACGAGCAAAACGGTCATTAATCATGCGCTTGATCATCGTCAGCGGCCGCTCCGGCTCAGGTAAAAGTACTGCCCTCGATGTACTCGAGGACAACGGCTATTACTGCATCGACAACCTGCCTGCCGGGTTGCTGCCAGAACTGGCCGAACGTGCGTTGATTCACACCGAGTTGTTACAGCCGCTGGTTGCGGTGTCTATCGATGCCCGCAACCTGCCAAGTCATTTGTCGCGCTTCCCGGAACTGCTGGAAGAGGTGCGCAGCCGGCACATCCAGTGTGATGTCCTGTATCTGGACGCCGACGAAGAAACCTTGCTCAAACGCTTCTCGGAAACCCGTCGCCGCCACCCGCTGAGCAGTCCCAATCGCTCGCTCGCCGAGGCGATCAATGATGAAAAGATCCTGCTCGACCCCATCGCCGACCTGGCCGATCTCAAAGTAAACACCACCAACCTGAACCTGTATCAGTTGCGCGATACGATCAAGCTGCGCCTGCTGAACCAGCCGGAACCCGGCACTGCATTCCTGGTGGAATCTTTCGGTTTCAAGCGTGGCATGCCGGTCGACGCCGATCTGGTGTTTGATGTGCGTTGCCTGCCCAACCCTTACTGGAAGCCGGAATTGCGTGCGCAGTCCGGGCTTGATGAACCGGTTGCCGAGTACCTGGCGGCACAACCGGATGTCGAGGAGATGTTCCAGGACATTTCCAGTTACCTGCTCAAATGGTTACCTCGCTTTGCTGCCAGCAACCGTGCCTACGTCACCATAGCCATCGGCTGTACCGGCGGGCATCACCGCTCCGTCTACCTGACCGAACGCTTGGGCAAGACCCTCCAGCAAACTTTGAAGAACGTTCAGGTTCGCCACCGCGACCTCACCTAAAGGATTCACATCGCGATGCCTGCTCGGGAAATCGAAATCATCAATAAGCTGGGTTTGCATGCCCGTGCGTCAGCAAAATTCGTTGGGGTGGCCGGTCAGTTCAAGGACTGCACGATCAGGGTAGGACGCACGCCAGAAACCACCGTCGATGGAAAAAGCATCATGGCCATGATGATGCTCGCCGCCGGCAAAGGCACCATGATCCACCTGAGCACGGAAGGTGCGCAGGAACAGGAAGCGATGGATGCGCTGGTGGCCTTGATCAACAACTACTTTGACGAAGGCGAATAAACACAAAAGATCGCAGCCTGTAGGAGCTGCCGAAGGCTGCGATCTTTTGATCTTCAAAAAAAACGCCACCCGATGGGTAGCGTCTTTTTGTGAAGCGAAAGAGCTTAACTACCAGCCACCATCATCCGCTCGATCAGCACCGACCCCGTACGAATGTTGCTGCGCAGCTCCAGATCATTCCCCACGGCAACGATCTGCTTGAACATGTCACGCATATTGCCGGCAATCGTCACTTCCTGAACCGCGAACTGGATTTCGCCGTTCTCGACCCAGTACCCCGCTGCACCGCGGGAGTAGTCGCCGGTCACCATATTCAGGCCTTGGCCCATCAATTCGGTCACCAGCAAACCGCGCCCCATGCGACGCAACAGGGCAGCCTGGTCTTCATCACCATGGGTGACAAACAGGTTGTGCACGCCGCCGGCGTTCGCGGTGCTCGGCATGCCGAGTTTGCGACCGGAATAAGTGCCGAGGATGTAGGACACCAGCTCACCTTTTTCGACAAACGGTTTGGCATAGGTGGCCAGACCGTCACCATCGAATGCCGCACTGCCCATGGCACGCATTAGGTGCGGGCGCTCATCGATGGTCAGCCACTCTGGAAACAGCTTCTGACCCAACGTACCTTCGAGGAACGACGACTTGCGATACAGGCTGCCACCGGAGATCGCCGACAGGAAACTGCCGAACAAACCGCCGGCCAGTTCCGCCGAAAACAGCACCGGCACTTCGCAGGTCGGCACTGGACGCGCGCCCAGTCGGCTGGCAGCCCGCTGCGCGGCACGTTGGCCAATGCTCACAGGATCAGCTAGCAAATTGCCTTGGCGATTCACGTCGTACCAGTAATCGCGCTGCATCTGGCCATCAGCCTCGGCGATCATCACGCAGCTCAAGCTATGCCGGGTTGACGCGTATCCGCCGATAAAACCGTGGCTGTTGCCGTAGACACGGCAGCCCTGGTGCGTGCTGAGCGTGGTGCCATCGGCGTTCTTGATTCGGCTGTCGGCAGCAAACGCCGCGGCTTCACAGGCCAACGCCTGTTCGATCGCTTGCTCCGGGGTGATATCCCATTGGTGGAACAGGTCGAAATCCTGCACGTCGCGCGCCATCAGCGCAGCATCCGCCAGACCCGAGGCTTCGTCTTCAGACGTGTGTTTGGCGATGGCCAGTGCGGCAGCGACGGTTTCGCGAATCGCATCCGGACCACTGGCCGAGGTGCTGGCCGAGCCCTTGCGCTGGCCGACGTACAGGGTGATGCCAAAACCCTGGTCACGATTGAATTCAACGGTTTCGACTTCACGCTGGCGCACGGTGGTCGACAGGCCCTGCTCCAGGGATACCGCCACCTCACAGGCACTGGCGCCCTGACGCTTGGCTTCAGCGATGATTTGCTCGACTTGCTCCTGCAGTGCCGGCAACGCTTGTGGGCCGACGCTTTCAACTGCACTCATGCTGTTCTCCACTCAAATTCTGCTTTCGGTAACGGTCATCGAGCGACCGGGCCGGACAAGCGGCCCCCGACTGGTTA
>NZ_JBOIBY010000595.1:0-5440 GCF_050739655.1 Pseudomonas sp. | reverse complement strand
CGGAAATTCTGAATGAACGCGGCGTCCTGAAATTTTTCGCGAGCAAGCTCGCTCCTACAAATGCCTTAGCTGACCGGCATTAGGGCAAGCCTCGCTCCTACAGGGTTACGCAGTGTTTTGAAGGTCGTTTCTGGAGACTGAAATGCCAGCAATGTTCGATTTGATCAATTTCGGCGAGCACGGATGGGGTGGAGCGCTGCTCAAAGGGCTGTGGATGACCCTGCAGATCTCGGCCGGGGCCTTTGTACTCGGGCTGGCCATCGGTCTGGTGGTGGCGTGCCTGAAGTTGGGCGCGCCAAAACCGATCGCCGCCGTGGCGCGCGGTTACACCACCTTGTTCCGTGCCGTCCCTGAGCTGTTGCTGATCCTGTTGCTGTACTACGTCGGGTCCATGCTGCTCAATTCGCTGATGACATCGCTCGGTTACGAGGTGGTGAATGTCAGCGGCCCATTGGCGGCCATCGTGGTATTGGGGCTGGTGCAGGGCGCCTACGCCTCGGAGATTTTTCGCGCGGCGATCCAGGCCATTCCCTATGGCCAGATCGAAGCAGGCAAGGCCTTCGGCTTGCATGGCGTGGGCCTGTTCCGTCGGGTGACGCTGCCGATCATGGCGCCGTATGCCATGGCAGGCATGGCCAACCTTTGGATCAACCTGATCAAGGACAGCGCCCTGATCAGCGTGGTCGGCACCAATGAGTTGTTGTACACCGCCAAGCAAGCGGCGGGTTCGACGCGTCACTATCTGTTGTTCTACCTCACGGCCGCGGCGCTGTATTACGCGGTGACGCTGGTGTCCAACTACCTGTCGGGACGGCTTGAGCGACGCATTCGTCGCTGGATGCCTCTTGTTGACTAAACCGGCTGAGTAAATGAAATGATTCCAGCGTGGACAGTTGAATACGCATCGCTGTTGTTCAGGGGCCTGCAAACGACCATCGCCATTCTGTTGATTTCCAGTGTGCTGGGTTACGCACTGGCGATTCTGGTGGCCTTGGCGCGGATCTCGAAAAACACCGTGATCGCCAAGCTCAGCCTGTTTTACACCAGCGTGACCCGAGGCACGCCGTTGCTGATCCAGATCTACATCTTCTACTACGGCCTGGGCAGCCTGTTCGCGCAGTTTCCGCTGATTCGCGGCAGTTTCCTCTGGCCTTATCTGCGCGACGGCTACTGGTACATCGTGTTCGCCCTGGTGGTATCGGTGGGGGCCTATGTCGGGGAAGTGATTCGCAGCGGCCTGCTGGCGGTGCCCAAGGGTGAGATGGAAGCGGCCTCAGCGTTTGGCATGACGGCACGTCAGTCTTTGTTGCGCGTGCGTCTGCCTCGGGCGCTGCGCTTGTTGTTACCGACCCTGGCCGGGGAAACCGTGATGTTGCTCAAGTCCACGGCGCTGGCCTCGACCATTGCGGTAATCGATTTGCTGGGCGCGGCGAACGTGGTCCGCGCCCAGACCTTGCAAGTGTATGAACCGTTGTTGCTGGTGGCCGGTGTCTACGTCTGCCTGACATTCCTGATCGAGGCCTTGTTCGCCTTTGTTGAGCGTCGGGGAACCCCGGTACGCAGGTCCGCATGATGAAAAAGCCAAAGGTTGACCGCTCGTTGCAAGGCATTGGCCTGTGCACCCTGGGCTATGCGTTCCTGTCTTTGCAGGACGCCGGGATCAAGTGGCTGGTGGCCGATTATTCGGTGGTCACGATTTTGTTCTGGCGTGCGTTCGTCGTGGTGGTCGCCTGCTTGCTGGTGGGCCGAACGCAACTGATCCGTCGTGCGTGGCGCTCGCCCAGTCGGCGTTTGCTGGTGGTGCGCGGATTGCTGTCGATTGCGGCCTGGCTGCTGTATTACACGGCGGCCCGGGACCTGACCCTGGCGGAAATGACCACCCTGTATTTCTCGGCACCGATCATGGTCACGGTGCTGGCCACGGTGATCCTCAAGGAGCGCGTCACGGGTTGGCAGTGGTTCACCCTGATCATCGGTTTTGTCGGCGTGATCATCGCCTGTCGCCCCAACAACCTGGCCGACCCGGTGCCGATTGTCCTGACGTTGCTGGCGGCGATGTGCTGGGCGGTCACCTACATCCAGTTGCGCCAGGTGGATGACCAGACTTCCGTGCTGGAACAGATGCTGATCACCAATGTGGTGTTTGTCATTTGCATGGCGGTGGCGTTGCCCTGGAATCACACGCCGTCACCGACGCCGGCCTGGCTGGGCATGCTCGGCGCAGGGCTGCTGGGCGGTATCGGTCAGTTCCTGCTGTTTGCCAGTTTCCAGCGCGCCACCGCCACGGTGCTGGCGCCTTTCGAATACACCGGGCTGATCTGGGCATTCATGTTGTCGAGCCTGATCTGGGGCACGCTGATGGATGTGTCATTGATGGTCGGTGCCGGACTGATTGCGGTCAGCGGAACCCTGGCGATGATTTTTGGCCGGCATTCGTCACAGGACATCGTCGGCGCTGAATGCTCCGTGTCGCAGCCGCTGTATCCAGCAACGGTAGATAGCGAGGGTGAAGGAGCACCCCTCGATCCAGAGGCCGTCGAGCATCGCTGATAAACACGACAGGAGGGCAGGTGTATGGCGCAGGATGTTTCGTTCAACGTTCATAACAACAACGGCGATGCAGTACAGGTCAGTGCCTGGCGGTTCGAAGGTGATGGTAGTGGGCCGAACGTGCACCTGCAGGCTGGCGTGCATGCCGATGAAATCGCCGGGATGCTGGTACTGCATTTGTTGATGCAGCGACTGCAGATTGCCGAATCCGAGGGTCGACTCAAGGGCAGCGTGACCGTGGTGCCACAAGCCAATCCGCTGGGCATTGGCCAGTTTCGCCAGGGGCGGATTCTCGGCCGATTCCACGATGCGACCGGGCAGAACTTCAACCGTGGTTTTGACCAGTCCGCCGCGATGGAACGACCTTCGACCAACGTCCAGGAATGGCAAAAGCAGCTGGTTGAACTGGCCGCCAGTGCAGACGTGATGCTCGACCTGCACACCGATGACGAAGCGCTTCCCTATCTTTACCTGCACCGCAGCTTCTGGCCCCGTGGCCATGATCTGGCGGTGGCGATGAAAATGGACCTGGCGATTATCTGGGATGACGGCGGCGACGGCTCCTTCGAGGAGACCATCATTGCGCCGTGGCTGCGCAAAGGGACCACCCACGGGCGCATGGCCGCGACCCTTGAGCTGCGAGGGCAGGGCGACGTCAACGACCGCCTGGCCGAACAGGATGCCGAAGGGCTGTATGCCTGGCTATGTGGTTTCGGGGTCATCGAAGAGGCCCTGACACCCAGTGATTGGCCGGTTGAGGTCAAGGTCATGGCGCAAATGGAGACCATCCTCGCGCCACAATCCGGCGTGCTGATCTTTGAAAAAGAGCTGGGTGACTTCGTAGAGGAGGGCCAGCGTTTTGCCCGGATCCTGCGCCGCCCCGGTGATCCATCCTCCGAAGTGGTGCTGGTAGCCGAACAAACCGGGCGCATGATCACTCGCTATCGTGATCGACTGATTGCTCAAGGGGCAGTGGTGGCGAAATTTACCGGCACCCGCGAGTCGCGCAACTGGAACGGGGGGTTGCTGGACCCGAACTAGCAGGCGAGCGGGGCGGGAGTCAGTCAGCATACGGTTCGGCAAATCTGACAACCGTTCATCGCTGAACTACGCTGCCATACGAACCCCTGACCTGAAACCTGTGACGTAAGGAAGTGACACATGCGGAGCAGGTTGCTCGCTGTCTTGTTGGTTGTTTTCGGTCTGTTTTGGTCGGTGCAGTTGTGGGCCGAAGAATCATCGGTCACCGCTGACTCTGCCGTTGAACTGAAAATCGCCAACCGCAGCATCATGATGTTTCGCGCAAACGTTCTTGGCGAAGGGCCGGCATCGCGCGCCAAACGAGCGAAAGCGGTGATCAGCGAAGTGCTGGATGACGCGGACAATCTCACCGTCACCCTCGACCCGATCATGAAAAGCTACATGGTGCTGCTGGGCAGCCGGCGTGCCTTTATCGTTGCGCCCGGTGATTTCGACGAGGCCGAATACGACTCGGTACAACAGGCTGCGCAAGCCGCCGCCGAAAAGTTGCGATTGGTGGTGGCCGAGACACAGGAAGCCCGCAACCTGCGATTGATCATCCGGTCCATCGTTGCGGCGCTTATTGCTACCGGCATCTACATCGGCTTGCTGCTGGGCATGTCCTTCCTGCGACGCAAACTGCTGAAGAAACTGCCCGAACTGATGCATCGGCATACTCAGGCCCTGAAGGTCGGACGGGTTCCGCTGTTCGACGCCCATTACCTGTATCCGCTGGTCAGCCGGTTACTGGAATTACTGCGTTGGGCCGTGGTGTTGCTGCTTACGTATGAGTGGCTCGGGTTTGTCCTGTCGCGTTTCCCCTATACACGGCCGTGGGGTGAAAGCCTCAACAACTACCTGCTGGAAGTCGCCGGCTATTTGCTGCAAGGGATCGTCGGCGCCATACCTGGACTGGGCGTGGCGCTGGCGATCTTTTTCATCGCCCGTGGCGCAACGGTTTTCATGCGCCGGATACTGCGGCGCATGGCGATGCCGGGCACCTTGAGCTGCCTGAACCATGAAACCCTGCAACCGACCCAGCGCCTGACGTCCCTGGCGATCTGGCTGTTTGCGCTGGCGATGGCGTATCCCTATTTGCCGGGCGCCGGTACCGATGCGTTCAAAGGCCTCTCGGTGTTGATCGGCCTGATGATTTCCCTCGGTGCCACCAGTGTCGTGGGGCAGGCGGCTGCCGGGTTGATCCTGACCTACACCCGAACCTTACGCCCCGGCGAGTTTGTGCGCATTGGCGACTACGAAGGCACGGTCACGGAACTTGGCATGTTTACCACGAGCATTCGCACCGGTCTGGGAGAAGTGCTGACCCTGCCCAATTCGATGATCACTGGCACCGTTACCAAGAACTATTCGAGGACCGTCCAAGGCCCTGGCTATGTGGTGGATACGGTCGTGACCATCGGCTACGACACACCGTGGCGTCAGGTGGAAGCGATGCTGTTGGAAGCCGCCTATCGCACGCCGGGAATTCTCGAAGTGCCACCGGCCCAGGTGTTCCAGACAGCATTATCGGATTTTTACCCCGAATACCGATTGGTGGCCCAGGCCATTCCAAGCCAGCCTCGGCCGCGCGCGGTGCTGCTAAGCATGCTGCATGCGAACATCCAGGACGTTTTCAACGAGTACGGCGTGCAGATCATGTCGCCGCACTATCTGGGGGATCCAAACGAAGAGAAGCGGGTGCCGAAGGAGAAGTGGTACACGGCACCGGCGCAAGAGCCGAAGGAGACTTGAAGACGCCTGGACGGGGATACATTCAACATCCATGGCGTCTGACTCACCGCTTTCGCGGGCAAGCCACGCTCCCACAGGGTTTTGTGGTGTCCATGGATCTAGTGGTCGACCCATGAAC
>NZ_JBOIBY010000594.1:0-20902 GCF_050739655.1 Pseudomonas sp. | reverse complement strand
TTCTACGGTGCGTTCCTGGCGTTCGCGCAAACCGACATCAAGCGTCTGATTGCCTTCTCGTCCGTTTCCCACATGGGCTTCGTACTGATCGGCATCTACTCCGGCAGCCAACTGGCGCTGCAGGGTGCAGTGATGCAGATGCTGGCTCACGGCCTGTCGGCGGCGGCACTCTTCATCCTGAGTGGTCAGCTGTACGAACGCACCCACACCCGCGACATGCGTGAAATGGGTGGCCTGTGGTCGAAGATCGCTTACCTGCCTGCCCTCAGCCTGTTCTTCGCAGCAGCGTCGTTGGGCTTGCCGGGTACCGGTAACTTCGTCGGTGAGTTCCTGATCCTGATCGGTACCTTCCCGATCGCTCCATGGGTCACCATCATCGCCACGTCCGGCCTGGTGTTCGGTTCGGTCTACTCGCTGATCATGATCCACCGTGCATACTTTGGTCCGGCCAAATCGGACGCGGTGCTGCATGGCATGGACGGTCGCGAAATGATCATGGTGGTCGGTCTGGCCGCACTGCTGATTTACATCGGCGTGTACCCACAACCGTTCCTCGATACCTCTGCCGCTACGATGCATGGCGTGCAGCAGTGGCTCGGTACCGCCTTCACTCAACTCGCTTCGGCCCGGTAAGAGCGCTATGGAATTCACGACTCAACACTTTATCGCGCTAGCGCCGTTGTTGATCACCAGCGCCACGATCATCGTGGTGATGCTGGCGATCGCCTGGCGCCGCAACCACTCCCAGACCTTCCTCCTGTCGGTGGCGGGTCTGAACCTGGCTTTGCTGTCGATCCTTCCGGCCCTGAAAGTTGCGCCACTGGCCGTGACCCCATTGCTGCAGATCGACACGTTTGCCTGCCTGTACATGGCGCTGATCCTGGTCGCCACCCTCGCCTGTGTCACCCTCGCCCACGCCTACCTCGGCGATGGCGGTTCGGGTTACCCGGGCAACCGTGAAGAACTGTACCTGCTGATCCTGATGGCCGCCGCCGGTGGCCTCGTTCTGGTCAGCGCGCAACACCTGGCCGGCTTGTTCGTTGGCCTGGAGCTGCTGTCGGTACCGGTCTACGGCCTGGTGGCTTATGCCTTCTTCAACAAGCGTTCGCTGGAAGCCGGCATCAAGTACATGGTGCTGTCGGCTGCCGGTTCCGCGTTCCTGTTGTTCGGTATGGCCCTGCTCTACGCTGACGCTGGCACCCTGAGCTTCGCCGGCATCGGTCAGGCCCTGGCGGCCACCGGCATGCCGAGCTCGCTGGCTCAATTGGGCCTGGGCATGATGCTGATCGGCCTGGCGTTCAAGCTGTCGCTGGTTCCGTTCCACCTCTGGACCCCGGACGTATACGAAGGTGCTCCAGCGCCGGTCGCAGCGTTCCTGGCCACCGCTTCGAAAGTGGCGGTGTTCGCAGTGATGGTGCGTCTGTTCCAGATCTCGCCAGCGGCGAGCAGCGGCGTGCTGAGCAACGTACTGACCATCATCGCCATCGCGTCGATCCTGTTCGGTAACCTGCTGGCGCTGACCCAGAGCAACCTCAAGCGTCTGCTGGGTTACTCGTCCATCGCTCACTTCGGTTACCTGCTGATCGCCCTGGTGGCGAGCAAGGGTCTGGCCGTGGAAGCCATCGGCGTCTACCTGGTCACTTACGTGATCACCAGCCTCGGCGCCTTCGGCGTGATCACCCTGATGTCTTCGCCGTACAACGGCCGTGACGCGGATGCCCTGTACGAATACCGCGGCCTGTTCTGGCGCCGTCCGTACCTGACCGCCGTACTGACCGTGATGATGCTGTCCCTGGCCGGTATCCCGCTGACCGCGGGCTTCATCGGCAAGTTCTACATCATCGCCACCGGTGTCGAATCGCACCAATGGTGGCTGGTCGGCTCGCTGGTACTGGGCAGCGCCATCGGCGTGTTCTACTACCTGCGCGTCATGGTCACCCTGTACCTGATCGAACCAAACCTGCGTCGCCACGATGCGCAGCTGCACTGGGAACAGAAAGCAGGCGGCGTGATGCTGCTGGCCATCGCCCTGGTCGCGTTCTTCCTCGGCGTCTACCCACAACCGCTGCTGAACCTGGTTCAGCAATCGGGCCTGGTGGGTTGATCGCTTAGGCGCTCACTGCGGTAAACAGAAACGGCACCTTCGGGTGCCGTTTTTGCGTTTGTGGGATTTGTTACCGCTGCCCTCTCCTCCTTCTGCATTCCCCGAAAGCTCTCGCGGGATTGGTCGACTCGTCCTACAGGTGTTTTTACAACCGCGGTCTACCGTAAAAAACGGGAACGAAAAGGATGGCCTGGATGCCTTGACCGATTCGACTATCGTGATAAAACTATACGCAGGTAGCGTACAAAGCATGGATGCTCTTTTTATCGAATTACGTATGTTTCACAAATACCGAGACGACTACTTGGATGACGATCTGTTTCGCAGCTTTCAGTTGGAGTTGCTGAAAAATCCAGAAGCGGGGGACGTCATTGAGGGCACTGGTGGACTTCGCAAAATTCGCTTCTGCGACCAAAGAAGAGGTAAAGGAAAACGCAGCGGCTTACGGGTGATTTATTACTGGTGGTCCGGCTTCAATCAATTCTGGCTGTTCACCGTGTATGGCAAGGATGAGCAAGACGACCTGTCGCCCTCACAGAAAAAGCTCTTCAGACAAATGCTGGATAGAGAAATCAAAACGAGATCCCACTATGAAACGTGACATTTTTGCTGAACTGATGGATGGCCTCGAAGCCTTGGCCGAAGAGCGCCAAGGCAAAATCACGCTTCGTACCCACAAGGTCGAGTTGCCAGAACTGATGCCCATCACCGCCGAGGAAGTGCTCGCTATCCGCCAGCAACTCAACCTCTCCCGCTCTGTGTTCGCAATGTATCTGCGTACCAATACCCGCACCCTTGAGAACTGGGAACAGGGACGTGCAAAGCCCAATGCCCAAGCCACAACCCTGATCCGGCTGGTTGAGCGCTTTCCTCAAACGATCGAACATCTTGCGGCCCTGACCTGACTCAAAGGGCATTTACCCACCCACCTAACGAAATTGTAATCACCCCATCACCTTGGCGTTATCCGCAGCTTGCAACGATGTCATCCGGCGACCATGCCGGCGGGCCTTTGTCCGCCGAACAATAAAACCCACGCCGAGTCTCGTTTCTGTTCTGCCGTACCCAAGGAGTGATTGATGCTTAACAATTCTAAAATGTCGATGGCCGCTTTAGCGGTGGTTGTCGGCTCCGGGCCGTCCGTGGTGTTTGCGCAAGATAAGGCAGAGGGCTTTATCGAAGACAGCAGCCTGACAGTGCTAAACCGTAACTTCTACTTCAATCGTGATTACCGCAAAGGCCAGTCCAGCCCCACCGGCAATGGTTATTCCGAAGCCTGGGCACAGGGCATTATTGGCAAGTTCGAATCCGGCTTTACTCAAGGCACCGTCGGGGTCGGTGTCGATGCGTTTGCCATGATGGGATTGAAACTCGACACCGGAGATGGCCGCAACGGTGGTCGCAGTTCGTTTGATGTGCTGCCAGTCAACAGTGATGGCGAAGCGCGGGACGAATACACCAAAGTCGGTGGCGCCGCGAAAGTGCGGGCCTTCGATACGGTGGTCAAGGTTGGCGACGTATTCCCCGCCACCCCCGTGGTGGCCGCAGGTGATTCCCGATTGCTGCCGGAAAGTTTTCGCGGTGTGACGGCCACCAACACCAGTATCGAAGGCCTGTCGGTCCAGGGCGGTCGACTGCATGCGATGAGCCAACCGGTATCCAGTGACATGCGCGAAAACTTTGAGACCTTCTATGCCGGCCCGGTCAATTCGCCGTGGATCGCCTATTTCGGCGGTGACTATTCGCTGAACAAGAACCTCAGTTTCAGCCTGTATTCCAGTCGCCTGAAAGATGCCTGGAACCAGTACTACGCCGGTAACGCCTGGACTTATTCGCTATCGGATGACCTGTCACTGTTTGGCGACCTGAACTATTACAAGGCGGTCGACGAAGGCAAACAACTGCTTGGCAAATTCGACAACAACATCTGGAGCGGCCGTGTCGGGGTAAAACTCGGCGCGCACTCCGTGGCCTTGTCGCACCAGCGCAACAACGGCAATGACGACTTCGATTATCTGCGCCAGTCCGACTCGATCTTCCTCGACAACTCCATCCAGTACAGCGACTTCAACTCGCCCAAGGAACGTTCGTGGATGGTGCGCTACGACCTCGACATGGACAGCTACGGAGTCCCGGGGCTGTCGTTCATGACCCGTTACGCCCGTGGCTCCGATGCCGACTACTCCAACGCCAACGCCACGTACATGCGTCGCGATGCCGACGGCAATCCGCTGACCGATCAGAAGCGCTGGGAGCGCGACATCGAAGTCAAATACGTGGTGCAAACCGGCTCGCTAAAAGACATGTCGCTGCGCCTGCGCCAGGCCACTACTCGCGCCACGGCGTTTGAATCGGATCTGGATGAGGTCCGGGTGATCATCGAGTATCCGCTGGCGATTCTCTAACTTCGCGGTTGATACAAATTCACCTTTAGAAGCTCCTTGCTCCTTTGGAAAGAGGTGAATCTTTTGGCGCCCTTTGGGGCGCCTTTTTTTCGCCCAAACGTAGTCCCTGTAGGAGCTGACGAGTGCAAGGGATCAGGGGGTACTGGAGTTCAGCCGCCTTTTCTGCGGCATTCGCCTCCCACCGTGTATCTGATGGTGTTGAGTTGTCCCTGGGAGTCCTCGTAAGTCATCACGGTGGGGACTGCGGCGCAGGAGGCTTGCGGCCGTACGATGCTCACCACTTTCACCACGTCCAGCTTCATCCCGTACTCATAGTCTTTCAACACGGGTGCAGGTTTACCCTGGTTGGCAGCATATTGCGCCATGGCTTTGGTGTTTGCGCTGACTGCCCTTTCAAACGTTTTGTCACCACCGCCCTCAGCGAGCGCATTCAGGGACAGGGCCATGAGGGCGATGAACGTCATCGACTTGATCAGTTTCATATCCATTTCCTTAAGAAAACCGGCTCAAAAAAAAGCCCGGCATCGGTCGTCGATGGCAGGCTTGTTCAAGTGCAACGCGCTTACAGGTCTTTGGTGTTGTCGTCTTTCTTTTCATTTACAACAACGGGGTCCTGCGCCTTCTCTTTGGCGACATACAGTTCCATCGAGCGTTCTTTAGCCACCATCGATTTCTCGAAAGTTCTGTCGCCGCCGCCTTCAGCCAAGGCCATGGACGACATCACCAACGCCGTTGCAAAGATGCTCAGTTGTGCAATTTTCATGTTTCAAGACCTCGTTTGATTGACGAGGTCAGGGTAACAATCCGAACCTATCGCCACGGTGGCGTGGAAATTACATATCCGTTATGTCATGCGGTTTTGTGTAGGAGCTGCCGCAGGCTGCGATCTTTTGATCTTGCTTTTACACAGGGAAAAGATCGCAGCCTCGTTGCACTCGACAGCTCCTACAGGTCTTGGGTGATGTCCTCATCCCGGCGATGCGCCAGCTGATACAGCGCTGGCAGGATCAGTAGCGTGAGGATGGTCGAGGACAGAATCCCGCCAATCACCACCGTCGCCAGCGGCCGCTGCACTTCCGCTCCGGTGCCGGTCGCCAGGGCCATCGGAATGAAGCCCAGGGACGCCACCAGTGCCGTCATCAGCACAGGACGCAGCCGTGTCAGGGCGCCTTCGGTGATGGCGTCGGAGAGGGAACGTCCTTCCTCGCGCAGGTTGCGGATGAACGAGATCATCACCAAACCGTTGAGCACCGCGACCCCCGACAGCGCAATGAATCCCACGCCCGCCGAGATCGACAGCGGAATATCTCGAAGCCACAGCGCCATGACGCCGCCAGTCAAGGCGAACGGAATCCCGGTGAACACCAGCAGTCCATCCTTCATGTTGTTGAACATCATGAACAGCAGGCCGAACACCAGCAGCAACGCCACGGGCACCACGATCTGCAACCGCTTGGCCGCTGATTGCAGTTGCTCGAACTGTCCGCCCCAACTGGTCCAGTAACCTGCGGGAACCTGGACATCACGCTCGATGACCTCACCCGCTTCTGCGACGAACGAACCGATATCTCGCCCGCGTACGTTGGCGCTGACGATCACCAGGCGCTTGCCGTTTTCGCGGCTGACCTGATTCGGCCCCAGCACCAAATCAACGCTGGCAACCTCACCAAGAGCGATGAAGGCGATCTGATTGGTCGCGCCATTGAGCGGTGCCGGCACCGGGATCAGCAGGTCCGACAGTCCTTCGATGTCCTTGCGCATGGCATCGGACAAACGCACCACCATGTCGAAACGCCGATCGCCCTCATACATCGTCCCTGCCTGGCGTCCTCCCACCGCTACCGCAATGGTGTCTTGTACATCGCCAACGTTGAGCCCGTAACGCGCAGCCTTGTCTCGGTCGATGTTGATGGTCAGCACCGGCAGCCCGGTGGTTTGCTCAACCTTGACCTCGGACGCACCGCTGACCTTTTGCATGGCAGTGGCAATCTTCGCCGCCGTGGCGTTGAGCACGTCCATGTCATCACCGAACACCTTCACCGCCACATCGCTGCGCACACCGGAGATCAGTTCGTTGAAGCGCAGCTGGATCGGTTGCGACAGTTCATAGTTGCTGCCAGGCAACGTCGCGGCCGCCTGTTGCAGTTCGGCCATCAGGGTTTCGCGGGACTTGCCAGGGTCCGGCCATTGGTCTTTCGGCTTGAGCATCACGTAACTGTCGGAGATGTTCGGCGGCATCGGGTCAGACGCAATCTCGGCGGTGCCGGTGCGGCCGAACACCCGTTGTACCTCCGGCACCTTGTTCAGAATCAAGGTTTCCAGACGCTGCTGCATGTCCACCGATTGCGTGAGACTGGTGCCCGGCACGCGCAAGGCTTGCAGGGCAAAATCGCCCTCGCTGAGGCTCGGTACGAATTCGCTGCCCATGCGGCTGGTCACCACACCGCTGAGGACAATCACGCCCAAGGCCATGCCCACTGCCACGGTGCGATGGGACATCACCCAAGCCAGCGCCGGCGCATAAAAGCGACGTGCACCGCGCATGACCACGCCTTCTTCTTCCTTGACCTTGCCGGTGACAAACAGGGCGATGGCTGCTGGCACGAAGGTCACCGACAACAGCATGGCGCCAATCAGCGCGATCACCACCGTGAATGCCATCGGGTGGAACATTTTTCCTTCGACACCGGTGAGGGCGAAGATCGGCAGGTACACGACCATGATGATCAACTGACCGAAAATCAGCGGCCGCCGCGCTTCCTTGGCGGCTGCAAACACTTCATGGAAACGTTCGGAGCGGGTCAGTAATCGTCCGTGATGCTGCTGCGCGTGGGCCAACCGGCGCAGAGTGTTTTCGACGATGACCACCGCGCCGTCGACGATGATGCCGAAGTCGAGTGCACCGAGACTCATCAGGTTGGCACTGACCTTATTGCTGAACATGCCGGTGAAGGTGAACAGCATCGACAGCGGAATCACCATGGCCGTGATCAACGCCGCGCGGATATTGCCCAGGAACAGGAACAGAATCGCGATCACCAGAATCGCGCCTTCGATCAGGTTCTTTTTCACGGTGGCGATGGCCTTGTCTACCAGGTGTGTTCGGTCATAAACCGGCACCGCGACGACGCCGGTCGGCAGCGAACGGTTGATCTGCTCAAGCTTGCTGGCAACGGCCTGGGAGACGGTGCGGCTGTTTTCGCCGATCAGCATGAAGACGGTGCCGAGCACCACTTCGCGACCGTTTTCAGTCGCGGCGCCGCTGCGCAGTTCACGGCCGATGTCTACCGTGGCGACGTTCTTCACCCGAATCGGCGTACCGTCGACGTTAGCCATGACGATGTTGGCGATATCCTCGGTACTCGCCACTTGCCCAGGCGCACGGATCAACAGCTGCTCGCCGATGTGCTCAATGTAGCCGGCACCGACGTTGGCATTGTTGCGCTCAAGTGCCGTGATCAGATCGGTCAGAGTCAGTTTGTACGCTGCCAGTCGTTTCGGATCGGGCGCGATCTGATACTCCTTGGCGAATCCACCGATGGTGTTGATCTCAGCCACGCCCGGAACGTTGCGCAACTGCGGCTTGATGATCCAGTCCTGGATCACCCGCAGATCTGTCGGTGTATAGACGGTGCCGTCTTCCTTGAACGCGCCTTCCTGCGCCTCGACGGTCCACAGGAAAATTTCCCCAAGACCCGTCGAAATCGGCCCCATTACCGCTTCCACGCCTTCGGGCAATTGCGCTTTGGCGGTTTGCAGGCGCTCATTGACCAACTGCCGGGCGAAGAACAGATCGGTACCGTCCTTGAAAATCACCGTGACCTGCGATAGCCCCGACCGCGACAGCGAACGGGTCTGCTCCAACGCCGGCAGACCGGCCATGGCAGTTTCAATCGGGAAGGTGATGCGCTGCTCCGTTTCCAGCGGCGAGAACCCGGCAGCGCCGGTATTGATTTGTACCTGGACGTTGGTGATATCGGGCACGGCGTCGATCGGCAGTTTCTGATAACTGGCGATACCGAGACCGGCCATGAGTAGAACGGCGAGCAGCACGATGATGCGCTGCTCGATGGCAAACTGGATCAAGCGTTCGAACATGAGAACCTTCTCGTCGAGGGGGCGGATCGGGGGCTTTAGTGAGAGTGCTCAGCCGAGGCTTTACCCAGTTCCGATTTGAGAACGAAGCTGCCGGCCGCGGCGACCTGAACCCCGGATTCCAGCCCTTTAGTGACTTCCACCTGCCCATCCGCTCGACTGCCCAGCTCCACCGGTTGTGCCTTGAAGCCGTCATCGGTGCGCACGAAGACCGTAGGTTTGTCCTCGACCGTTTGAATTGCGGTTTCCGGTACGGCGACTCGGGCCTCACGGCTGTCGGTGGCCACCAGTGCGTTGACGAACAGGCCTGGACGCCACGCGCCTTGCGGGTTCTCCAGCGTCACGCGCACGGTGGCGGTACGTGTCTGCTCACCGAGCAAGCTGCCCACATAAGCCACGTTGCCAACCACCTCGGCGTTCAGTTCCGGCGCACTGACCGTCACGGGCTTGCCCACCTGCACCTTGGTCAAATCCTTGGGTGAAACGCCGAAGGTCACCCACACCCGGGAAAGATCCGAGAGGATGAATGCATTGCTGGTCACGTCGACCACTTCTCCCGGCGTCAGGTGTTTTTCCACCACCACGCCGTCGAACGGTGCGCGCAATTCATAGCGATTGCCGCCGGTGGCGACCATGCTGCCGCTGAGTACACTGATTTTCTGTTGAGCGTTGTTCAGAGCGATTTCAGCTTCTTGCAGCGCCTGTCGAGCCTGGAGGAAATCCTGTTCCGCGGAAATCTTGCTTTCCCACAACTGCTTCTCGCGCTCGTAGGTGGTCCGTGCCAGCGTCAGGCGCCGCTGCGCCGCAGCCTGTTCACTGCGCTGATCGGAAATCTGCTGACTGGAGATCACCGCTAACAGTTGACCCTTTTTCACCGTTTGCCCGAGACTCACCGACACCGACTCGACCACGCCGGGAACTCGAGGCACCACGTGGGCCGTGCGGTCCTCGTCGAAACGCACTTCACCGGGGAATGGCAAACCGAGGTTGATACTCTGCGCACCGGCTTCGATCAATTGAATGCCTGCCGCGGTGATCTGCTCGTTGCTGAGGGTCAGGTGTCCTTCTTCACCTTCAGCGTGCTCACCCTCGGCAGCGGCGCCATTTTCAGCGTGTTCCGCGTGCTCGGCATGCTCCGTCGCTTCATCGGCATGGGCCTCGATGGACGAGTTACCGGTGCGTATCGAACCGATGCCAATACCCAGCGCCAGCGCCGCCACGGCGACAACAATCAGTTTTTTGTTCATGCAAACTCCTCTGCGCCAAGCCATCGCGCAGTTCTGTGAAAGTTGAAAATCATGGGCTGACGGCGAACGCGTCGAGATCGCCGAAAATGCGCTCAATGCGCACCCGCGCGTCTGTCGCCTCGGCAACCGCCTGGATGTATTGGGTGCGGGCGCTGATCAGGGTGCGTTGGGCATCGAGTACATCGAGGAAGCCGAACTTGCCCATTTCGAATCCTCGTGTGGCGCTGTCGACCGCGCTCTGCGCGGAGGGCAGGATGGTCTGGTTGAACGCCTTCACTTCACCATTCGCCGTCTGCCACTGCTCCAGAGCAGTGCGGGTTTCGGTGCGCAAACGCAGCTCGGTGGCATTGCGCAGGTCCCGCGCCTGGTCGGCGCGTCGGGCGGCCGCCAGCACGTTGCCCTGGTTACGGTCGAATAACGGAATTGGCATCGACAGCCCGACTACGTTGACCCGCTCTCGCTCGGTTGCGTCGTACTGGCTGCCGACGCTCACGGTCAGGTCGGGAATTCGCTGCGCCTTCTCCAGCCCCAAGGAAGCCTCGCGCTGATCGATCTGCATTCTGGCCAAGCGCAGCTCGGCGGTTTCACTCAGGCGCTCAAGCAAACGGGTCGACGGCACGGCGAGTGTGGATTGTTGGGCAGCCTGCACATCGACCGAGGTCGGCAAAGGCGCGCCCATGACTTGAGCCAGTTGCTGATACGCATTGGCCTGGTCGCGCTCGGCACGACTTTGTTCAAGTCGTACCTCGGACAATTGCACCTGCGCCCGCGTGCCTTCGACCGGCGAGGACTTGCCGGCCTGAATACGCCCCTGGGCTACACGCACACCCTGCTCGGCGAGTTGCAGCGACTGACGAGACAACTGCAACCGTTGTTGCGCTGTTTGAGCGCTGGAAAACGCCTGAACCACATCGGCGCGCAAGGCATTGCGCTTGCGCTCCAGTTCGATCCCGGCAGCGTCCTGCGCGCGGCTGGCGACTTCGATACGCGCACCGCGCTTGCCACCCAGTTCAATCGGCTGACTGAGCAGCACGGTAGAAGTGCGCGAATCACGACGGGTGTCTTCGGCCTCCAGGGACACCGTGGGGTTGGGGATCAAACCCGCCTGCTTTCGGTCACCTTCGGCAATGCCGATGTCCCACTGCGCGGCCGCGAGATCGGGGTTTGCGACGAGCGCCGTTTGCAGGGCCTGATCAAGGGTCAGTGTTGTTGACGAAGCAAGCGACACATCAGGACTTGCCATTAAAAAAAGGCCGGTGGTACCTGCGATTCGCATCGCGTTTTTCAGGCGTAATCGCGCCGTCAGTTCTCTTGGACCGGGCAATTGAACACTTCCTTTTAAAAAGAGAAATTTCGATACTGCCACGTTATGTTTTTGAACTTATCGACAAGGTGACTGGAAGATTACAAATACGTTATCCACTGTTACGGAAAGTTATTTTGTTCTAGCATGCCGAACGCACTTATCTGCACGGCAATACCAAGAAACAAATACTTCGTGCTTATCCGCCGAACAGCACTTGTCGCATTTCCGTTCCCGTGAAACGAAGGTGTGCGAGTGCCTTCCGCTGCGACAGGCTGTCGCAGAGCGCCTATTTAGAGCCTCAGCCAAGCGCTTTTTAGTTGACTCTGTAGCCACTACAGCCTTTATTTTGCATGAAACGGATCGCTGGCCTTACGTAATTAAACAACAGTAAATTCACTAAGCCGTTATTAGATAACACGCGGAAGACCTTACAAAAACAACAACTTTTTAACTTCCTCACGTACTTACCCTTTAAATAAAACTGGTGATTAACCATGCGAATCCTTGTCGTCGAGGACGAGCTTAAAGCTGCCGAATACTTGCATCAGGGATTGACTGAAAGTGGTTATATCGTTGACCGCGCGATAACGGGCGCCGATGGACTGCATCTGGCCCGGCATCAGGTCTACGACCTGATCATTCTCGACGTCAACCTGCCGGAACTGGACGGCTGGGGCGTGCTGGAACAGCTGCGTCGCACTCACTCCACCCGGGTCATGATGCTCACCGCACGCGGGCGCCTGGCGGACAAGGTCCGCGGACTGGACATGGGTGCCGACGACTATCTGGTCAAGCCGTTCGAGTTCCCGGAGTTGTTGGCACGGGTGCGCACCCTGATGCGTCGTAGTGAAAACATCCCCGTGCCGCAAGTGCTCAAGGTTTCCGACCTGGAGCTCGACCCGGGCCGCCATCGGGCCTTCCGTGGCGAGCAGCGCATCGACCTGACCACCAAGGAATTCGCCCTGTTGCATCTGCTGATGCGCCAGTCCGGCGAGGTGCTGACCCGGACCCAGATCATTTCACTGGTGTGGGATATGAACTTCGACTGCGACACCAACGTGGTCGAAGTCTCGATCCGCCGTCTGCGGGCGAAGATCGACGACCCGTTCGACAGCAAATTGATCCACACCCTTCGTGGTGTCGGCTACGTGCTGGAGTCACGCCAATGAAGCCGGCCAGTCTTTCGCTGCGCCTTGGTTTGACCGTCAGTATTCTGGGGGCATTGCTGGTGGTGTTCCTGGCGATATTGGCTTATTTCGCCCTGACCCATCAGTTGAACGCGCTATCCAGGGACAATCTGGAAAAGAAGATGGAGCAGGTGGAACATAGCCTGGCGCTGTATGCCAATGTCGCTGAAATCAGCGGCAAACCGCATATCCTGCTCGATCAGGTCATGGGGCATGACAACCTGACGCTCAGCATTTATGACCAGAACAATCTGCGCACACCGCTGCTCAAATCCGGCTCGGGCATGGCCGATCCGCGCCCGGAACTGAAAGCCGTGCGCGGTACAACCGAACAATTGGTCTACTCCAGCAGCACCGATAACGAGGGCACTGGCTTTCTCACCGCGTCCAAACTGGTACGCGTCAAGGATGGTTCGCTCGTGCCAGTGCTGTTATCGATCGACAACACCCACGATCAGGCTTTGCTCAATGCCTATCTGCGCTCGACACTGATCGCCTTGCCGTTGCTGTTGATCTTTATTGGCCTGACCGCCTGGGCTGCGGTGCAGCGGGGCCTGATACCGTTGCGCGAGTTTCGCAAAGTGGCGGCAAGAGTGACCACGCAGGATCTCGACCATCGGCTGTCAGTGGTCAACATGCCCCAGGAGCTCAGCGAGTTGGCCCAGGGCATCAATTTCATGCTGCATCGCCTCGACGACGGCGTTCAGCAACTGTCGCAATTCTCCGACGACCTGGCCCATGAACTGCGTACGCCGATCAACAACCTGATGGGCAAGGCTCAAGTGACACTGTCCCGGGAGCGTTCGAGCGAGGAGTACAAAAACATTCTGGTGTCCTGCATTGAAGAATTGGAACGCGTGGCACGGATAGTTTCCGACATGTTATTCCTGGCGCAGTCCAGTCAGTCGACGGCACACGCGCCTTTCGAATGGGTCAATCTTGAAGCCGAGGCACAGAAAGTGGTCGAGCTGTTTTCTCTACAGGCGCAGGACAAGCACATCAACCTGAGTGTGGTCGGCAGCGCACGGGTGTCTGGCGACCGTTTGATGATTCAACGGGCAATCTCGAACCTGCTGTCCAATGCCCTGCGCCACTGCCCACCTCGGAACACGATTTCGTTGGTCATCGAGAGCGGCGCGAGCCAGGTTTCACTGTTCGTCAGCAACCCCGGCGCAGGTATCGAGGCGCAACATTTGCCGCATCTGTTCGACCGTTTCTACCGAGTCGATAGCAGCCGCACCCGATCCCAAGGTAGTACCGGTTTGGGTCTGGCCATCGTGCGCTCGATCATGAGCCTGCATCAGGGCGTTGCACAGGTTGAAAGCGAGACTGGCGGGATGACGGTGTTCAGACTGGGGTTTCCGGTGGTTGCGAGCGTGGCGCATTGAAGCAACAAGTCGGACAGTTGTGTTGCAGGTGCCGGCCTCATCGCTAGCAGGCAGCTAGCTGCTCCCATAGTTGACCGCATCTCAACGTGAGAGCTGCCGAGTGAAACGAGGCTGCGATCTTTTGACTTTCAACAGCAAGATCAAAAGATCGCAGCCTGCGGCAGCTCCTACAGAGTTTTGGATCGTTCACAATATCCGGGGGATTACCTGGAAACTGTGGGAGCGAGCCTGCTCGCGAAATCGGTAGGTCTGACGCCAACAAAAACGGCACCTTACGGTGCCGTTCGCCTTTCAAAGTCCAACCGATTTATTTACGCGCATCCGCCCAAGACTTCAGCAGTTCGTTGTAGCTCACGGTCTCGCCTTTCGGTTTCTCGTTTTCCAGTTTCGGCTTCGGTGCACCCGGCTGGTCGAACCAGTATTGCGCGTCGCGCTCAGGGTTCATTTTCGGGGCGCAGGTGGTTTGTGCCTTGGAACGCTCCAGACGGGACATGATTGCATCCTGATCCTTGGCCAGGCCGTCCAGTGCAGCTTGCGGAGATTTCTCGCCGCTGGCCGCTTCAGCAATGTGGCTCCACCACAGTTGCGCCAGGCGTGGATAGTCCGGCACGTTGGTACCGGTCGGAGTCCATTGCACGCGGGCCGGGCTGCGGTAGAACTCCACCAGGCCACCGAGTTTCGGTGCCAGGTCAGTCATGGCTTGCGAGTTGATGTCCGACTCGCGGATTGGCGTCAGGCCGACGATGGTTTTCTTCAGCGACACGGTTTTCGAGGTCACGAACTGCGCATAGAGCCACGCCGCCAGTTTTTGTTTCTCAGGCGTGGACTTCATGAAGGTCCAGGAGCCCACGTCCTGATACCCCAGCTTCATGCCCTCTTCCCAGTACGGACCGCGCGGCGATGGCGCCATGCGCCATTTCGGCGTGCCATCGGCATTCACCACCGGCAGGCCTGGTTTGGTCATGTCGGCGGTAAACGCGGTGTACCAGAAAATCTGTTGGGCGATGTTGCCTTGAGACGGCACGGGGCCGGACTCGGAGAACGTCATGCCCGCCGCTTCTGGCGGTGCGTAAGCCTTGAGCCAATCAACGTATTTGGTCGTGGCGAACACCGCCGCCGGGCCATTGGTGTCACCGCCGCGAGTCACGCTCGAACCCACCGGGTGGCAGTCCTCGACACGAATGCCCCACTCGTCCACTGGCAAGCCATTGGGAATGCCCTTGTCGCCACCACCGGCCATGGAGAACCAGGCATCGGTGAAGCGCCAGCCCAGGGACGGGTCTTTCTTGCCGTAGTCCATGTGCCCGTAAACGCGTTTGCCGTCGATTTCCTTGACGTCTTCGCTGAAGAATTTTGCGATGTCTTCATAGGCCGACCAGTTCACCGGCACGCCCAGATCGTAACCGTACTTTTCCTTGAACTTGGCTTTCAGGTCCGCACGCTCGAACCAGTCGGCGCGGAACCAGTACAGGTTGGCAAACTGTTGGTCGGGCAGTTGATAGATTTTTCCGTCCGGCGCGGTGGTGAACGAGATGCCGATGAAGTCCTTGATGTCCAAAGTCGGCGAAGTGAAGTTCTTGCCCTCGTTGGCCATCAGGTCGGTGATCGACTCGGTCTTGCCGTAGCGAAAGTGCGTACCGATCAAGTCCGAGTCATTGACCCAGCCGTCATAGATGCTCTTGTCCGACTGCATCACGGTCTGCAGTTTTTCCACCACGTCGCCTTCTTGCAGCAGGTCGTGGGTCACCTTGATCCCGGTGATTTCGGTGAAAGCCTTGGCCAGCACCTTGGACTCGTATTCGTGAGTGGTCAGGGTTTCGGAAACGACCTTGATGTCCATTCCGCGAAATGGCTCGGCGGCCTTGATGAACCACTTCAACTCTTCCAGTTGCTGATCGGCCGACAAAGTGGACGGCTTGAACTCACTGCCAATCCATTTCTTTGCAGCATCCTCGTAGGCATCGGCCCAGGCCGAAGCGCTCAAACCGCTGAGTGCCAGTACGGCTGCCAGTGAAATGCTATGTCGCAGCTTATTGTTTTTGTCGAACATAGAGACCTCCTTATTAAGTTTCGGAGCAACATTGCCGAGCGATTCGACTAGCCCCAACGCATCACAGCCAACAGCCACACCAGGGACAACGCGAACGCGACCCAGATGCTCCAGTCGGTTACGCCAATCACCAGCAAATGCAGGTAGGCGCTGCCGAGAAGACCGATAAACAAGCGATCACCACGGGTGGTGGCAATCGGCAGAAAACCACGCCGAAGAATGCTCGGCGAGCGCAATTCCCACGTGGTCATGACCACCAGGATCACTGCGATCACGCAGAAGAATGCCGCCGTCGGGACGGTCCAGCTCATCCATTCCATCATCAGTTCCTCATACCCGACCCAGGGCGAAGCCCTTGGCCACGTGGTTGCGAACAAACCAGATCACCAGCATGCCCGGCAGGATGGTCAGTACCCCCGCCGCCGCCAGTACGCCCCAGTCGATACCGGACGCCGAGACCGTACGGGTCATCACCGCCGCGATGGGTTTGGCGTTTACCGATGTGAGGGTTCGCGCCAGCAACAACTCGACCCAGGAAAACATGAAGCAGAAAAACGCCGTGACACCGATGCCCGAACCAATCAGCGGCACGAAAATCTTCACGAAGAACTTGGGAAAACTGTAGCCATCGATGTAAGCGGTTTCGTCGATTTCCTTGGGCACGCCAGACATGAAGCCCTCAAGAATCCACACCGCCAGCGGCACGTTGAACAGGCAGTGCGCCAGCGCTACGGCGATGTGGGTGTCGAACAGGCCGATCGACGAATACAGCTGGAAGAACGGCAGCAGAAACACCGCCGGTGGCGCCATGCGGTTGGTCAGCAGCCAGAAGAACAGGTGCTTGTCCCCCAGAAAGCGATAACGCGAAAACGCATACGCTGCCGGCAACGCCACACTCAATGAGATCACCGTGTTCAGCGTCACGTAGTACAGCGAGTTGAGATAACCGGTGTACCAGGCCGGATCGGTGAAGATCACCTTGTAGTTGTGAAAGGTGAAATCCTGGGGAAACAGCGTCAAGCCCCCGAGAATTTCAGTGTTGCTCTTGAAGGACATGTTCAGCAGCCAGTAGATCGGCACCAGCAGGAACAGGATGTAGACCAGCAACGGAATAAGCTTTCTCTTGCTCATGGCGGGCCTCAACGGTTGGCGTCGGAATGCGTCATGGCGGTGTAGAACAGCCAGGAAACCAACAGGATGATCAGGAAATACACCAGCGAAAACGCTGCAGCCGGGCCAAGGTCGAACTGCCCGATCGCCATTTGCGTCAAGGTCTGGCTGAGGAACGTCGTGGAATTTCCCGGCCCGCCACCGGTCAGTACGAACGGCTCGGTGTAGATCATGAAACTGTCCATGAAGCGCAGCATCACGGCGATCAGCAACACGCTCTTGAGCTTGGGCAACTGGATGTGCCGGAACACCGCCCAGGATGAGGCCCGGTCAATCCGAGCAGCCTGGTAGTACACGTCCGGAATCGCTCGCAACCCGGAGAAACACAACAGCGCCACCAGCGACGTCCAGTGCCAGACGTCCATCACCAGCACGGTGACCCAGGCGTCCATGGTGTTCGCCGCGTAGTTGTAGCTGATGCCCATGGCGTTAAGGGTCGAACCCAGCAGGCCGATGTCGGCCCGGCCGAAAATCTGCCAGATGGTGCCGACCACGTTCCACGGGATGAGCAAAGGAATCGCCAGGATGATCAGCACCACGGATGACCAGCGCCCCTTGGTCGGCATGGTCAGGGCAATCGCGATCCCCAAGGGAATTTCGATCAGCAGCACACAGGCCGAGTAGATGAACTGGCGTAACAGAGAGTCGTGCAGACGCGGATCGAGCAGTACCTGTTTGTACCAATCGGCGCCGACGAAGTAGCGGCTGGACTGGTCGAAGATGTCCTGCACCGAATAGTTGACCACGGTCATCATTGGGATCACCGCACTGAACGCCACCAGCAGAAACACCGGCATCACCAACCACCAGGCCTTGTTGTTCTGCACCTTGTTCATGGCTGCACCTCCCCGATAGCGCGTGCGTCCAGCAGGAATTCGTCGGCGTAGACCATCAGCCACTGTGCGGGGAAACTGATGTAGGCCGTGCCTTGCGGCACCGGTTTGTCTTCGGCCAGGCGCACTTTCAGCGGCGCGCCGTCGAGGTTCAGGGTCATGATCTTGTAGGTGCCAAGATCTTCGACGTGCACGACTTGCGCCTGCATTGCGTCGTCATAGGGCTCGTCCCAGACATGGACGAACTCGGGGCGAATGCCGACCTTCAAGGTGTGCCAGGTGGACTCGGCGATGCGTTTTTGCATGACCTCCGACAGCGGCAAGTGGGTCGAGGCGAAACCGACACCGCCCGGTTGCGGCTGCACCTCGATCAGGTTCATTCCCGGGCTGCCAATGAAATAACCGACAAAGGTATGGCTCGGCCGCTCGAACAACTCCCGGGGCGTGCCGAACTGCACGATCTGCCCGCCGTACATCACCGCGATTTTGTCAGCAAAAGTCGAGGCCTCCAGTTGATCGTGGGTGACGTAGACCATGGTGATGTTGAACTGCTCGTGGATCTGCTTGAGCTTGCGCCGCAGCTTCCACTTCAGGTGCGGGTCGATCACCGTCAAGGGCTCGTCGAACAGGATCGCCGACACGTCGTCACGCACCAGCCCGCGACCCATGGAGACTTTTTGTTTTTCGTCGGCGGTGAGGTTGCGCGCCTTTTTGTCCAGCAGGTTCTGCAGGTCGAGGACTTCGGCGATTTCCTGCACCTTGGAGTGAATCTTCGCCTCGGCCATGCCCTGGTTGCGCAACGGGAAGGCCAGGTTGTCGAACACCGTCATGGTGTCGTAGACCACCGGAAACTGGAACACCTGGGCGATGTTGCGCTTCTGCGGTGACAGCTCATTGACCGCTTTGCCATCGAACAGCACATGCCCCTGGGACGGACTGAGCAAGCCGGAAATGATGTTGAGCAAGGTTGACTTGCCGCAGCCCGACGGGCCGAGCAAGGCATAGGCGCCACCCTGTTCCCAGATATGGTCCATCTGGCGGATCGCGTAATCCTCGGGTGCAAGCGGTGTGCTGGTGTAGCTATGAGCGAGGTTCTGCAAACGGATTTCGGCCATCAGGCAACCCTCGATATACGGCGACCGGGCGCTTGAACCAGCCGGCCCTGCGCATCGAACACAAACAGTTTATGGGTCGGGATGTAGATGCGGATCGGCGCATCGACGTCGTACTCGTGAACGCCGGGCAAGTGCAGCACCAGCAGGAAATGCTCATTGCGCACATGGAGGAAGGTTTCCGAACCGCTGATTTCCGCCACCTCGACCGTGACCGCCAGTTCCAGGTCATCGTCGTTGCTCGGCACCAGCGAGATGTGGCTGGGACGCACGCCGAAGCGAAACTCGCCCTCGCCCACCGGCCGCAAATCGACGTTCAAGGGAAAGTGCACGAAGTTGGCAAAACTCACTTCGTTGCCGGCAATGCGCCCTGGCATCAGGTTGATTGGCGGCTCGGAAAACAGCTCGGCTGCCAGTACGGTTTTGGGTTGGTGATAGACCTCGGTCGACTGACCGCTCTGGATCACCCGGCCTTCATGAAGAATGGTCGTGGTGCCACCCAGGGCCAAAGCTTCGTTGGGTTCGGTGGTGGCGTAGACCGCAATGGTGTGGCGCGCCTTGAACAGCTCGCGCATTTCCTGGCGCAATTCTTCGCGCAGCTTGTAGTCGAGGTTGACCAGTGGCTCGTCGAACAGGATCAGTTCGGCATCCTTGACCAGCGCCCGGGCCATTGCCGTGCGTTGTTGCTGGCCGCCGGACAGTTCGAGGGGATGGCGCTGGAGGAATTTTTCGATCCGCAGCATCTTCGCGGTTTCCAGCACCTTGCTGTGGATCACCTCATTGGACACACCGGCCTGGCGCAACGGCGAGGCGATGTTCTCGAAGACGGTCATGGTCGGGTAGTTGATGAACTGCTGATACACCATCGACACGTTGCGCAGGCGCACCGGGCGGTGGGTAACATCGACGCCATTCATCAGGATGCGGCCGCTGTCAGGCTTGTCCAGCCCGGCCATCAGACGCATGAGACTGGTCTTGCCGGACAACGTGCGCCCCAGCAAAACGTTGAAGGATCCAGGTTCGAAACTGAGGCACGCATCGTCAATCCAGGTCTGGCCCTCGACGGTGCGGCTGACATGCTCCAGGGTTAATGACATGGCTCGGCCTTTTTATTTTTGGAGTCAAGCGACCGGAGCCATAAAGCGACATTTGTGCCAGAAATCACAGGCTATTGATAAAGCTGAAGATTATTGAAAATTGAGCGCGATTGGCTTTCGATGCTGAACACAAATGAACAACCGCGCCTGAACAACTGAACACTTCAACGGTTGACAATGAACATTAGTGAACAACACTCTACAGACCGTTTTCCGGCCCTTGTAGGAGCGAGCGCGCTCGCGATGGAGGTCAACGTGACGAGGGCTGCCTGAAGGAACGAGGCGACCTCACGTCCATCGCGAGCATGCTCGCTCCTACACAGGGCGCCATGTGTAATTGAAGTATCCATAACAACAATAAAAGTTTGCTCAGAGATCGACTGCCATGGCCGCACCCGCCTCGCCGCTGTCCCACGACGCCATCATCCAGGACTCCTGGTCCCGTTGTCGCGCGTTCGGCCTCAGTCATCAGAGCACGCCGGCCTTCGACCAATTGCCGGCCGCGGGCATCGCGCAACTGCTGGAGAGCCAGCATTCACTGGTGCAAACCACCCATCAGGAAGTACTGCCTTACTACGAGAATATCCTGAGCAATTCCAATTGCCTGATCATGCTCGCCGACCATCAGGGCCAGGTGCTCACGTCATGGGGAACGCAGCGCTTCATCGAACCCAAACTGGCCCGGGGTTTCAGCGCCGGCGCCAGCTGGATGGAACGCTGCACCGGGACCAACGCCATTGGCACCGCCCTGGCCTGCGAACAAGCCGTGCACATTGAGCACGACGAACATTTCCTCAAGGCCAACCGCTTCATGACCGGTTCCGCCGCGCCGATTTTCGATGCCGAGCGCAAGGTGATCGCGGTGCTGGACGTGTCCAGTGACAGCTATCTGCCGCCATCCCACACCC
>NZ_JBOIBY010000593.1:0-7098 GCF_050739655.1 Pseudomonas sp. | reverse complement strand
CATTTCCCCTGTGGGAGCGAGCCTGCTCGCGATAATGCCTTCATAGGCAGCGCTAAGCCCTGAACTGCCCCAGGCTTGCCTTCAACTGCGCCGCCAACCCGCTCAGCAACTTGCCGCTGGCCGTGGTTTCCACAACCGCCTGAGCGGCCTTCTCGGCCTGGACATGAATCGTCTCCACGCGACCACGCACTGCCTGCGCACCCTTGGCCTGATGCGCCGCCGCCTGGGTCGCCAGGCCAATCGCCGCATGCACTTGCTCGACCGATGCCTGCACCGATTGCTGCAACCGCGCACTGTCACGTAGCACCAGCAAACCTTCACTGGCCTGACGGCCGGCCTGCCCGATTGCCGCCACTGCTTCGCGTGCACCCTGCTGCAAGGCCACGATGTGCGCCTGAATATCGCCGGTGGAACTCTGAGTCTTGCTGGCGAGCGCCCGCACTTCGTCGGCCACCACGGCAAACCCGCGACCGGTTTCTCCGGCGCGTGCTGCCTCGATGGCTGCGTTCAATGCCAGCAAGTTGGTCTGCTCGGCAATCCCATGAATCACCGTCAACACCACTTCGATCTGTTCACTCTGCTGCGCCAGTCGCTCAATTACCTGTGCACCCGTATCGACCTGACCGGCCAATGCCTCGATCAGGCTGCCAACCTTCGCCGACGTCCGAGTGTTCTCGTCGGTTGCCTGACGAATATCCACCACCTGCTTCAACGCCGCCTGCATGGCGTGGCTTTCAGATTGGGCTTCGTCCGCCATTTGTGACAAGGCGCGCAGACTTTCAGCGACTTCGTCACGCTGCATACCAGCCGCCGCATCGGCTCCGGCGTTACGCAAGGTCATGGCGCCGATTTCCACACCGGTACGCTGAGCGACATCGCCGGCCTCACGCACGATCGGCTGCAACTTATCCACGAAGCGATTGACCGCCGAGGCCATGTCGCCGATTTCATCCTTGCTGTTGATCTGCACACGCTTGGTCAGGTCACCCTCGCCCGCCGCGAGGTCATCCATGGCCACAATCAACATTTTCAGACGATTGACCACTCGACGCCCCAGCACAATGGCCAGCAACAGCAGCACACCACACCCCACCAGCGCGAGACTGACACCAATGCGCCAGCGCAAGGTAGCCGCGGCCTCTTGTACGGTACTGGTGGTATTGGCTTTCATTTCAGACGCCGTGGATTGCGCTGACTGCAGACGAGCACGCATGGCTGTCGCACTGTCGGCTGCTGCGCCCTTCAGACTGTCGCCCACCAACTGATCGCTGCTCGCGATCAATCCAGAGAAGCGCTTGTCCAGGGCCGCCAGATCGGTTTCCACCGAGGCGGTCGAGACCCCCATCAGGACTTTGCCGATTTCCACGCCATTGGGATTGATTGCAGCTTCGATGTAAAACACGGACGGATCATTTTTCGCTGCGTCCAGAACCTTGTCCAGCGCTCGCTCGCCCTGGCCTTTCTCCAGCAGCGCCTTGTTGATCGGGTTTTCGCGATTGAGGTAGCGCGTCAGATGCTGCCCCGTTGCGTCGTCATAGACTACAAACAGCACGTTGGGATTGCGCTGCGCGCGACGGGCGAACTCGGACAGGGTCGGTACGTCGTTGTCCCACATGGCACGAGGCGCAACGGAGGCCAAAAGCTGCGCCATATCGTTGGCGGAGTCCTTCAGGTCCTTTTCCAGCGTCGCACGCAATTGCACCTGCTCTTCTTTCAATCGCGAAGACAGGCCCGCCGTGAGGCGTTGACGCGTACTGGTAGAAAGACTGTCGAGGCTCGACGTGACTTCACGCCCTGCCTGCTCGAGCTCACCGGATAGTTTTTGACTGTCCGCCCCCAGACGCATACCGAGATCGGCTTCCAGCGCAGTCACCGTGCTCCGGGTAAGCGCAACAGCGACCAGCACCTGCACCAAAAGGGCGATACCGAGGGTAACGAACACAGGCCGTAAGAGACGGCTTTGTAACAATGAGAGAACGGCCGACACTTGGAATCCCTCTGCTTTGGCGCCATTAAATTGATAGCACGCCAGAAGCGATGCTTTTTTTAATGATTACAGCAAAGGTCGTGCCGCTCGACGGGCATAAACGACAAAGGCCCCGATTAAGGGGCCTTTGTGTTTTACATCAACGACTTATCAAGCGAACGGATGGCGCAGAACGATCGTTTCGTTGCGGTCCGGGCCCGTCGAAATAATGTCGATCGGCGCGCCGACCAACACTTCGATGCGCTTGATGTAGTTGCGCGCAGCCTGCGGCAGCTCTGCCAGGGTCTTGGCGCCCAGAGTCGATTCGCTCCAGCCTGGCATCTCTTCGTACACCGGCTCCAGGCCGATGTAGCTGTCGGCGTCGGTCGGTGCGTCGATCACTGCACCATCCGCGTTTTTGTAGCCGACACAGATGTTGATGGTTTCCAGGCCGTCCAGTACGTCCAGCTTGGTCAGGCACAGGCCCGAGATGCTGTTGACGTCGATGGCGCGACGCAGGATGACGGCATCGAACCAGCCGCAACGACGGGCGCGGCCAGTGGTGGCACCGAACTCGTGGCCACGCTTGGCCAGGAATGCACCTACGTCGTCGAACAGCTCAGTCGGGAATGGACCCGAACCGACGCGAGTGGTGTAGGCCTTGGTGATGCCGAGGATGTAGTCGATGAACATCGGGCCCACACCGGAACCGGTGGCGATGCCGCCAGCGGTGGTGTTGGAGCTGGTCACGTACGGGTAGGTACCGTGGTCGATGTCCAGCAGGGAGCCTTGGGCACCTTCGAACATGATGTCCTTGCCGGCGCGGCGCAGGTCATGCAGCTCGGCGGTGACGTCGAGCATCATCGGTTTGAGCAGTTCGGCGTATTCCATGCACTCGTCGAGCGTCTTCTGGAAGTCGATGGCCGGCTCTTTGTAGTAATTGACCAGAACGAAGTTGTGGTAGTCCAGCAACTCGCCCAGTTTGGCGGCGAAACGCTCGCGATGGAACAGGTCACCGATGCGCAGGCCACGACGTGCAACCTTGTCTTCGTATGCCGGGCCGATACCGCGACCGGTGGTGCCGATCTTGTGCTCGCCACGGGCCTTTTCACGGGCCTGGTCCAGCGCTACGTGGTAGGACAGGATCAACGGGCAGGACGGGCTGATGCGCAGGCGCTCGCGCACCGGTACACCTTTCTCTTCCAGCTTGTTGATTTCCCGCAGCAGGGCGTCAGGTGCAACCACCACGCCGTTGCCGATCAGGCACTGCACGCCTTCGCGCAGCACGCCCGACGGAATCAGGTGCAAGACAGTTTTTTCGCCATCGATCACCAGTGTGTGACCAGCGTTGTGGCCACCCTGGTAGCGCACTACGGCGGCAGCATGTTCGGTCAGCAGATCAACGATCTTGCCTTTGCCCTCATCACCCCATTGGGTGCCCAGGACTACGACATTCTTACCCATAACACTTGTCCTCATTCGCGCAAACTTGGTGCCGGCGGCGGCCGGCAGGAAAACTCAAGAAGCCAGTGGCGATACTTGCCAAAGCCCGTTCTGCTGAATCAATTGCCGGTCGCAGTCCGCTTCACGGGCGGCGGCCAAAGGTTGCCCAGGCAATGCCTGAACGACACGCTGACCCTCACTGCGCAACTGGCAAACCTGCTGCCAGAGTGCCGCATCCGTACTGTCAGGCATCCAGATACCGCCAGACGGTAGCTCGATCTCAGCACGCCCCAGGGTCACCAGGGTTTTCAAATCGGTGGAGAAGCCGGTTGCCGGACGAGCGCGACCGAAGTCAGCGCCGATGTCGTCATAACGACCGCCCTGGGCAATGGACTGGCCAACGCCCGGCACGAATACAGCGAACACCACACCGGTGTGGTAGTGATAACCGCGCAACTCGCCTAGATCGAAGTACAACGGCAGCTCCGGGAAACGCACGGACAGACGCTCGGCAATCGCCAGCAGGTCATCCAGCGCAGCCAGAACCGGAGTCGGAGCCTTGGCCAGACGCTCACGCGCAGCAGCCAGCACTTCACGACCGCCACACAGGTCGACCAATGCGCGCAGCATGCCCGACAAATCGGCAGGCAAGCCTTCAGTCAAGGTAATGACCTCGTCGATGGCTTTACGTTGCAATGCATCGAACAACTGCTGTTCAACTTCGCCGGACAGACCGGCAGCGCGGGCCAGGCCGCGATAGATACCGACATGCCCCAGGTCCATGTGCACATCCGGCACATCGGCCAGTTGCAGCATGGCCAGCATCAGGCTGATGACTTCGACGTCGCTGCTCGGACTGCCATCGCCGTACAACTCGGCACCCAGTTGAATCGGGCTGCGCGAGGACGACAGGGCACGTGGCTGAGCATGCAGCACACTGCCGGCGTAGCACAGGCGGCTTGGGCCTTCGCGGCGCAGGGTGTGCGCATCGATGCGTGCCACCTGCGGCGTGATGTCAGCGCGGAAACCCATCTGCCGGCCCGACTGCGGGTCGATGACCTTGAAGGTACGCAGATCCAGGTCCTGGCCCGCGCCGGTCAGCAGGGATTCCAGGTACTCGATATGAGGAGTCACGACAAACTCGTAACCCCAGCTCTGGAACAGATCCAACACCTGACGACGCGCGACTTCAATGCGCGCCGCTTCCGGTGGCAGTACTTCTTCGATGCCATCTGGCAGCAGCCAGCGGTCTACCGTTGCCATTACGCCATTCCCCTATGATCCGGGCAGCAAGCCTTTGGGCGAGCCTTGAGTGAAGCAGAAAATGACCGGCTCAGCGCAAACCACGCGCAAGAGCGACGTGGCGAAAAGCCTGATATGGGCTTCGCCGACCACTTTCCTCGTAAAACCATTCGAGCCATTGCGCTCGGGCATCTGCATAAAAACAGCAATCAAACATGCAGACGCAAAAAAGCCGGGAATTTCCCGGCTGCCGCATCATACACACGTTTTCCCAAAGGATCACCCCGCCAGAGGTTTTAGCCGCCCGGCGGGGGATGATTCAGGTCAACGTCGTATCAAGGCTTGGCTTTTTCCAGGTAATGGAAGAAGTCACTGCTTGGGTCGAGGACCATGACGTCGGATTTGTTCGCGAAGCTTTCACGGTAGGCACGCAGGCTACGGTAGAACGCGTAGAACTCCTGATCCTGACCGTATGCCTTGGAGTAGATTGCAGCAGCCTGGGCATCACCGTCACCGCGAGTCTCTTCCGACTCACGATAGGCTTCAGCCAGCAGTACGCGGCGTTGACGATCGGCGTCGGCACGGATGCCTTCAGCCAGCTCGTTACCCTTGGCGCGGTGCTCACGAGCTTCACGCTCACGCTCGGTGCTCATCCGCTCGAACACGCTGCGGTTCACTTCCTTCGGCAGGTCGATGGTTTTGACCCGAACGTCGACAACTTCGATGCCCAGCTCTTTTTCAGCCATCTTGTTCAGCGAAGCCGTGATATCCGCCATCAGCGCATCACGTTCACCCGACACAACCTCGTGCAGGGTGCGCTTACCGAACTGGTCACGCAGGCCCGATTCCAGACGACGGGACAGACGCTCATCGGCGATTTGCTTGAGGCCGGAAGTCGCGGTGTAGAAACGCTCAGCGTCCTTCACCCGCCACTTGGCGTAGGCATCGACCATCACGGCTTTCTTTTCCAGTGTCAGGAAGCGTTGTGTCGGTGCATCCAGCGTCATCAGACGTGCGTCGAATTTACGCACCTGGTTAACGTAGGGCACTTTCACATGCAGGCCTGGCTGAACATCGGTCTGAACCACGCGTCCGAACTGCAGCAACACCGCTCGCTCGGTCTGAGCCACGATGTAGAAGCAGTTCCAGGCAGCGATCGCCACGACGACGCCGACAATAAGGGCGATCAGCGATTTATTGCTCATCAGCGACTCTCCCTGGTACGAGCTTGCTGTTGCTGCAGATCAGCTGCCGCACGAGCATTCGCTTCATTGCTGCTGGCTGCCGCGCCGGTCACCGGAGTGCTGGTGCTGCGGCCACTTTCGACCATCTTGTCCAACGGCAAGTACAGCAGGTTGCTCTGGCCATTCTTGTTGCCGGTCACGAGAACCTTGCTGGTGTTGCTGAAGACTTCCTGCATGGTGTCCAGATACAGACGCTGGCGGGTAACTTCAGGGGCCTTGCGATACTCGGCAACCAGCTTGGTGAAGCGATCGGCTTCACCCTTGGCGCGCGAGATGGTTTCGTCACGGTAGCCATTGGCATCTTCGAGAATGCGCTGGGCCTGACCACGAGCTTCCGGCACGACACCGTTGGCATAGGTTTCAGCCTGGTTACGCGAACGCTGCTCGTCTTCACGGGCGCGGATCACGTCATCGAAGGCTTCCTGAACTTCACGCGGTGCCGCTGCGCTCTGTACGTTGACCTGGGTGACTGTGATACCGGTGCGATACGTATCCATGAAGCGTTGCAGACGCTCCTTGATTTCGCTGGCCATCTGCTCACGACCTTCGGTCAGCACCTGGTCCATCGCGGTGGAACCCACCACATGACGCAAGGCGCTGTCGGTCGCGTGCTGCAAGCTGATTTCCGGCTGATCGACGCTCAGCACGAAGTCCTGCAGGTGGCTGATCTTGTACTGCACGGTCAGCGGCACTTCGACGATGTTTTCGTCTTCAGTCAGCATTTGACCTTGCTTGGTATACGCACGCTCACGCGTAACGTTTTCCATGTACTTCTTGTCGATCGGCGGGAAGTAGATGTTCAGACCCGGGCCGACAGTTTCGTAGTACTTGCCGAAGCGCAGCACCACGGCCTGCTCCTGCTCGTCAACTACATAGACCGCGCTATACAGCCATACGGCCGCCAACACGACCAGGCCGATACCGAGCAGGCCGCCAAAGCCGCCGCTCTTGCCCGGAACGCCACCGTCGTCACTACGTTTCTTACCACTACCGAACAACCCGTTCAGGCTTTCCTGCAGCTTTCGGAAGGCCTCGTCGAGATCTGGCGGCCCCTTGCGGTCGCCGTTATTACGGCGCTTGCCACCCCAGGGATCCTGATTATTCGAGTTGCCACCCGGCTCATTCCAAGCCATAGCGCTCTCCATCTGATAAAGCAAAGACGCACCCACGGCGCGCCGACCAATGCTACAGAATGCCTGTCAC
>NZ_JBOIBY010000592.1:0-8272 GCF_050739655.1 Pseudomonas sp. | reverse complement strand
AACTGAGCTATTCCCGCATTGGCGTCCCCTAGGGGACTCGAACCCCTGTTACCGCCGTGAAAGGGCGGTGTCCTAGGCCACTAGACGAAGGGGACACGCTACCCGGAACACATGGTGTGTGTTTCGGTGCCCAGATCCGCATCCGAAGATTTGGTTCTGGTTTCACTCAGCCCTGCCCGAAAGCAACGCTGTTTAAAATTGGAGCGGGAAACGAGACTCGAACTCGCGACCCCGACCTTGGCAAGGTCGTGCTCTACCAACTGAGCTATTCCCGCATTGGCGTCCCCTAGGGGACTCGAACCCCTGTTACCGCCGTGAAAGGGCGGTGTCCTAGGCCACTAGACGAAGGGGACACACTACAACATTCACTCCCTGCTTCGTTTCGCTGTGTGCTTTACGCTGCAAGTGGCGCGCATTCTATGGATGCTTTGAGGGGTCGTCAACCCCCTGTTATAAATATTTTTAAATCAATGACTTGGGCGTGCTTTTCGGCACCCATTCGGTTTTTCCGCCGCCCGGTGTTTGGCGCCTATATTCTGACACTCATCAAGGCGCTATAGTCAGCGCCCTGAGTGATGGCAATCTGCTTTATGGGTGCCAGCATTTATGTAAGCAAACAGCGGCCGATACATTTAGAGCCACGTCGATCCAACTCGTCGAGCGGCGCCAGGCGCTTTAACAGGCCATTACACTCGCACGCGAACCCTATAAAGAGGTCTTACCGGTGACACCACTCATGATCACACTGCTAGTCGTAGCCGGGATCGCACTCTTGATCGCCATTGGCTATATCAACCATGTGGTGGAAAACAACAAGGTGGAAAGGGCCCGTACCAAGGTTGAACTCAACGATCGCCTGCGTCGCTGCGGTGAGATTACTGAAACCTTTCCCGGTCAGTTGATGACACCTGCGCTCAAGCTGTTGCTGGCGCGTCTTGAACTGAACGTCTGCCAGCGCCTGCTGAATCTGGAAAAAACCAGCTCCAACCTCAAGGCACGGATCGGCGAATTGGAAACCCTGGTCGCCCAGGGCGAATCGATCCCGGTCAACAACCCGCCGGCACCGATCCAGACCGAGGCCAAGGCCAAGGACGTGCGCTTCCTGCTTGAAGCCTTGCACGGCCAGATCACCCGTGCCGCACAGGACGGTTTTCTGCCGCCCAACGAAGCCAAGCGCTGGATCCGCGAAGTCCGCCACATTCTGGTACTGCTGCACATCGAGTTCTTCAACAACCTAGGCCAGCACTCGCTGCAACAGAATCAGCCCGGCCAGGCGCGCCTGGCGTTCGAACGCGGCGTGCAATACCTGCGCAAACAGCAGGAACCACAGATCTATGCCGAACAACTGGAATACCTGGAAAAACTCCTGGTGCGCGCCAACGATCAAGTCATGGACCGCATCGCTCCGGTAGAAGGCGAAGTGAACCAACTGACCGAAGGTCTCAAGGACGTCGAGGCTGATGCGGACTGGAAGAAAAAAGTGATCTACGACTGATCAGCGGGAATAGAAAAAGCCACCGGAATAGGTGGCTTTTTTTGTTTTACAGATCGTTCCCATGCTCTGCGTGGGTATGCCTCAACGGACGCTCCGCGTTCGGCTTCTGAATGGGACGCAGAGCGTCCCTGGCTGCATTCCCACGCGGAGCGTGGGAACGATCAAGAGGTGGCTTTTTTGTGTTCAAGGATCAAAGCCTGAAATGCCCCACCATCCCCTTCAGCTCAGCACCCAATTGCGCCAACTCGATGCTCGACGCCGCATTTCCTTGCATCGCCAATGAAGACTGATCGGCACTGGCACGAATGCTGGTGACACTGCGATTGATCTCCTCGGCCACCGAGCTCTGCTGCTCGGCCGCTGCCGCGATCTGCTGGTTCATCTGTTGGATCAACGACACCGCCGCCGCGATACTCCCCAGCGCACATTCAGTTTGCAGTGCATCACTGACCGCCAGTTTCACCAAATCGCCACTGCCCTGTATCTGCTGCACCGACGCCTGCGCCGCCGAGCGCAAGGCGCTGACCAGTCGCTCGATTTCCTCGGTCGATTGCTGAGTCCGCTTGGCCAATGCGCGTACTTCATCGGCCACTACCGCGAAGCCCCTGCCCTGCTCGCCGGCTCGTGCGGCTTCAATGGCCGCATTGAGCGCCAGAAGGTTGGTCTGTTCAGCCACGCTCTTGATCACGCCGAGCACCGTTCCGATGTTCTGGATTTCCGCACTCAGGCTTTCGATGCTTGAACTGGCTGAACTGGCCGAATCAGCCAACTGCTCGATCCGCGCCATGCTCTGACGCACCACGTGCTGACCACTTTCAACCTTGCCGTCCGCCGTTTGCGCAGCTTGGGCGGCCTCCTCGGCGTTACGCGCAACATCATGCACTGTGGCCGTCATCTGATTCATAGCAGTGGCCACCTGCTCGGTTTCTTCCTTCTGACTGCTGACTTCAAGATTGGTCTGCTCGGTCACCGCTGACAGCGACTGCGCAGACGTTGCCAACTGTTCAATACCCGCCTGCAAACCGCTGACGATCTGGCTCAGCCCCGCCCCCATCTGCTGCATGGCCTGCATCAACTGGCCGATCTCATCCCGGCGTGTCACTTCAACCGTCCCGCTCAAATCCCCCGAGGCAATCTGCTGCGCCACACGAATCACACTGCGCAGCGGCCCGACGATCAACCGGGTGATCACCCAGGCGGCAATCAATCCGACCAGCAATGCCAGCGCCGAGGAGCCAATGATCAGCAACGAATTCTTTTTCAGCTCCCTTTGCATCGACTGGTCTTCAGCGACATAGGCCTGGTCCACCCGCTGCACCACCTGGTCAGCCCGTTGATGCAGTTGCTGATAGACCGTCTTTTCCTGCTCCAGCAAGCCGGTGTACTCGGCAAGCTTGTCGTTGAAACTGGCTATATGACCGGTCACCTCATTAAGAACAGTCTGGTAACCCTCATCCTTGACCGTGGTTTTCAACTGCTCGGCCTGGGTCAAGGCCTGACTGGCCTGCTCGATCTTGCCTTGTCCGGTATCGTCGCCCTTGCGGCTCTGATCCAGGCGCACGCGCGCTTCATTCATGGCTTGCAACATCAGGCGCGAAACCTGGCTGACCTGGCTGGCCTGCTCGATGAATTGCGCACCCTCCTTGCCTTCGGAGTCTTTCAAGGTATAAGCGCCGTCATCGGCGAGCCCGGACTGTAGAACATCGAGATTATTGGCCACGCTGGACACCGACCAACTGGCCATTTCCAACGCCAGGTCCTTGGCTTGGCTAAGTGAGACGAACTCGTCAAAGGCCTTGCGATACGCGCCAAGGGACTGCTCGACGTCATTCATCACTGGCACATTGGCTGCGGACGCAGTCTTGAGCTGGTTTGCCAGCGCGATCAGGCCGTCCACCCCCTCATGCAGGGCATCGACGGTTTTCGGATTGCCGTGCAAGGCATAGTCCTGTTCAAGCAGGCGCACCTTGAGCAATCCGCTGTTGAGCGACGACATCTGCTTGAGCCCATCAAAGCGCTGACTGATGATCTGCAGGGACCATACGCCGATGGCCGCTACCAGGGCGGTCAACAGCAGCACGAGCACAAACCCGACACCCAGCTTTTTCGCCATACCGAAGTTGGCAAAACGTCCTTGCACGCCCGTAATCATTGCACTTAGTCCCCCGCCATAGTTTGTAGACGCAGAGTCGCAACGGGTCATGAGCAACACAAGTCTCTGGCGTCGGAATAATGGCAAAAAGCTACGCAGACGTCGTTTTCAGAACGCTTGAGGTCGATTCGACGCGGTGGCCCGAAAAAATGCCCGCGCCCGCGGATCGCGGGCACAGGCTACATTGATGCGCTGCCAATCAGTGGCCTCACCAACGGGACTGAAGGCTGTCGCAGAAGACAGCAGGACACCATGGCGTCGCGCCTCGGCTTGCACTTGTGCGCAGTCCGACGTCCTTGAGCGGGCCCAGATGAACAGGCCGGCGACGGGTTTGCCAAACACCTCCCACCCAGCATCCTCCAGCAGCTGCAACGTTGCCTGCCTGTCAGTGTTCAAACGTTGACGTTGACGCTGCACCAACTTGCGATAAGCCCCATTGGCCAGCAGGCAGGTCATCACTGACTCGCAGAATCGTGAAGCGCCCATGCTGCTGATCATCTTGACCTCGGCCAACCGCGAAATAACCTCGGCACCGGCCACCACAAAGCCGACACGCAAGGAGCTGCTGAGGGTTTTGGAATAGCTACCGACGTAGATCACACTGTCATCCAGCGCAGCAAGGCGCGTACCGGTGCCACTGTGAAGATCGGCGTAGACATCATCTTCGATCACCAGCACATCGTTTTGCTTTGTCAGCTGCAGCAGCCGTTGCGCGACCATCGGTACCAGGCTGCAGCCCGTAGGATTGTGATGGAAACTGTTGATGAACAGTCCGCGAGGCCGGTGCTTGAGCAGTAGCGTTTCCAATACGCAGACGTCTGGCCCATGCGGGGTTCTCGGCACCTCCAGCATGCTGACACCATGCAGCCTGAGCAAATCGAACAACATGGGGTAGCCCGGGCTCTCCACCACCACGCAATCCCCCGGCTTGAGCAGCGTTCGCACGATCAGGTCCAGGCCCTGGCTGGCTCCCGCGGTGGTCAGAACTCGACTGTCATCTACATTGATATCCAGCTTTTCCAGGCTCTTGCGGATTTGCTGGCGCAACGCTGGTAAACCCAACGACGTGCTGTAGTTGAACAGGCCGGCCATGTCGGTGCGACTGACCTGACGGATCGCGTAACTCAAATCGTCGGTTTCCCGCCAGCTTTCGGGCAGCCCGCCGCAACCCAATTGCAGCTCACAGGAAGCAGGACCCGGCTTGAGCTCAGCGTCCTGAAGCCACCAGTCATCCTGTCGAACCTGGACAGCAAGTTCCCGGGTGGCCACAACGAACCCGACACCCTTGCGAGACTCCAGCACTCCCTGCACGACCAGACGCTCACACGCCTGGAGGACGCAGGACTGACTGAGCAGATTGATTCGCGCGATCTGTCGCACCGCAGGCAAGCGCACTCCCGGTGCCACCTCATTGCAATGCAGCCAACAGACCAGTGCGTCGACGATTTGCTGTACGACCGGCACTAATGCCTGTCGATCGATTCTCAATTCCATGAGCAAGGAAACTCCTGTGGATTCTGCCTGAAACAGTTAATCACAGGAGCGTTCGGCCGGTTGTGCGACAACACCGCCAAAACCCTTGGTTTTAAACATTTGAAACACACTGCCGGAAAACTTCACTGAACCAAATACTGTAGGGGCGAGCTTGCTTTGTGCGGCGTTGCGTCGATGGACACAAGAGCCCCGAGTTTTAGTCAAATTAAGACGCGGTATCGTTAACCACTTTCGCGAGCAAGCTCGCTCCTACAGGAGACTGGATTCACGGTTTGTTACTTAAAACGCAGTGACACCGCCGTCCACGGCCAATGAATGCCCCGTGGTAAATGCCGCACCATCGCTGCACAGGTACAGCACTGCGCTGGCAATTTCCTCGACTTTGCCGATGCGGCCCACCGGGTGCATCGCGTTGGCGAACTCGCCTTTTTTCGGATCAGCTTCGTAAGCGCGACGGAACATGTCGGTGTCGATCACTGCGGGGCACACCGCGTTGACCCGGATTTTTTTCTTTGCATATTCGATGGCGGCGGATTTGGTCAGGCCGATCACTGCGTGTTTGGACGCAGCGTAGATGCTCATCTTCGGCGCAGCGCCGAGCCCCGCCACCGAGGCCGTATTGACGATCGCGCCGCCACCCTGAGCCAGCAGCAATGGCAGCTGGTACTTCATGCACAGCCACACACCTTTGACATTGACGCCCATGATCGCGTCGAACTCGTCGACAGTGCCGTCGGCCAGTTTGCCCTTCTCGATCTCAATGCCGGCGTTATTGAAGGCATAGTCGAGACGGCCGTAGGAATTGACCACCTCGTCCATCAGATGCTTCACATCGCTTTCCACCGTGACATTGCAGCGTACAAACGTTGCTTCGCCGCCCGCCGTCCGAATCAGCGCCACTGTGCCCTCACCGCCCGCCGTGTCCATGTCGGCCACTACTACCTTCAGGCCTTCAGCGGCAAACGCCAGGGCAGTCGCCCGACCAATGCCGGCCGCCGCGCCTGTTACCACTGCCACCTGGCCGGAAAACGTCATGCTCATTGTTATGTCCTCGAAGAGAAGTGATCACGTTGTTCCGAGTCTAGCGACAGCAAGCCGGGGCGCGGCAGCACTATCAAAAGGCCGGTTGGGTGCCCATGAGTTGCAGTGATGGGACCGTCGTACCAACTATCACTGCACTGGATCAGCCTGCATTCGCCGCATCAGCCGAGCTTGCGGCTTCGTCCATGAAGGTCTATCAACAAGGCTTCATTCATCCTGAGTGCTTGCCATGACTTCCCAGACCAATCGCCAATTCCTGCTCGCCAAACGCCCGGTGGGCGCGGCGACCCGTGAGACCTTCACCTATCAAGAAGTACCGGTCGGTGAGCCGGCGGCAGGTCAGATCCTGGTCAAAAATGAATACCTTTCCCTGGACCCGGCCATGCGCGGCTGGATGAACGAAGGCAAGTCCTACATTCCTCCGGTCGGGCTCGGTGAGGTGATGCGCGCCTTGGGCGTCGGCAAAGTCGTTGCCTCGAACAATCCGGGGTTCGCCGTGGGCGACTACGTCAATGGCGCGTTGGGTGTGCAGGATTATTTCCTCGGTGAGCCGCGAGGCTTCTACAAGGTCGATCCGAAACTGGCGCCGCTGCCTCGCTATTTGTCCGCACTGGGCATGACCGGGATGACCGCTTACTTTGCCCTGCTCGACGTCGGCGCGCCCAAGGCGGGTGATACCGTGGTGCTTTCAGGGGCGGCGGGTGCGGTCGGCAGCATTGCCGGGCAGATCGCCAAAATCAAAGGATGCCGAGTGGTCGGCATTGCCGGCGGCGCGGACAAGTGCCAGTTCCTGATCGATGAGCTGGGTTTCGACGGTGCCATCGACTACAAGAACGAAGACGTCCTCGCCGGGCTCAAGCGCGAATGCCCGAAAGGCGTCGATGTGTATTTCGATAACGTCGGCGGCGATATTCTCGACGCGGTGCTGAGTCGCCTGAACATGAAGGCACGCGTGGTGATTTGCGGTGCCATCAGCCAATACAACAACAAGGAAGCGGTCAAAGGCCCGGCCAACTATCTGGCGCTGCTGGTCAACCGCGCGCGCATGGAAGGTTTTGTGGTGATGGACTACGCTGCGCAGTTTGCTGCCGCTGGGCAGGAGATGGCCGGCTGGATGGCCAAGGGACAGCTCAAGAGCAAGGAAGACATCGTCGAAGGACTGGAGACGTTCCCGGAGACACTGATGAAATTGTTCAGTGGGGAGAACTTTGGGAAGTTGGTTCTTAAGGTGTAACGCTAAACCAATGTGGGAGCGGGCTTGCCCGCGATGAGGGAGTGTCAGCCGACATCAAGCTTGACTGATACACCGCAATCGCGGGCAAGCCCGCTCCCACAGGTATGTGTGGCGTGGCGTCAGGCGAGTTCGGCTACAACAGAAGCCAACGCCTGCGCCGGATCTGCCGCCTGGCTGATCGGACGGCCGATCACCAGGTAGTCGGAACCGGCGTCCAGCGCCTGACGCGGGGTCAGGATGCGGCGCTGATCGTCCTGTGCGCTACCCGCCGGGCGAATGCCCGGGGTCACCAGTTGCAGCGATGGGTGCGCCGATTTCAGGGCCTGGGCTTCCAGGGCCGAACACACCAGGCCGTCCATTCCGGCTTTTTCTGCCAGTGCCGCCAGACGCAGCACCTGCTCCTGCGGATCGATATCCAGACCGATACCCGCCAAGTCCTCACGCTCCATGCTGGTCAGTACCGTCACGCCAATCAGCAGAGGCTGTGGCCCGCTACGCTTGTCCAGCACTTCACGGCAAGCCGCCATCATGCGCAGGCCACCGGAGCAATGCACGTTGACCATCCACACGCCCATTTCCGCCGCTGCCTTGACGGCCATGGCGGTGGTGTTGGGAATGTCATGGAACTTGAGGTCCAGGAACACTTCGAAACCCTTGTCGCGCAATGTGCCGACAATTTCCGACGCGCAGCTGGTGAAGAGTTCTTTACCGACTTTGACCCGGCACAGTTTCGGGTCCAACTGATCGGCCAGCTTCAGTGCGGCGTCACGGGTAGGGAAATCCAGGGCGACGATGATAGGAGTCTGGCAGGCGGACATGAGTGGGCTCTCAGGCAAGTCGAAATCGGCGCGCATTG
>NZ_JBOIBY010000591.1:0-2401 GCF_050739655.1 Pseudomonas sp. | reverse complement strand
TCGCCGGACAGCAAGGATGGATTCTGAACAAGGACGGCACGTTAGAAATTAACGGCATCGTTCCTGGGCAGGGGCGGTTGGTGATTAACTCATTGAACGTATCGGTCTACGACGCCAACAACGTGTTGCGCGTACGTCTCGGCTATCTGGGGTGAAATATGGCTTCATTTGGCCTGCGTGTCTTTGACGAGAACGGTCAGCTTGGCATGGACACCAACAGCTTCACCTACCAGGTGATCTGGCAGGGCGTGATCGACTTCAGTGGATCTACGCCCAGCTACACGCTGAACATCTCAGGCTTCAAACCGGCGAACTGCGTCTTCATGATCATTCCGACCAGAGTGCAGGACGTGCAATCGTCAGAAGGGGACGGCTTGGGAAACACCAAGTCCTACCCCTTCGTCACCACTGCCGTAGGCCAGGTGACTGTACTTCCCAAAAACCCATCAGCCGGCGCCTCGGTCCTCCAAACAAGGATTGTCGCCAAGGCTTACGCGATAAGGTTCGCGACATGAGCTATGGATTTCAGAGCATCAACGACAATTCGTATGTTCAGATTGATTCAGAAGCGCCACGGCTGTGCATGCTGACCAAAGGGTCGTACTCAGGAACTACCAATGCGTCGGGGACTTTTGCCAGGCCAGTCACCAGCCAAGATCCGCCTTTAGTGTTCATTCGCCCAGATCAAGGCGTGATCCAGGTGCCTATATCGGTATGGTTCACCGGTGGCCCGGGAAACTGGACCGGGTTCACCATGAAGGCGTCCAACGTCACCGCAACGCTGAGCGGTCAATATTTCGTGGCTGCCTGGGCCTCTATGGGTACTGCGGCGTACGGGATGCGACTGTGGGGAGCCGGCGGCGAACTGGTATACGACAGCGGGGCTCCGGCAGTGGTGGTGACATTCGCTGCCGGTAACTGGACTTATCTCGGCGATGAGGTGCTGACCGTAGGTCGTCGTTACATCTGGAGTATCAGCAAGCTACTCGGGTCGGGTGAATACATCTCCATCAACCCTTTCGCCATGAACTGCCACAACGGGGCAAGCGGTGGTGGCTGCGCGATAGGCGTGGATTACGCCAATAGCCGAATCCTCATGTACAGCCTCGCCACAACAGCCTGGACCAATCAGGGCCACCGACCATTCCTCTGCGCCAAATTACTGGCCTAAAACTCAAATTTCTGGAGATATTCTATGCCCTGGTATAAGTCAGGGGTGGTGGCGTGCACCCTAAATTCGAATGCTGTGATCGGCACTGGTACGGCGTTTATTGCCAATGCCCGCGTCGGTGATGCCTTTCGCGGTCCGGACGGCGGCTGGTATGAAGTCACAAACATTGCCAGCGACACGGCCTTGTCGATCTCGCCGAACTACCAGGGAGCGACGAACGCCGCGGGGGCTTATGCGCTGGCTCCCATGCAGGGTTATGTCAAGGATTCTGCCGACGCGCTGCGGACTCTGGTCAACGCCTACGGGGCGAAGCTGGCTGCGCTGGGTACCACCGGTAACTACGATATTCTGCCGGTGGACAAAGGCGGGACTGGCGGTACAACAGCTTTAGGGACGGCGGCTTTCCTCGCTGCCACAACTTCCGTAACCGATGCAACTTCAGGGCGGGCGGTCAGAGTAGGTGACTTCGGTCTAGGTGTTCCGATCAATCTTCCCCCTGCAACCGATCTGAACAATGTGAAGACGTCGGGTCGCTATTACTGCAGCACGCCGCAAAACTCACCTGCTGGAAATGGGTGGTTGGACGTCCAGAACCTTGATGGTGCTTACTGCGAGCAAACGTTCTTCGGCGTTACAGGCGACTCCCAGCACTTCAGAGTTATCAGCAACAATGTCCCCGGTCCGTGGCGCAAGGCGCTTCATGATGGGACCCCACCGGCATTCGGCCTTTCTATTTTCATGTCTGCTAGCGCTGCGTCCGCAAGAACGCTGCTTGCGCTTAGCAATGCGGCGATCGCGCCGATTGTCGGCTCGGTCAGTCAATCTGCCGGTGTGCCGACGGGGGCGATCATTGAGCGCGGGAGTAATGCCGCGGGCGAGTTCACCAAGTACGCAGACGGGGCTGTGATCATGTCCGGCCGGCTGAGCCCCGCCGGTTTGACGTGGACCGCGGGAACCGGCGTTCGATACGCACTATCTCCGAACGTCACCCTTCCTACTCCTATTGTTTCAGGTCGCATTGCATTCCATACGAACAATGGCGATGTGAGCGGTTTGTCCGCGTACGTTTCGGCAGCAACGCTGGGCACTTCCGCGATTACAATTATTTATTACGCGGCCCCGGCCGGCACCACTGGTTCTGCTGTTCCGACCACTGATTACGTCATTCACGGGAGATGGTTTTAATGAGAATTGAGCTTCGGCCTCAGCGCCGTGACGATGCTATAGAGG
>NZ_JBOIBY010000590.1:0-3431 GCF_050739655.1 Pseudomonas sp. | reverse complement strand
ACATGAATCAGCCCCGCGCAACCAGAGTCCTGGTCATTGGTTACGTCTGGCCCGAGCCCCGCTCTTCCGCGGCCAGCGGGCATGTCATGCAAATACTCGAGGTGTTCCTGCAACAAGGCTGGGACATCACGTTCAGCAGTCCGGCCAGCTATGGCGAGCAACGCGCGGACCTGACGGCGCTGGGCATTCGCGAAGTACCTATCGAGCTGAACAACAGCAGTTTCGACGTATTCATCAGCGAACTGGCACCGGACATCGTGTTGTTCGATCAATTCATGATGGAGGAGCAGTTCGGCTGGCGGGTCGAGAAGCATTGTCCCGATGCCTTGCGCGTGCTCGAAAGTTGCGACCTGCAAAGCCTCAGGCAGGGCCGGCATCAACGCCTCAAGGAGCGTTTGAAGGCCAGCGAGGACAGCAATGACTTCAGCGGCCTGTTCGCCCCGGCGTCGCGTGAAGAATTTGAACACATGGCCGATACCGACCTGGCGAAGCGCGAGATCGCCTCATTTTATCGTTGTGATTTGACGCTGATGGTTTCCGAGGTGGAAATCGAATTGCTGGTCGAGCAGTTCAGGATCCCGCGTAACCTGTTGCACTGGTGCCCATTGATGGTCGATCTGCCGACCAGCGCGCCGGTAGAGTACGAAGATCGCGCGCACTTTCTGCACATCGGCAATTTTCGCCATGCGCCCAACTGGGATGCCGTGCTCTGGCTGAAAACCGCGATCTGGCCGCTGATTCGCGCGCAACTGCCTGATGCGCAGTTGCACATCTATGGCGCGTACACCCCGCCCAAGGCCACCGCCCTGCACAATGCGGCCCAAGGCTTTCATGTGATGAACTGGGCGGAAGATGCCTTGCAAGTGATGTCGAAGACGCGGGTGTGCCTGGCACCGCTGCGCTTCGGTGCAGGTATCAAAGGCAAGATCGTCGATGCGATGCTCTGCGGCACGCCCAATGTGACCACGCCGGTCGGCGCAGAAGCCATGCACGATGAAGAGCCATGGCCCGGTGCCGTAACCCGTACGGCGCGCGAGTTCGCCGACAGCGCCGTGCAACTTTATCAAGACAAGACTCAGTGGCTGGCTGCCCAGGCGCAGGCCCGGCACTTGTTGGCCAGCCGCTACCCGCAGTCCACCCATGGTCCTGCATTGATCGAAAGACTGATCGAATGCCAAAGGAATCTGCCACACATCAGACGCGATAACTTCACCGGCAGCATGTTGCGCCATCATCAGCACAAAAGTACCCAGTACATGGCGCAATGGATCGAGGCGAAGAACCGCAACCAGGCAGACGCCTTGTAAGGCTCGTCCTTATCCCCAACAAAAACGCCGACAAGATACTGGCCGTATCAGGTCGGCGTTTTGCATTTCAGGGTGGCTAACATGATCAAGACACAAGGACGCTGTACATAAATAGCACCTCTGCTTTTGTCAGCCCGGCTAGTTTTGGACTTCCTGGAACTTGCCAGTGCACTCAGACAAAGGATCCACCATGACGGTTAGAAACGCGGAACTTCTCTACAAACAGAACTGGATGAGCAATATCCTCGACGTAGACATATTAAAACTCACCGATATTGTCTGGCCCTGCGCCCATAACGCGGGCATGGACAAAAAAGCCCCCAATGTCGACGATGTGACCGGCAACTGGACAGCGTGCCAGAACGATTCGTTTGCCTTTCAACTGGCCAATGGAGCACGGGTCTTCGATATTCGTCTTCAATACGCGACAGATCCGGACCCGGTCTTTTACTTTCACCACAGTGGCCATCGATCAGGTCGGGTACTGGACGAACTGATCGATGCAGTGTTGGCGTTTCTTGATCGAAACCCGGATGAGTTCGTCGTACTGGATTTTCACGAACTCAGCGATGCTGGCAAATCTTTCGATTATAAAAAGCTAAACGATCTGCTCGTGCTTCGACTCGGACAGCGGGTCATCCTGCCCTCCGACAGGTATGCCGCCGTGGGCGAGCTCAAGCGCTCCAGTACTCTTCGGCGCATCGTCATGGCGGCGCAGTTCAAACCCGGCCTGGACGATGATTACTTCTGGCCGCGCATCCCGCACAAATGGCGCAACAGTCCATTCACCAGTTCGGGCGATCTGCGCAACTACATCGCACAAACGCTGGAAGATGCGCCTTACGAGACATTTTTTTGGTCATTGTCGGCAACTGCGTACACAGTATTTGGCGGGCCAAGGGATATCAAAGAAGAGATCAACGACTGGTTCCACACCACCAGAGACTGGGTGACGCGCTGCAGCATCATCAATACCGACTTTTTCGATGAATCCAGAATCGTCCGCTATTGCTGGAGTGCCAGCAGCATGAAGGCCGTTTACGGCCCCTCACTGCACGAGGCATGATCGAGGCGCGAAAACAAATTGATTGCCGTCAACCAACACTACTTTGGCGCAACTTGTTATTCATCAATCAATGCAAGGACGCATTAATGAACAATACGACCCGAGACAATTACGCACTCAATAACTGGATGGGCGCTACGCCGGCAATCGATAACCTGTCGCTTGGCGAACATACACAACCCGGCACGCACAATGCCGGGTGCGACTTGCAAGCGAGCTATCCATTGATCCCCGGCGCGCACTGGCTGGCCTGCCAGCACGATTCGTTCGCCGCTCAACTCAACAACGGTTCGCGCGTACTCGATTTACGGCTGGATTTTGACGAGCCGGCCATAGAGTTTGAAAAATTCCGATTCCAGCACAATGGCTTTCGCTCATCTCGTAACGTGCTAGGTTTATTTGCGGCTGTGAATCTGTTTTTAAGCGACAACCCTGACGAGTTTGTGATTCTGGATTTTCATGAACTCAAGGACGGACAACAACCGTTCGACTACGCACTCTTCAACGAGATGATGCTCCGTTATCTTGGCAAGAGAATAATCCCTGCCGACAATAGCGGCCTGCCACTTGGCGTGCTTAAGAAAATCAGCGGCGAGCAGCGAGTTCTGGTAGCGGCCCAACAACATCCGGAGTTAAATCCCGCCTGGTTCTGCGAGAAAATCGAACACAAATGGAGCGGGATTGGCGACACAAATGTCGAGGAACTGGAGCAGCACATCATGAACGTGTTGAGGACTCCACCTCCCCGCACCACCTTGTGGTCACTGTCCGCCACAAGCTACTCGAAGCTGGGAGGCCCCGTCGATATCCATGATGAACTGGAAACCTGGTTTGATCCCGTCACCCACTCCCAAAGCGAAAGGTGCAACATTATCAATGTCGATTTCATGGAAGAATCGAAACTGGTTTCCTACTGCCGAAGCGCGAGCTTGATAAATGCCAGAAGAGCCGGATAGTCCCGAAAGCCGAGAAGGCTCCGGTCAGGTTTCGCGACATCGACAACTGGCATCAGCCACCCCACAAGAGGCATGATCAGGGCGCGAAAACAAGAAAAGTGT
>NZ_JBOIBY010000589.1:0-7273 GCF_050739655.1 Pseudomonas sp. | reverse complement strand
ATCGAGATGTGAAGACGATTTTCGGAAAACTGATCGACTACTGCGTCAATGATCTAGGTTTCATTCCGATGTCCGATTTGAGTCTGATCTGGAAGGGGATAGCGACCAAGCAGCCGGCCCCCTTTTTCGGGCCTGTCACTGGTCGTTCGCACACGATGCTTGCAAAAATAAAGGGAATGGCTTGGGATATCTCACACTTACGACTACTGGAGCGTATGGCCGCACAAAATAGCTATGGTGCATTTCACATTCCGTTTTTTGTCTCGTTGGATGCCAAGTGGCGGGCGTTACTGCGTTTGAATCCCATCCGCTTCATGTTGTTCGATGACCGCACCCGTCGGATGCTCTCGGGGCGGGCTGATGAAGCGAGTTTCCAAGCCATCTGTCTATCCAGCGCTAGCGAGAGCACCAAGCGTTTCCTATCACCTGCACACGTTGCAAAGCGTCGCGCTGCCGCCTTGTCGTTGAGCGTTGACGCCATGCACGCTTTGGTGCGGAAAGAGCAGGGGCGTTGGTTGTGAATTGAATCGTTCCGCAAATATGCCGGGGGCTCAACGGCAGACGCGATACTTTAGGGGATGGGGATGTGAGCAAGAAGCTAAGAACGGTGGGGTTTTGATCGCTAGGAACCCCTGAGGATACAGTGGGCCCTCAACGTGCTTGCTGTGAGACCTCGTTGGCGCCTGGCCTCCCCTTAAAGACACTTGAGAGCCCGCCCTCCCTAGTTTTGGGAACGAGATAGCAGGTTTGAGAATGCAGGGTTCTCAAACCCCAGAGCGTTTTTTGGGCGATAGCCATGGTTGACGGTACGTCTAGGAGAAGCGTGGCCCACCCTGATCAACGTGAGTGGTACCTTTGGAGCAACGAGCGTGGGTTCGGGAGGAGTCCCAAGGCGGTCCGCTCATGTATCAATGCCTATCGAGAGTAGACGTTTGTGATTCACTTCGAGAGCCGTGATGAAAGGTAAGCGCAAAGTCAAAACGAAAAAATGGCAGGTCGCTGAGCATTTCAAGGCCGCGGCGCAGGCGGCGCTCAGGGCGCGCTCGGCAAGTGCGAATCGATTCTTGGACGTCGCCCTGTTGGCGGGTAGAGACTTGGAACCGGTCGGATTGCTGGCGGGCACCGGCCCGCGTCTTCCGCCAAATTCACCAGTGCAGGCGACCAGTAAAAAGTTAGTCCCAGGTACTGGCAACGTAGCGTCCTCAATTGCAGGGTGCGTTGCGCTTCGCCCAAGTGAGTAGAGAGCAGTCGCTTAGTGCCTTGTTGCTGCTCAAGGTGGACGCGGAGTTGGTCGTGTTGTTGGGTGACAGCCCGAAGCTACTTGTCGAGTTGGTGCGCGTGCGGTTGTTTGGTCGTGAGCTGCTGGATCAACGCTTCATTGTCACGCTTGAGCAGGCGAGCGTTGCCTAGCTGGCCGTGTTTTGTCCCTGCACGTGACGCAACTTACCATAGCGTCACTGCAGCTGATGTGCGTTTTGCCACTTCAGTTGCTCGCGCAGTGCCTGACCCGGGCCCCGGTATTGCCCAGTTGCTCCCGCACCGTATCGATGTTCGGATGCTGCCCCCGGCTGCGCACACCGTGCAGGCGTCCTGCATCAGCGCCTTGTTAAGGCCACCGCGGACCATGTCCACCTCCCGATATTTTCGTACTGTGTCAGGCAAGGCTGTTTCACCAGCAGATGGGTTTACCCGGCCGCCATCACACTCCGGCTGGCCACCCAAGCGACCTCCGGACTAACCATGCAGTACCCCCGCCACCTCTTCTTCCGCCGCGCGGCACACACGCTGCGGTGACGATCGCAGCAGGTCTTTCGGACGGTTGCCGCCCAAGAAGTGATTGCTCGAGGCGAACCAGAACGCCATGCCCCAGCTGTCCTTTTTTTCGCGCAGCACTTTGATCACTGCGGCGAATTCGGCGATGGGCCGCCGTTCCGTTGCGTCGCCAAACGCGAACGCTGGAAAGTACTCCTGGCTCTGGTCGCTCACGCTGATGAGACGGCCGTCGCGCAGCCACGCCCGGAGGCCGGCGGCGAGCGCTGCAGGTTCGAGCCCGGTGAGTTGGGACAAGCCCGCCGCGGTCACCCAGTCGCCGTCTTGCAGGATCAACTGCCGCGCCTCCGCCAGCATGACTGCCTCCCTGAACAAGGTGCGCGGGCTCAGCGTGCGGGGCGCGCTGAGGCCTGAGGCAGGCTCCGCTGAATCGGCCGCGGCCTGGGGCAGGGCGCCGAGAAAAACACAGTTCAAGACCTCGAGGCAATCGAGGTACACGTCTGTTGCGTGCCCGCACATTGCCGGCAGTTCAATGTGGAGCTGGATCCCGTCCGCCTGTTCAGACGCCGATGCGGGCCCGTCTGTACCGCGGCGGACCTCGATTTTCTTTTTTGCTGACATGCTGCCTCCTTGAAGGGCGGCGTTGAGGCTGATCCACCGTATCGAGCGGCAGGCGTTACAACGTACAGGGCGCCTTAGCGCTGACGCAATGTCGACCAGGGCCGAAGCGGCGAATCAGCGGGCGGTGGCATTCGGACCCTGTCGTCAGCCGATGTTAGGTTGGGATGCCCCTGCCGCTGAGGTCGCCAGCGCTGGCGCGCACGAGCTAATCACCCGTGCCAACGAGCTGAGCCTTCAGCGATCGCTCGTCCTCTTCGCCGGGAAACCGTCTATGGATGTTACTGCTTCGGTCGCGGCCACCGACGGTCTTTGGGTCTCCGTCCGACTGACGTCGCTGTTATCGATCTGGGCATCTCCGTCCGCTGCCGCGGTCGAGCTGATCTGGCGGCCCGTTAGTCCAGTCTGCCTACGCCCTCCTTGCACCCTGTGGCTCGGACACTTGCCTATTGGCCACTTCGCAGGCGCATGATGGTCGACGAGCAAGTGGTGCGTTTCGACGGTGTTGGGCTTGCCGTGGACCATCGAGTGGTGTGGCCATGCAGCATTTTATACGCTCGGGAGGCGCGCGAAAAAATGTGAAGTCCTTGAGTTTTACGTGTGTTGCACGCTGGCCTGTAAGCCTTGTAATTACTGAGTCGTGCTCAGAAAAAGATGTGAAATAAAATGTGAAGGGTGTGGTGGTTTCGAACCAGTGCTTTCGTCGAAACTTCACCCAACGCGAGGGTTCGTTTCAGCGCCACCCTCGTCCGAAACCAATGCGGGTTCTCCAGCAGTCTGCGCGGAAGCCCGACCATCGTGCGCCCCAACACTTCCTTGAGCTAACGCCTAGGATTTTAGGCGCAACGCCAGATTTAACCCGGTAACGCCAAGAGTTCCGGACGTTATCAGCCCGCGAGCTAGGTGCCGGAACCCCAGGTGTTGGACGCGTCCGTGTGCTGAGGTCGCCGCATGAAATGAAATGGCTACTCTATATCGGAATCTAGTCAGAGGGACCAGCCATGCACACCACCTACAGCAAAAGCCAGGCTCGCCGTCGGATGCGCCGTCTGCTGGTGTTAGTTGCACAAGGGCAGACTTTCGTCATTACCCAGCAGGGCAAAGCAGCTTGCTTGCTGGTACAGGTCGAAGCACAAGGGCGTACACCTTGAAAAGGTGACTCGACAATCCTTAACCCACCAACGGGCTGCGCCTCGCACCCTAGGGTCAAAATGAATATCCCTCTGCTATCTCAAGCAACAGTTTCTCAACAGCTCGGGTACCTGGGAAGGTTGAGAGCATGGCAATTGGGCAACTGCCGGAAAATCTCTCCTTAGGTTTCAAGAGCCAACGCTTAGCCTTCGCATCATTCCCGAAGAGCGCTTCAGCCATGGCAGTGACGTGCGTGACTCGAAATAAGCGATCACTCTCGCTAAGTGTCAATTGCTGACCTCGTGCCAACCTTGATTTGAGCGTTTTGAGTGGGATGATCAGGTTGCGCGCTGATGGGCTTATTGTGCCCATGGTACAAAGAGCATCGACGCTGCTGGCCGAGAATCCAGCCTCGATCAATTCATGGATGTCTTTGTCTAATGCGTCCGTTGGAATTTGCAGAAGCGTTTCCAGGCGGATGCGGTAGGCACGGTATGTATCCTCGCGCATAACCTCAGCAAACATATCCACCTCGTTGATTCGGCAATCGCCAGCAAGGTTTCGGTGTATTCCGTTAGCCTGCCAATCTTCCTATAGGCTCACACTCTGGACCTGATTGCAGTGCAGTATTGAGGAACCGATGAGAAGCATCAGTTCTGCTTGCAAGTAGGCACTGAGCTTCGAGCTCGAAGCGAGCCTTCATTGGCCATTTAGACGGTTTAGCTTTACGTTTTCCCTTCATGAGCTGGGTTCTCGCAAAATTCTTGATTCTATGAAGAGTTTATACACCTAAGCTACGAGCACTAGGTCAACTCACTGTGAGCGATTTAAACGAAACACCGCGCCTTTTCGCTTCACGCATGCGTTAGCGTCCATTGACCGTTTTTGGCCGATTCTGTTGAAAAAGTCGGATTTTCAGCTGGCCTGAACTCAGGCACGACCACCATTGGAGAACCTACTCTGTTGGCGCTGATGCGATTTTGACCCAGGCTACCGGATTTCAATGCCCTACCCGAATGCTCAGCAAACGAAAGTCCTGTGAGTGGTTTCAGGAGCTGCATGTGGGTCAGTCAAAATCAGCCGCCGTCAAAATCGCATCAGCGTCGACACAGAGCGCTCACCTGGGACTCTCCGAGGCAGAAATGACACCGAAAGTGTAGGTGAAAAATTAGAAAATTATTTCGAGAACAGCACACTAGATCCAGTGGAAGACCTGATTCGGCACATCGAAAATCCTTCCAATACCTGCCAGTTCCCACCTGAAAACGATCGCGAACCTGTGCCAACTGTCGAGTTGGGAACAGGTCTGTTGACACACTGAACGGCAGTGGCTAGCATTGCATGCAATGCTGCACACAGCTTGTTTTCTGGGTCGGACGGCCTATGTTTCTACGCAGTGAGATGAGCAGGGGTGATCTGATGGTTCAGGTTCTTACCCGCCCTCAGCCACCTTCCCGCGGTCACAACTTTTGATTTTCGGATTTGGCCATTAGCTTTGGGCTGAGCTACCAATGTTTCGAAATGGCAGGTTTGAAGCTCTTACCGACACTCCTGCGCAGGGACGGACAGCGGAGTGGATATCGCCGAACTGATGAGCTTCAACGTGCCGTGCACTTAGGACCCCCGCTCAACCGATTGCCCTAAGACATGAACGACTACATCCAATACAACAAGCAGGAGTCGATGATGAACAGATTTGAAAACAAAGTTGCGATCGTGACTGGCGCCGCAGGCGGCATCGGCTCGGCAATCGCGGCGCGCTTGGCGAGCGAGGGCGCAACGGTCGTAGTCAGCGACGTCAATCGGGAGGCGGCGCAGGTAGTGGTTGAGGGGATCAAAGCTGGTGGGGGTAAGGCAGTTGCAATAGCTGCGGACATTGGCTCCGGCGACGCATGCCGCGGTCTGGTAGACGCGGTAGTGGGACAATTGGGGCGTATCGATGTCTTGGTCAACAACGCGGGGATCAACCGCCGTGGGAATCTTTTGGCGTTGAGCGAGGACGACTGGCATACCAGCTTCGCAATTAACCTTGATTCCATGTTTTATCTCTGCCGAGCAGTCCTCCCGATCATGATCGAAAATGGAGCCGGCGCCATTGTTAATACTGCATCGCAGTGGGGACTGTATCCAGCACCGGGACACATTGCCTATAACGTAACAAAGGCAGCTGTAGCATCGTTCACCCAGAACTTGGCTCGGGATTACGCACCGCAGAATGTTCGGGTCAACGCCGTGTGTCCTGGTGAAATTCACACTCCAATGCTTGAAGCTGGCGTGCTCCGCACCGGCCGTACCATCGCCGACCTGGATAAGATGGTGCCGTTCGGGCGTATTGGCAAACCAGAGGAAGTTGCCGCGCTGGTGGCCTTCCTTGCTTCAGACGAGGCCGCGTTCATGTGCGGGTCGCTCGTTGAAATTACGGGAGCACAGGCAGTAGCGTAATATGAGGGCCTATCGCGGAGCAGCAACAGCGCCGTGATGGGGCCCTTCAACACGATTATTATCCTGTACCCTGGAAGGCTAGTGCTAATTAGCGCGCTTAATGTCGCTGTGCGCATCTGCTGAAGATTAAAGTGCTCATCCTCTCAGAAACTCCCCAGTTTTCACTGTCGTAGCCATCTTGAAATGAATAATGGGAATTTGTTCGTACGGGATGTGCAAACGGTGTGCGCAAGTATACCAGCTGGAAGTTATAACTAGCGGCAATGAAACAAAGGCGCATGATGGTGCTATTAGAACTGTGTAGTTCAGGGAACTTTCCAGGCATTTCGCGATACTTGGTTTAGACACGTCGACTGGGCCACTGATGGTCCTTATATCGCATCTGTGCGTGATACCAGGCTTTTACTCGGTATCTCGTACTTCTAAGGAGGGGAGAAGAGGCGGGATATATAGAGGCTGTGCGTGATCAAGTCACACTGTGGTTGATCTGCGTGGCTACATCGATGAAGCAAAGCCGCGATGTTGAGCCACGCTGTAATGATCACTCGTCTAATTAAGTTACGGAGATCTGAGCAGTCAGATTCTGCTGCATATAGTCCAAGAATCGACGCTGAAAAAGAACGGTATGTTCATGAGCCGCCGCCTCAGCTGCATCGCCGTCGCGGGCTGCGATTGCTTGAATAATATCGTCGTGATCGCGACCCAGGCGATTAGCGCTCGCTGAACTTACGATATAGTCGAAGTGCAGATGCAGCAAACGTTGCCCTTCGCTCAGCAGACGCTCGTAATAGTTGATGAAGTACGGATTGCGCCCTGCCCGCGCAATGGCCATGTGGAAAGCTTTGTTAAGCTCGGACATAACCTGGAAGTCTCCACGGGTGACAGCGTTCAGATATGCTGCGTCCGCCTCACGGATTGCTTCGAGATCTTCTGGGCGATGCTGAGTGGCTGCCAAGCGAGTGACGACTCGTTGCATCAGATCCAAGGCCGCGATGTAGTTGGGAAACTCTTCAATCTCAAAGGGCGTCACCAGCGTAGTGCGATTGGGCAGGATAACTACCAGGCCTTCAGTGATGAGCCGCGCCAGTGCGTCTCGAACAGGGGAGCGGGAAAGGCCGAACTGCGCCGCAAGGGATACTTCATCCAATTGCACGCCAGGCTTGAGCTTGAGCGTCAAAATCTGCTTGCGCAGTTCTTCGTAAATGTAGCGGCCGCCATGGCGACGAGGGCCGCCTTCAATTTCGTTATCAGTTGCCATCATCAGGTCTCGGTTGGTCCGGCCAGTATCATACAGGCCAGTACTTTTTTATAT
>NZ_JBOIBY010000588.1:0-2712 GCF_050739655.1 Pseudomonas sp. | reverse complement strand
CCTCCGGAAATAATGACGTCCTTGCAACGGTCGGTAATTTGCACGTAGCCGTTGGGATGCACTACGGCTACATCACCAGTATGAAACCAGCCGCCTTCGAAGGCTTTTCGGGTCGCGCTTTCATTCTTCAGATAACCCATCATCACAGTGTTGCCCTTGAGCAGTAGCTCACCCGTAGTTTGGCCGTCTTTCGGTACTGGCTGCATAGTTTCGGAGTCCGCGACCATTAAGCCTTCGAAGGCTGCTGCTCGAGCCCCTTGGCGTACACGGAAAGCGCCCTGCTCACTCGGTGTTAAATCATCCCAACTGTCTTGCCATTCGCAGCTAATTGGGGTGCCAGAAACCTCCGTAATTCCATAAACATGGTTAACGTCGAAGCCTTGTGAGACTACCGCGTTTAGTACGGTAGCAGGAGGTGGGGAACCAGCAGTCAGCACTCGAACCGGATTTTTAAGTGGCGGGCGATCTGCGACGTTCGCAATCATGGCCATAACAATAGGCGCGGCACAGAAGTGATCGACACCATGGTTGTCTATAGACTCAAAAACCGTCTCTGCGGAAACTTTTCTTAGACACACATGCGAGCCCGCGGCAGCAGTGATAGCCCACGTAAAACACCATCCGTTTGCGTGGAACATTGGGAGTGTCCACAGGTAACGAGGAGCCCGAGAAAGCGGCCAGTTGGTGATCTGCAGCATACTCATTAGGTATGTGCCGCGATGACTCGCCACGACACCCTTCGGATCACCGGTTGTACCTGAGGTGTAGTTGAGCGCTATCGGCTGCCACTCGTCACTGGGCCATACACCCTCGAAATCAGGGTTACCACTGCCGATAAACATTTCGTAATCGACTTCCCCAACGCTCGCGGAAAGTGGAGTGTTGGAGCTGATGCGATTTTGACCCAGGGGCTGATTTTGACTGCCCCATATGCTGCCTCTGAAATCACCCGCAGGGGAATCATTTGTTGAGTATTCGGGTGGGCCAATGAATTCCGGCAGCCTGGTTCAAAATCGCATCAGCGCCAACAGCCATTTGCTAAAAAACCGTCCAAATACCGACCAAATCATTTCAAAAACGACCAGCAGGCCTTTTTTACGTACCCGAAGGACAGTTTATCTGCCCACCGAGTTGACAGTTCGCTAGTCGAGTGCGATTGTCGGTTGGGCCCCTATCAGCAGATCAAACTCTCCCCTGAGAAGGACTCTGCACTCAGTGCCGCCCTTCGCCAAACGCTTGAAGAAGCCGGTTCGAAAGCGCTGCTCCATCAAGACGTCGCAGCCACCATTAGCCGTTGGGTAAACCCACAGCTGACTGCAAACGCTCCACCCTCCCCTATCGCTTGAGCGCCAGGGACACTATTTGCCAATAACACTTGATTCACCAACCAGGAGACGAACCTCATGTTCCGTCAGCTCTCGCTCGCTATTACCGCACTCATCAGTATCTCCACACAGGCAGCCAATGCTTGTACCCCCGCACACGAGTTCAAGACCATCACTCCAGGGAAACTCACCGTCGCGACGATGATGATCCCGCCGTTTCTGATTCCTGAAAACAATACGCTCAAGGGCGTCGACGGTGAACTGATCACTAAAATCGCCGAGATGGAATGCCTGACAGTTACTCCGATCGTAGTCGATACACGTGCTGTAATGCAGTACGTGGTCTCCGGCCAGGCAGACGTGGCCGTGGGCAACTGGTTCCGCACTGCAACGCGCCTCAAATCGATGGAAATGTCAGATCCGGTCTATCTGGACAGCCTGGCCATTTACACCAAGGAAGGCACGCAATCATTGAACGCATTGGTTGAGTCCGGGAAAGTCGTTGGCACCGTTCAAGGGTACAACTGGGTGAGCGATCTACAGAAGCTGTTTGGCTCCAAGATCAAACTCTACCCGAGCCCAGTCGCGCTGGCCCAAGACCTGGAAGCTGGTCGAATCGAAGCCGGCCTGGATAGCTTCTCGGGCGGCCTTTACGCTCAGCAGCAAGGTGGTTTCAAAGGCTTCAAGATCGTTCAAGCCGAGCCTGATCAGCGCGTGCGCGCCTCGATCGAAGCGGCACAGATCGCGTTCGCCTTGGTTAAGGGCAACGATGACGTGACCAAGGCAATCAATGAAGATATCGCCAAGCTGCGAGATGGAAAGGCGATCGCCAGCGCATTGGAGAAGTATGGGCTGAGTGCTGACGACAGCAATGTGGGCGCACCCAGGGCGATCGAATAAACCAGAACGCATAGGCCAGGAGCTTAGGCTACCTGGCCATCATTCAGAGTTCACCCAGGCCTTCTGAATAAAACCCATGCCACAGAGTGGTCAGCTATTCGCTTCTGCACTTAGCCTAGAGCGCCTGACTCTGGAAAAAATCGTGCGGTTAAAGAGGAAGTTACAAAAGGACTGCATAGTCGTGATATCTGCTCGGCTGTTTTCAGATCAGCTGAACCGCGGCCGATGATAATGAAATATCTGCGCTGTCCGAAGGAGCTATGGATCCATAAAAAAGCCTAGCATCGCTGCCGGGCTTTTTTTGTAATCAAGACTTACTTGCCGCGATTCGCGAACTGCTTACGAACGCTTGCGAATTCGTCAGAATTACGATCCTTGAGGTTCTGGTAGTAAGCACGACGACTGATCCCGTAAGCGCCTTGCTGCTTGAGCTCAGCCAATGACTGGGCCATCTTCAGAGCCATGGTGTTCGGGTTCAGGATGGAGA
>NZ_JBOIBY010000587.1:0-22620 GCF_050739655.1 Pseudomonas sp. | reverse complement strand
TCGTCATGGGTAATCGCTTGTCAGACTGCAATCAATTCGAGAGACGCGGCAGGATCAGATCCTTGAGATCGGTCAGCTTGCCATGAAAAAAGTGTCCGCATTCTGCCACTTTCAGCAGCTCATGGGGACGTTCAAGCTTGTCGGACCATTCGTAAACCAGTTGCGGATCGATCACTTCGTCGGTTTCCGGCTGGATCAGCGTCAATTCGCCCTGTTGTGGCAGTTGATCCTGAGCGCCCAAGCGCATGACCGCCGGAGCAACCATGAACAGGTGTTTGAGCTGTTCACCTTGCGCTTCCAGGCGTCCGCCGAGACTTGCTGCAACAAAACCGCCGAAGGAGAAACCGAACAGGGTCAGTGGCAGATCCGGGTGCTTTTCCCGAAACCATGCCGCTACGGCTTGGGCGTCGTCGACTTCGCCGGTGCCCATGTCATGGGAGCCTTGGCTGGCGCCGACACCACGGTAATTGAAGCGAAGGGTGATCAGGCCGGCATCACGGGCGGTGCGCTGCAGGGTCGACACGACTTTATTGAGCATGGTGCCGCCCTGCACCGGGTTCGGATGGCAGATCAGTGCCAGGCCGCGTGGCGCCTCGTTATCCAGGTAAAGGGCTTCCAGTTGGCCGACCGGGCCATCAATCACTACAGGGGTTTCACGCATCAGCAAGGAAAGAACTCCGTGACCTCGAATCGGGTCGACTCGTCTAGCAAATTGTCTGCGACTGTCTATTGCGAGCGAATCGCGGTATACAGCGCAGGTTCGAGCCGTTAACGTAAAGCAAAGCCGTTTATAGAGGAAGGACTCGTGGAACACTCGCTCTTAGTTTGGTTGTTGCCGACTCTTGCCCTGGTTGTGGGTGTCGCCATTGGTTTCCTGATCGCTCGCCTTGCGCCGAATGCCGCGCCTAGCAGCACGCAACGTCAGCTGGACGACATTCAGGAACGTTTCGACAGTTATCAGAACGAAGTGGTGACCCACTTCAATAGCACTGCGACGCTGGTCAAGAAACTGACTCAGAGCTATCAGGAAGTGCAGGATCATCTCGCCGAGGGCGCCAATCGTCTGGCCCTGGACGAACAGACCCGCCAACGCTTGCTGGCCTCCCTGCACGCCGACGCGACGCAGGCTCCACGGGAACGCCTGACGCCACCGCGCAATCAGGAACCACCGCGCGACTACGCGCCAAAAGCCCCGAACTCCCCGGGCATGCTTGATGAGCATTATGGTTTGAAGAAGTAATTAGCCTTTGTGCTAACAAAAAGCCCCCGGACAGGTTGTGTGTCCGGGGGCTTTTTTGTGCCTGATAGATCGGTGGTGGCTGTTCGGGCCTCATCGCGGGCAAGCCTCGCTCCTACAGGTAATGCTGTTCACTTAAGCGAACGAAGACCACTGTAGGAGCGAGCTTGCTCGCGAAAAACGTTAACGATAACGCAGACATTCTGAATGAACGCGGCGTCCTGAAGTTTTTCGCGAGCAAGCTCGCTCCTACAAATGCCTTAACTGAACAGCATTACGCTCCTACAGGGGAATGTGTTGCCCATAGTCAACACCAATCCTGTGGGAGCGAGGCTTGCCCGCGATGAGGCCGGCACAGGCCACACAAAAAAAATGCCCGATCATCGAATCGGGCATTTTTCATTGGGTCAGGCGTGATGGGGCTTACTGCTGAGCACCATACTGCTGGCCAGGAATCGCCTTGAGGTTTACCTCGACACGGCGGTTCTGCGAGCGGCCATTGACGTCTGCGTTGCTGGCAACCGGATTATCCGGGCCGGCGCCACGTGCGCTCAGGTTGGCGCCGCTGACGCCTTGCGAGGTCAGGTAAGTGGCCACGCTCTGCGCACGACGCTGGGACAGGTCCATGTTGTGCTGACGAGCGCCGGTGCTGTCGGTGTAGCCGACGATCTCGATCTGGTTCTGGTTGAACTCTTTAAGCGAACCGGCCAGGTTGTTCAGCGGCTGGTAGAAGCTCGAAGCGATGTTGGAAGAGTCGGTGGCGAAGGTGATGTTACCCGGCATGATCAGCTTGATCTGATCGCCCTGGCGCTGCACTTCAACCCCCGTGTTGGCCATGCTGGCCCGCAGTTTTTTCTCTTGCTGGTCGGCGTAGTAGCCGTAGCCGGCAGCGGAAGCACCCACCACGGCAGCGCCAATCAACGCCCCTTTGCCACGGTTATCGTGGTTGATGGCAGCACCCGCCACAGCACCGGCCAGTGCACCGAGACCACCGTACTTCGCGGTTTTGCTCATGCCGGTGGAGCCGCTGTCGGCCTGGCCCTGGTTGTCGTAAGGGCTGGGCGATGCGCAACCGGACAACAGAGCCACGGCGGTAGCAACAATAATCAAACGACGCGTGGTGAACATGAAGAGCTCCTACTTTTTACATTCTGTGATGCAACGGACGTAAGCATCGACCTTTGCGGGCGTTGGATCACTTACGCAGACAAAAATTCCACTGGTTACAAATCAGGCCCGAACAAATGGATTTTCACGCATTTCATCGCCAAGGCGGGTATCCGGACCATGCCCGGCCACCACCGTCGCCTCCTCGTCAAGGGTATACAGGCGCTGCTTGATCGAACGTACGATAGTCGCCTGATCGCCACCCCACAAATCCGTGCGCCCTACCCCGCGCTTGAACAGCGTGTCACCGGCAATCAGCAGCTTGGCATCGGAAAACCAGAAACTCATGGACCCCGGCGTATGGCCCGGCGTGTGTAGCGCCACACCGCAACCACAGGCCAGCTCTTCATCGTCGGCCAACCAGCGATCCGGCGATGGCACCGGCGTGTAGGGAACCCCGAACATCTGGCATTGCATTTCCAGATTGTCCCAGAGGAATTGATCTTCCTTGTGCAGGTGCAGGGTCGCGCCGGTTTTCTCCTTCAACTGACCGGAGGCCAGGAAGTGATCGAGGTGCGCATGGGTATGAATGATGCTGACTACCTTCAATCCCAAGGCATCGAGCCTGGCTAGGATCAGCTCATGATTGCCACCCGGATCGACGACAATGGCCTTTTTCGTCACCGGATCGCCGATGATTGTGCAGTTGCACTGCAACGGGCCGACGGGGAAGGTTTCGCGGATGAGGGTGGGTTGCTGGGACATTGGGGCCATGCTCGATAAACGGGGACGGGCGATTTTCGCACATTTGAGTATCCCGCCAGTGGCGGATGTGTAATGTGAAGAATTCCTTAACCGAGTACACCTAGCTCTTTGGCTCGTGCGACTGCCTGGGTACGTCGTTCGACCCCAAGCTTGCTGTTGATATGGCTGGCGTGGGTTTTGACCGTGTGCAGGGAAATAAACAATTGGTCGCTGATTTCCTGATTCGAACAGCCTTGGGCGATGAGTCGCAGAACGGCCAGCTCCCGGGTACTGAGTTGCTCCGCGGGAGCCGATTCCTGTGCCGGTCGAGCCGCCACCGCTGGCAGTTTCTCAGCAAGATCCTGAACCACCATAGTGGCTGCACAGAGTTGCAGCTGTGCACGTAACCAATCCGGATGCTCCGCCAGCACGCGGTCAAACGGTTGCAACACGCCGCCACCAGCGGCGTCCAGTGCTTGAGCAAGCGCCTTGCGTGCCTCGGGTTCGCGTCCGCTACCCAGCAATAACGATACTTTTTGCGTCAGCGCCATCGCACTGAGCATCTGCCGGCCGGTTTGCTGACCGTGCTCGAGCAGCACATTCAAGCGCCCTTCAGCGAGCATCGGCTGCCCCTGAATAACCTCCAACAAGGCTTGTTGCAGTTCGATGTGAAGCGGCAGCTGCGGGTGGAATTCAGGTGGCGCGGCGGGGTGCTCGCCGTTATAGGTCTGTCCCAGGCGTGACAACCAGGCTTCGGCCAAATCGGTCCGCCCTTGTGCCAACCAGAGTTCGCATTTGACCTGGGTGATCATCGCCAGATAGTAAATCGGCGGCACGTCCCAGATGTGCATCAGCCGTTCGGCTTCGGCGAGCTCGGCAAAGGCCTTGGCATATTCCCCGCCACTGCCCTCTAGCCGGGCGATGACGCAATGGCCGATCAATACGCTGATGTCGCGACAGGCGCGAGCCTCGCTCAAACCGACCTGCAAACGCCCTCTCGCCGCCTGTGGTTGCAGGCGCAGCGCCAGCAAAAAGCCTTCGTACAAGGTCAGTCGGGCACGAATGGCATAGAGTCGTTGCGGTGATAACCCCTGCAAGCGCTGAAGGCCCTGACGGACTTCAGCAAGCGCACGCAGGATTTCCCCCCGCGCTTGCAGCACTCTGGCACGGTCGTAATGGGCCAACGCTTCGAATAATGGGTTGCCGACCCGTTGCGCCAATTCCAGCGAGTCACGGTTCAACCCGCGGGCGCGCCACAAATCGCCATCGGCAATCGCCAGGTTGGACAACGTCGACAGGCACACCAGTCGCTGGCCGTAACGCTTGCACGGAAGACTCTCCAGCGCTTCGGTGCAATAGAGCAGCGTGAGCTCACGGTTGCCACGCCCGCGAGCGATGATCCCGCTCAAGGCCAGCCATTGCGCCAGCATGGATTTTTGCGCGGTGGCCGACGGTGCCGGCAGGAAGCGGCTCAAATGACTGGCCAGCTCCTCGGCAGCGTCCAGCTGACAAGCCAAACCCAACGCCCAGCTGTACAACACGATCAATCGAGGTGTGCTGATCAGCAGACTGTCCGGAAGGTCCATCTTCCAGCGCAGCAACATGCCAACATTCTGCTCAGCCAGCAGCTGTTCTTCAGAGAGGTTTTGCACCAGGTTCGCCGCGACGTCGAGGTGCCCGGCACGCAACGCCTGTTCCACCGCTTCATCCAGCAATCCCTGGGCATTGAACCAGCGGCAGGCGCGCAAGTGCAGGGTCGCGGCCGGGACCACTGTCTGGGCGGTGGGCCGGGCACGCAAAAGATCGGAAAACAGATGGTGATACCGATACCAGTGGCCATGCTCGTCCAGCGGCACCAGGAACACCTGGTGAGCCGCCAGAAAACGCAGGATCTCGGCACTGTCATGGGCGTCGCGAACGGCGTCGCATAGTTCGCTGCAGAAACGTTCCTGAGGGGCCGTGTCGTAGAGGAAGGCCTGAACCTCAGCGGGCAGGCAATCGATGACTTCCTCCAGCAGATAATCGCGGATCAGGCCTTCCCCGCCATGCAGCGCCTGGGGCAAAGCGCCGTCGGTACCGGCTTCGGACGCCGCCAGCAGCCAGAATCTCAAGCCAGCCACCCAGCCTTCGCTGCGCTGGATCAGGCTTTCCAGCGCCTCGCCGCGCAGTGAGCTGCTGTGCCGATCAAGCAAGCTCAAGGCTTCATCGTGGGTCAGGCGCAAATCCTGTTCATTCAACTCGAGCAGTTGCCGCGACAGGCGCAGGCGCGCCAGATGCCAGTCGGGACGCTGGCGACTGGTGACCATCACCAGCAAGCCATCGGGAAGATGATTGAGGAAAAATTGCAGGCAGCGATCGAGAACCGGACCTTGGGCCAGATGATAGTCATCGAGCACCAACAGCAGGGGCGTCGCGGTGGAGAGGTGTACCGCCAGTTCGTCGAGCAGGCCGTCCAACCATTCCTCGAAGGCGAACGGTTGATGGCGCTGACGCATTTTCAGCAAGCCAAGTGATTGCCTGCCCAGTTGCGGAAAATAGTCTTGAAGACCTTCGAGCAGTCGCTCGAGGAATCGACCGGGATCACTGTCTCGCGGACTCAATCCCAACCAAAGGCTTTGCCAATGAGCCGGCAATGCCTGACAGAACTCCACCGCCAATGAACTCTTGCCGAACCCCGCAGGCGCGCTGACCAGCAGCAACCGGCCGCCGAGCCCCGCACTCAGGCGCTCGCACAGACGTGGCCGCAGCACATGGCCGTCGGGCAATGGCGGCCTGTAAAAGCGCCCGTCCAGCGCAGCGACAGCAACGCTTGCAGGACCTGGTGGTGGAGACAGATCAGTCATGGCCGGCTCTTGTTGAATTGCGGGTGGCGGCGTTGCAGATGTCCGCAGACTAGCGGTAAACGGTGCGGGAATGAAGATAATTGCTACAAATGGCTACAAAAAGACTACAGGACATTACCAACATCGCATGCAGCCGACCTGCCGCCTCCTGTAGGAGCCGAGCTTGCTCGCGATGGTCGTCAACGATGACGCTGGCTGCCTGATACCCCGTGCCGTTCTAAGGATCATCGCGAGCAAGCTCGGCTCCTACAGGAGGTGGCGGTGGCAGGTGGTCAGCAAAAAAAACGCCCCGAACCAGTCGGGGCGTTTCCAGGGGATGCAGCCTTTGTTCAGTGCTGCTTAGCGAACACCATCCTGACGCAATGCAGCCGGGGTGAAGTCGCTGGTGGTGGCCGTGAAGCCGAAGTCATAGGCCGACTTCTCTTCGTTCTTCATGCCCAGCGCAAGGTAACGACCCGATTGCAGGTCATACAGGGCTTCGAGGGCGTACCACGGCACTTGCTTGTCGTAGTAGTTCTCGGCATGGGCCTCTGCAACGCGCCACAGTTGGTTGCGACCATCGTAGTGATCAATCACCGCAGCTTGCCAGGTGTCTTCGTCGATGTAGAAGTCACGCTTGGCGTAGATGTGGCGCTGGCCTTCCTTCAGGGTTGCAACCACATGCCAGACACGACGCAACTCGTAACGCGCCAGGTCCTGGTTGATGTGACCGGCCTTGATGATGTCGGCGTACTTCAGGCTCGGATCGTCGAGCTTGTAGGCGTCGGAGGCGATGTACATCTCTTTCTTGCCTTCGAGCTTCCAGTCATAACGATCCGGTGCACCGTTGAACATGTCCAGGTTGTCGGAGGTACGCAGGCCATCGGCTGCGGTGCCCGGACCGTCATAGGACACTTGTGGTGCACGACGTACACGACGCTGGCCGGCGTTGTAGACCCACGCCGAACGTGGTTCCTTCACCTGGTCGAGGGTTTCGTGCACCAGCAGCACACCACCGGCCAGACGCGCCGGTGCGGTCACTTTCTGCTTGAAGTAGAACAGGATGTTGCCCGGATTGGCCGGATCGTAGTCCTTCATCTTGTCGCGGAACACGAACTGGTCCTGGAAGTACACCAGGCTGAACGAGCCGTTCGGCTGTGGCGTGGCCTGGGTTACCAGACGGGTCACGCTACCACCGCGATAGCGGGTGATGTGGTTCCAGATCACTTCAACGCCGCTTTTTGGTATCGGGAACGGTACGGCGGTTTCGAAGTTTTCCAGGCCATTGCCGCCGGACACCAGATTGGTTTTGGTGGCGTTGCGCTTGATGGCGGCGAACACGTCATCCGGCACGGTAGCGCCACGATGGGACGGGTAAACCGGCATCTTGAAGGTTTCCGGGTAGCGCTTGAACATCGCGTACTGACCCGGAGCGAGCTTTTCCTTGTACTGGTCGACGTTCTGCGCCGTGATGGTGAACAGCGGTTTTTCGCTGGCGTACGGATTGGACAGGAAGCCTTTGCTGTCGACAGTACCGGCGTTCTTCGGCATAGGCTTCCAGGCCGGGATGGAACCGTCGGCGTTACCCGCCATTTCGGCACCCATCGGGGTCAGGCTCTTGCCCAGTTTGTCCGCTTCGGCCGCAGGGACCGCCGCCATGACGCTGGTCGCCAGCAGCGAAAGCCCCAAGACACCGACGTGGAACAGACTCTTTGTTATTTTCATCATTGTGTTCGTCCTGAAAATACAGTGCTTAGAAGTTCACGCCGAAGCTGAGCGCAACGAAGTCGCGGTCATCCACGGTGGTGTACTTGCCGTCGAAGAAGTTGGTGTACGCCAGGCTTGCGGTGTAGGTGTTCTGGTACTCGGCATCGACACCCAGGCTGACCGCTTTACGGCCTTCCTCGAAGTTACCGCCAGGGCCAGGCGAGTAGCCGTCCACGTCATGGGACCAAGCCACGTTCGGCTTGAGGTTCACACCGGCGAACACGTCGTTGTATTCCCAGATGGCACGACCGCGATAACCCCAGGAGGTGGCGGTAGTGAAGCCTTCGTCGTCGCAATTGCGGTTGAGGTTGTTGGTCGGTGTACCAGGGCCCGCACCAGCGATGGTGCTGGCGTTAAGCGCCTGGCAGGTATTCTGGCCGCCGGTAGCTGGCAACTCGCCTGGACCGTAGACCGGGTCACGGCCGTAACGAACGTCGGAAGTGCTTTCCAGGCCGCCGACATGGGTGACGCCCACTTCACCCACCAGGGTCAGACGGCTGGCGCCCATGACCTGATCGAAGAAGTGCGTCAGGGTAGTCTGGAACTGGGTAACTTCTTTACGGCGATAGCCGTGCAGATCCTGGCCTGGTACGCCGGCGAGCAGCGAAGCGTTGGTCAGCGCGCCGCCCAGAGGACGAACACCGGCGAACAGAATATCGGTGGAGTTGAGCTGCACCGGTGCATTCGGACGATAGCTGACCTCACCGCTCCATGCCGTGCCTGTAGGCAGAGTGGTGGAGAAGCTCAAGCCATATAGGCGGATGTCTTCCGGATATTCGACGAAGTAGCTCGAGTTACCCGCAACGATCAGTGGCGCCAGCGCCCTGAAGGCGGCCGGCAACGCCGCAGCCCCGGCATAAACCGATGCAGGAGCACCGGTGGCGCTGAAGATCGGCGCACGGCTGTGGTAGTTCATGAAGTAGGCACCGAACTCGGTGTCCAGCGGATCGAACATGTACTTGAGGGACGCGCCCCACTGGCCACTGTCACGCGCATCGCGATCCGGGCCGCGACGCACCAGCACACCTTCGTTGTCGACATCGACGCCCAGTCGGGTCAGCGTAGGTAATGCCGCGGCTGGAATGGTCGAGCGCTTGTTCAGTACGCGCAGGTTATTGTCGCAACCGTCAGCAATGATGTCGGGCTGCGAGAAGAACGTGCCGCAGTTGTCGACGACAGTCTGGTCCCATTCGATCTGGTAGAAGGCTTCAGCCGACAAACTGTCAGTGAGGCTCTGGGACACATAGAACATGTTGACCGGGATCAGGCCTTCCTTGATCTCGGCACCTGGACGACGGAACGCGGACACGTCGATCGGGTTGATCGAGTTGATACCACTGCCGATGAAAGTACTTTCACCCCAGCTCACCACTTGCTTGCCCAGACGCACGGAGCCTGGCTGATCGGCAATGGAATAGTTGTGATAAACGAAGGCATCGAGGATCTGGCCGCCGGCAGACTTGGCGCCTTCCTTGCGATTGTCGTCGCTGATGTCCTTGAAAGGACGGCTTTCGTCTTTAAGTTCGAAGTCGTACCAGTATTTGCCACGGACGAACATGCCAGTGTCGCCGTATTTCAACTCAAGGTCATGGATGCCCTTGAAGATCTTCGAAAAGGTCTCGCCGCTCTTGAAGTTCAGGTGACCGTCATCGGAGGTCTGGGACAGGCCACTGCCGCCGTTGTTGACGCCGATGAGGTTCTTGTTGGCGCTCTCAGTAGACCAGCTCGCACCGATCGACAGGGAAGAGTCGAACTGACCTTCGATTTCACCAACGTTGAAACTGACGCCGAATGCGGGCCCGGCGAGCGTAGAGGCAAGGCTGACGGCCAGGGGCAGCTTAGCCCGGCGCCAGAACTGGTTTACTGATGTCATCGACGCTTCTCCATGTGCATTTTATTTTTATGGCATTGAGCACTTCTAAAAACGCTTGGATAACAGGGAGCCAAGGCATCCCAAAGTCATTCCAAAGTTGCATCGCCCCGGTTTGTGCGTTTGCTCCGTTCTTAAAAATCCTTGAGCGGACTATAGCCAGCAGGTAGTAGTGCTTGATCCCTCTAAAGTGTGATTTGAGCCTGCCAGCCACTCTGGAACAGTCCTTTGCCAAGCCGACACCCGTCGGCACGGCAAGAATGGACTAAAATCCGGATTAAACAAGCCAAGCGCTTGCTTGGTGGGGCTGGCGTGCCTTTTGGGGCACGCCAGAAGTCGCTTAAAGCGTCGAAAGGAAGGTGCTGTTGGTGGCTTGCCATTCGGTGATGTCGACGCGAATTTTCTTCTTGTCGAGTTTGCCGACACTGGTCTTGGGAATTTCAGTAACAAGAGCGATCTGGCTCGGGATAGCCCACTTGCTCAAGTGCCCCAGTTCCACGAATGGCTTGAGGTGCTCCTTGAGTTCCCTGGCCCCAATCGCATGGCCTTCATGGACCACCAGCAAGGCAAACGGGCGCTCGCCCCACTGCGGATCGGCAATCCCCACCACTGCTACTTCGCGTACCGCCACATGGCGACTGATCAGGTCTTCGAGGTCCAGGGAGGAGATCCACTCGCCCCCCGTCTTGATCACATCCTTGATTCGGTCGCGAATATCGATCACGCCCATGCTGTCGAGCGTCGCCACGTCACCGGTGTGCAACCAGCCGCCGGCCCAGAGTTCGGCGCCCTTCTGTGGTTCGTTGAAATACCCTTCGGTGAGCCATGGTGCGCGCAACACCAGTTCTCCCTGTGTTTCGCCATCGGCCGGCAGGAAATTGCCCTCGGTATCGACAATCGCCGCTTCCACCAACGGCCCGGGTACACCCGCCTTGATCCGGTACGTGGTGCGCTCGTCCTCGGAGCCCGCCATCAATTCGTCGTTCAAGTGCGCACAGGAGACCAGCGGCCCGGTTTCCGACATGCCATACGCGGCGGTCAACTGGATGCCCCTGGCCTTGGCTGCTTCATACAGCGTGCGATTCAAAGCGCTGCCGCCGATGACGATTTTCCAGCCACCAAAGTCGACGTTTTGCGCAGCCTTGGCGTTGAGGACCATTTGCAGGATGGTCGGCACGCAGTGAGAGAAAGAGACCTTTTCCTTGCGCCACAACTCCACCAGGAACTCCGGGTCGTAGCGGCCGGGATAAACCTGCTTGAGCCCGAGCATGGTCGCCACATACGGCAGCCCCCAGGCATGGACGTGGAACATCGGCGTGATCGGCATGTACACGTCGTTAGTGCCCAACAGGCGCACGCTGTCGATGGCGCCCATGATGGTCGACACGCCCATGGTGTGCAGCACCAGTTGCCGATGGGTGAAGTACACACCCTTTGGATTGCCAGTGGTGCCGGTGGTGTAGAAGGTGGTCGCTACCGAATTTTCGTCGAAGTCCTGAAAGTCGTACTGCGGGCTCGAGGCGGCCAGCAACTGCTCGTATTCGCCAACGAGGTTCGGCAGGTCAGCGGTCTTTTCTGGAAGGTCAGTCAGCAGCAGGGTTTTCTCGACCGTGGTCAGGTGCCCGGCAATGGCGTTGTAAAGCCCCACGAAATCACTGTTGACCAGCACAAAGCGGTCCACTGCGTGGTTCATGGTGTAGAGGATCTGTTCCGGCGACAGGCGCACGTTGATGGTGTGGATCACCGCGCCGATCATCGGGATGGCGAACATGCACTCCAGATAACGATGGCTGTCCCAATCCATCACCGCCACGGTGTCGCCGGGCTTGACCCCGGCGGCTGTCAACACGTTGGCCAAGCGCGCGACCCGTTCGATCAGGGTTGGATAGCTGTAGCGCAACTGATCGCGGTAGACGATCTCACGGGTTTTCTCATAACGCGCGCCGGACATGAGCAGCCGTTTGATCAGCAGCGGATACTGGTAAGCGCCTTCGGCTGGGGGGATAACGCGAGTCTGCAACATAAGAATCCCTTTTCTGACTGCACGGTCGTGGCTGGAAGTACGCACTGTAGTGCCCTTGTTCGCCAGCCAAATCAGCCAAAGGAATGATTTGCAGAGCCGCACAAATGCTAGCGTTTAGCCAGTATCGCGGAACTTGAAGACCTTAAACGTAGGAGCTGCCGCAGGCTGCGATCTTTTGATCTTAAAAAACAAAATCAACAGATCGCAGCCTTCGGCAGCTCCTACAGGGATATGTAGCGGATCAATGCATCTCGGTGAATGCCAGCTTCACGCCGATGGCGATCAGCACTGCGCCCATGGTCCGGTCGAACCAGTGGCCCATGCGAGCGAAACCGGCACGCACGCGCTGCTGGCTGAACAGCATCGCCACCAGGCAGAACCAGATCGCTGTCGCCACCGCCAGGTAAACCCCGTAGCCCGCCTGTACGGCCAATGGCGTGTGCGGATTGATTACTACGGTGAACAGCGAGAGGAAGAACAGTGTGGCTTTCGGATTGAGACCGTTGGTGACAAAACCCGAGGTAAAGGCGCCGCGCGCGGTTCGCTCGCCGGCTTCCTTGTGCAAGTCGTCAATCACGGCCTTGGCCGGTTGGGCCCGTAGCGCCTTGAAGCCGATGTACAGCAGATAAGCGGCGGCGGCCCATTTCAAAGCGTTGAACAGCACAATCGATTGGGACACGATCAGGCCGATGCCCAGCAGCGAATAGCCAACATGCAGGAAAATCGCCGATCCGACGCCCAACGCCGTCCAGGTGCCAGCGCGACGACCGTGGGTTACGCTTTCACGCACCACCACGGCAAAGTCCGGGCCGGGACTGGCCACGGCCAACAGGTGGATCAAGGCAACGGTCAAGAATTCGGTCCAGTACATTGGGGCTCCTTCAGGCCAAGCGTAACTATTTATTTCATCTGGTAGGCTCGGCAGATTACGCCTTCAGTCCATTGCACAAAAGGTACAGTTGATGACGAACACTCGCCGCGCCGTTTTCCTCGATCACCCATCCCTGGATCTGGGCGACCTTGATCTCAGCCCACTACGCGAGTGCTTCGGCGAACTGCAGTTATTTGCCCAGACTTTGCCCGATCAGGTGATCGATCACCTCAAGGGCGCCACTGTCGCCATCAGCAACAAAATCGTGATCGATGCCGGCGCCATTGCAGCAAGCCCCGAGCTGAAGCTGATCCTGATCACCGCCACCGGCACCAACAACGTCGACCTCGCCGCCGCTCGCGCCCACGGCATTACCGTGTGCAACTGCCAGGGCTACGGCACGCCGTCGGTAGCGCAACATACGATCATGCTGCTGCTGAACCTGGCGACGCGACTGGCCGATTATCAAAAAGCCGTGGGTGAAGGTCGCTGGCAACAGGCCAAACAGTTCTGCCTGCTGGACTATCCGATCGTGGAACTGGAAGGCAAAACCCTCGGTTTGCTGGGTCACGGTGAATTGGGCGGTGCTGTGGCGCGACTGGCCGAAGCCTTTGGCATGCGCGTGCTGCTGGGCCAGATTCCGGGACGCCCTACTCGGCCGGACCGTCTGCCGCTGAATGAACTGCTGCCGCAAATCGACGCACTGACGCTGCACTGTCCGCTCAACGAGCACACCCGTCATTTCATTGGTGCCCGTGAACTGGCCTCGATGAAACCCGGTGCGTTCGTGGTCAATACCGCCCGTGGCGGCCTGATCGACGAGCAAGCGCTGGCCGATGCCTTGCGTAACGGCCACCTGGGCGGCGCGGCGACCGACGTGCTGAGCGTCGAGCCGCCCATCAACGGCAATCCACTGCTGGCCCACGACATCCCGCGACTGATCGTTACCCCGCACAATGCTTGGGGCAGTCGTGAGGCGCGTCAGCGCATCGTTGGCCAAGTGACCGAAAATGCCATGGGGTACTTCAGCGGTAAGGCACTGCGGGTCGTCAGTTGATAAACTGCCGCACTTTTTTTCTCAGGAGCAGTTATGGATCCGCGCAGTGAAGTACTGCTTCGTCAGGCTGAATTATTCCAGGGCTCGGTGCTGCTGGCCGGCTTACCCGCTGATGATTTGCTCGGTCGCCTGCCTGCCGCCCATGGCTGGTCCTGGCATGCGGGTGATCAAGCTGCGCTGGATGCGCGCTTCGCCGAGCGCAGTCATTTTGGCGTGAACGCACCGCAGCGCGAATTCGATAGCGCCGTGGTGTTCCTGCCCAAGTCCAAGGACCTGACTGATTACATTCTCAACGCGCTCGCCTCACGCCTGGCCGGACGCGAGCTGTTTCTGGTCGGCGAGAAAAAAAGCGGTATTGAAGGCGCGGCCAAACAACTCAACCCGTTCGGCAAGCCCCGCAAGCTCGATAGCGCGCGGCACTGCCAACTCTGGCAAGTCACGGTGGCCGATGCACCACAAGCCAAACCACTGGAAAGCCTGGCCCAGGAATACGAACTGCCACTGGCTGAAGGCCCACTCAAAGTCATCAGCCTGCCCGGCGTGTTCAGCCATGGCCGACTGGATCGCGGCAGTGCGCTGCTGCTGGAACATCTGGACAAACTGCCAAGCGGCCACTTGCTGGACTTCGGATGCGGCGCCGGCGTGTTGGGCGCGGTGGTGAAACGTCGTTACCCGCACAATCAGGTGACGATGCTTGATGTGGATGCGTTTGCCGCAGCCAGCAGTCGCTTGACCCTGGCTGCCAATGGTCTGGAAGCCGAGGTGATTACCGGTGACGGAATCGACGCAGCGCCCATGGGTTTGAGTGCGATCCTGAGCAACCCGCCGTTCCATGTCGGGGTGCACACCGATTACTACGCCACAGAGAACTTGCTGCGAAAAGCGGCTAAACATCTGAAAAACGGTGGTGAACTTCGCTTGGTAGCCAACAGCTTCCTTAAGTACCAGCCGCTGATCGAAGAGCATCTTGGCGTGTGCGCAATCAAGGCCGAAGGACAGGGTTTCAGAATCTACCGGGCCAAACGCGGCTAGAAATTTGTACTTGCACGATGGGTTTTGCCTAGGCAGAATCCGCTCCGTCCTAGGGGAGTAGTCTCCCACGAGCGCCATGCTCGTCCGGCATGCGTCAACATACTTGGTCCTCAGACCATGGCGCATGCGACCCAAGCGACCGCATCAGACGGATCGCAGGGTTTGACAAGACCTATGACACGCACACCTTACCCGGGGCGGGAAGGCTGTACGTGTCATAGCCGTGTCGACCCGCCCCTTAGGAAAACCCTGATGCTGGATTCACTTCTCGTACCCACCGCAATCGTTGCCTTGGCCGAAATCGGCGACAAGACGCAACTGCTCGCGCTCATTCTCGCAGCCCGCTTCCGCAAACCGTGGCCGATCATCGCCGGCATCGTTGCCGCGACCCTGGCCAACCACGCGGCGGCCGGTGCGGTAGGCGCCTGGGTCGGCAGTTTCTTCTCGGATACGTTACTGCACTGGATCCTCGCCATCAGTTTTGCCGCCACCGCACTGTGGACCCTGGTGCCGGATAAAATGGATGACGACGAAGCCAGCACCGCTCGCAAGTTCGGGCCGTTCCTGACCACGCTGATCGCGTTCTTCCTGGCGGAAATCGGTGACAAGACGCAAATCGCGACCGTGATGCTTGCCGCGCAATATCCGGAGTTGTGGCTGGTGATCATCGGCACCACCCTCGGGATGTTGATTGCCAACGTGCCGGTGGTCCTGGCGGGTAACTTCGCTGCAGACAAATTGCCTTTGACGCTGATTCGTCGCCTGGCGGCTTCGGCGTTCTTCATTCTGGCGATTGTTGCGGTGTACAAGGCGATGCAGAGCAGCGGGTGGGTTTGACGGGGTAAGTCGTTAGACCGCGTTATCGTTCATCGCGAGCAGGCTCGCTCCCACAGGGGTTTTCTGTTGATCACGAAATATGTGTTCGCTGAAAATCAAATGTGGGAGCGAGCCTGCTCGCGATGAGGCCAGCGGCATCACCGCAGGACGATCAGGATTTCTTGGCCTGCTCGTACAACGGCATCACCTTCGGAATCGCCGCCTGCAACGATGCAATACGGCTGGACGAATTCGGGTGAGTGCTCATGAACTCCGGTGGCGAACCTTCCGAGGCCTTGGTCATCTTGTTCCACAGGGTAATCGCGGCGTTCGGGTTGTAACCGGCGCGTGCCGCCAGTTCCAGGCCAATCAGGTCCGCCTCGTTTTCATTGTCACGGCTATTAGGCAAGGTCATGCCGTACTCGGTGACCGCGTCCGCCAGTGCCATGCTGTCCTGACCCAACCCCAACAAGGCACCCGCGCCCTGCTTGGCCATTTCGATACCGTAAGCCTTGGACATCGCTTCACGACCATGCTCGCGCAAGGCGTGGGCGATTTCATGGCCCATGACCGCGGCAATTTCATCGTCGGTCAGTTGCAGCTTGTCGATCAACCCGGTGTAGAAAATGATCTTGCCGCCAGGCCCGCAGTTGGCATTGAGCTCGTCGCTCTTGATCAGGTTGACTTCCCACTTCCACTGGGCCGAATCCGGACGAAACTTCGGCGCCTGGGCAATCAGCCGGTCGGCAATCACCTGAATGCGCTTGGCATCGCTGCTGGTCTTGTCCAGCACGCCCTGATTGGTCGCCTCGCCCACCGTCTTTTGATAGGACTGGGCGTACATCTGGTTGACCTCTTGCTCAGACAGCATGCTGAACATGTACTGCTTGCGCTCGACACCCACGGCACCCGCACTGGTGGTGTTGACCGCCTGACAACCTGCGATCAGCAAGCTCGCGCTCAGCCCGCACAAAACCAATATCTTGTTCATCAAAAAGCTCCCTGAAAACTTGACGGTATCCTAGGCGCGGAAATGTATCGACACCAGATACAACAGAATATTTGACGCGAATTTCGGACAAAGCTCTCTTGGCCGCAGGAAAAAATTCACAAAGCCGGGCAAGCCGCGTCGGATAAGTCTCCGACGTGATTCATTTACGACATCTGCCTCACCAAAACAGTCATTTCACCGACAACCGCTCATGCCGCTTCTACATCGTGCCGATACACCGCCGCAGACGTCCTTTTGCGTGCGGAGCACCCATGAAATTCAAATCGATCCAGTTTTCCGTGGCGGCCCTGGCGGGCGCCATCGTTCTCAGTGTGGTGGCAGCGCTGGTGATCTACGCGCTGTTTTCCGGTGCCCGGACGCAGGACATGGTCCAGGAGCGGACCCAGGTGCAATTCGAACAGGTCATCGAACAGCGCCTGACATCACTGGCACAAACCCAGGTCAGCCAGATCCAGCGTGAACTTGAAGCGCCACTGCTGATTGCCGGCGGGCTGGTGCGGGTCAATGCACTGATTGGCACCCCGGGCACCGATGGCCAACCTGCGCTGAGCCTCAGCCGCGCGCAGTTGATCGGTCTGATCAAGGAAAACGTCGCAAAAAACCCGAAGATCCTCGGCACCTACATCGGCTGGGAAAAGGACGCACTGGATCATAACGATGCCGCCTACGTCGGCACCCAAGTGGTGGGCATCGATAGCGCTAACGGGCGGTTCCTGCCCTGGTGGTTCCGCAATGAAGACGGCTCCCTCGGGCTGGACAAACTGGTGGACGTCGACGACCAGAAAACCCTGTCCACCGGTGTTCGTGCCAGTGAGTACTATTTGTGCTCCAAAGAAACCAAAAAATCCTGCGTGATCGATCCTGCGCCCTACAAGGTCGGCGACAAAATCGTCATGCTCGCCTCCTTTATTGAACCGATCATGCTCAATGGCGCCTTCCAGGGCATCGTCGGTGCCGACCTGTCGGTGAACTTCATCCAGGAAATGCTCCTGGGCGCCAACCAGAAACTCTACAGCGGTGCCGGTGAAATGGCTCTGATCGGCGGTAATGGCCGGATCGTTGCCTACACCAAGGACCCAAGCAAGTTCGGCGAGAAGGTCAGCGACATCCTCGACAGCCAGCAGATTGCCAATATGGCCAATCTCAAGCGCGGCGAAGTGACTTATACCGTCGATAAAGTCCAGGGCCGGATCGAGCTGTACCTGCCGTTCGGCATTGGCCAGACCGATGCGCGCTGGACCCTGATGCTGCAACTGCCACTGAACGCGGTGATGGCCGATCTGCAAAAGCTGCAGGCCGACCTCGACACTCAACGCAAATCCGACACCTTTGGCATGGCGATGGTTGGGCTGCTGATTGCCGGCATTGGCTTGCTGGTGATCTGGCTGGTCGGGCACGGCATTGCCCGCCCGCTGAAGCAAATGGTTGCCATGCTCGACGATATCGCCCAGGGCGAAGGCGACCTGACTCGTCGCCTGACCAGCGATCGCGCCGATGAATTGGGCTCGATCGCCAAGGGTTTCAACACGTTCCTGGCCAAGTTGCAGGCAATGATCACTCAGGTGGTGACGTCAGTGCAGAGCGTCAGTGATTCCTCGGAACACACTGCCGACATCGCCATTCGTACCAACACCGGCGTGCACAAACAAATGGCCGAGATCGATCAGGTCGCCACCGCCGTGCACGAAATGACCGCGACTGCACAGGATGTGGCACGCAACGCAACCCAGGCCGCGCAAGCCGCCAGCCATGCTGACCAGGCCGCCAGCCAGGGCATGCAAATCGTGCGTGACACCTCGACCTCTATCGGCGCCCTCGCCGTGGAAATCGGTCGGGCAGTCGGCGTGGTCCAGACCCTGGCCAAGGACAGCGAGAACATCAACGCGATCCTCACGGCCATTCGCGGGATTGCCGAACAGACCAACCTGCTGGCCCTGAACGCGGCGATCGAAGCGGCCCGGGCTGGCGAGCAGGGTCGCGGGTTTGCGGTGGTAGCCGATGAGGTGCGCAACCTGGCGCAGAAGACCCAGAAGGCTACTGAAGAAATCCAGACCATGATTCAACAGTTGCAGCAAGGCACGCGGGATGTGGTGCGGGTCATGGAAGACAGCCAGAATCGCACGGACGAAAGCGTGCAACATGCGGCGAAGGCCGCAGAGGCGCTGGAAACCATCACCCGAGCGGTGTCGGTGATCAACGACATGAACACCCAAATCGCCAGCGCCGCCGAGGAACAGAGTGCCGTGGCAGACGACATCAACCGCAACGTGATCAACATCGGGCAAGTGGCCAATGAAGTGGCGGGCGGTGCGGATGAGTCGAGTGCGGCCAGTGCCGATTTGACCAAGTTGGCCGAGCAGCAGCGGCGGTTGATCAATCAGTTCAGGGTCTGATCCAAAGGCCCCATCGCTGGCAAGCCAGCCCCCACAAGGGGCCACGGTGTTCACGCAAACCCTGTGGGAGCTGGCTTGCCAGCGATGGGGCCGGTTGGGTTACCAAAAGGCTCAACCCGGCGTCAGGCACTCCGGCCCGTTGAGCTTCGGATCATTGACCATGCTGGCCAGCACCCGCTCGCGCAACGCCGCAGGCTCACTGGCCAGCAAAGCTTGCAAGGTGTGCAACGGCGTCTCGGGATCGAGCCACGCGACTTGCCCCGCCTCATCGAGAATCAACGGCCTGCGCTGGCTCGCCGCTGGCTGTGTGATCACCGCCGTACTCAACCACACCTGTTCCTGCACGGGATAGGCTTCCCAGATCGCCGCAAAAAACAGCGATGAACCCTCTCCCGGCGTCAGCCAGAATGGCCGCTTACGCGTGGTGCCACGCCATTCATAGAACCCGTTGGCCGGCAGCAGGCAGCGGCGCAAACGCAAGGCTTCGCGAAACATCGGTTGCTCGGCGACGGTTTCGGCACGGGCATGGGCCGGGGTGCGGGACAGATCGGTCAGCCACGGAGGTGTCAGCCCCCAGCGGGCTCGCGCCAACTCACGCTGGCCGTGTGCGCCGGCTCGCAGCATCAACACCGAATCATTGGGGGAAATGTTCCACTGCGCCTGTTGATCGGCGGGAAAACCTGGCAGGGCCGCGAAGTCGCGGTTCCAGCGAAACAGGGCATAACGTCCACACATGGGGCAGCACGACTCTTGATCAAACGTACGCCAGCCTAACAGACCAGCGTGCCGGGAAAGCTCTCCGGTTCATCGCCGGACAGCGGCAGCGCAGCATTGTACGCGGTGATCAGCTGCCGGGCGTATTCAGCCTGGTCGTTGTCCACCGCCAGCCCCAGCAGGCCGAAGATCGGTAACTCACCGCTGGCACCCACCAGGTCACGCCCGACCAGATGCGCCTCGACGCCTTCGCTGGCGAGCATGCCTTGCAGCAGCTCGCCTTCCATCAGGTTTTCCGGTTCGTAGATGCGCTGCATACACACCCCTCACTCGTTCTCACTGAAAACGTCGAGAAGCCATTCCTCGCCGTGAACCTGCAACACAAAGGTGATCGGCCGGCAGCACACCTGGCAGTCTTCAATATAGGTCTGATCCCCTGCGGACAGATCCAGAGTCGTCTCGACTTCCTCGCCGCAATACGGACATTCATAAACTGCGCTTTCCAGCATCGCGGTCTCCCGAGTGACTTGTGCGTATAATCGCCGGTCTATTTGCAGGGCTATTTTTGCCTGGCTACTTTTTCAGACCTTACCCCGCCGGTTTTCGATCAGAACCTTTACTTACCCTAGCCGTTTCTAACAAGAGAGCATGATGGGCGAATTCGATGCCATCCGACCTTACGACGACAGTGAAGTCCCAGCGGTGCTGGACCGGCTGCTCGGCGACAAGGCGTTTCTAGATATCCTCACCCACTTCCGCTTCCCGCGTTTTGCCGGTGCTTTGGGCTGGGCGCTCAAACCTCTTATAGCTCATCGGTTGCGTCGTGAGTTCGCCAGCGTCAATTCGGTTGCCACCTTGCAAGACAAAGTCGAAGTGTACGTCGACCACACCATCGAGCGTGCAACGGACGGCGTGACCTACACCGGCGTCGAGCAATTCAAGTCCGGCAGTGCCTACCTGTTCATCGCCAACCACCGCGATATCGTAATGGACCCGGCTTTCGTCAATTACGCCGTGTACCACGCAGGCCTGCCGACCCCGCGCATTGCCATTGGCGATAACCTGTTGCAAAAGCCTTTTGTCAGCGACCTGATGCGCCTGAACAAGAGCTTCATCGTGCACCGTTCGATCACTGGTCGTCGCGAGAAAATGGCGGCGTATCAACTGTTGTCGGCCTACATCAACCATTCGATTCGCAACGATTGCGCCTCGATCTGGATCGCCCAGGCCGAAGGCCGGGCCAAGGACGGCGATGACCGTACCGAGTCGGCGATCCTCAAGATGTTCCACATGAGCCGCAAGGATGAACCCTTCGGCGAAGTCATCCGCTCGCTGAACCTGACGCCGGTGTCGATCAGCTACGAATACGACCCCTGCGATCAGGCCAAGGCCCGCGAACTTTACATCCGCGCCACCACCGGCACCTACACCAAGGTGCCCGGTGAAGATGACGTGAGCATTGCCAAGGGCATTACTGGCTACAAGGGCCGGGTGCATGTGAACTTTGCCGCGCCGATCACTGAGTTGTATGAAGACACCAAGCAATTGGCGGTCGAGATGGACAAGCAGATCCTTGGCGGTTACCGCTTGTTCCCGGTGCACTACCTGGCTTATGCCCAGTGGAAAGATGCTGATCCACAGTTGACCGTACCGAAAGCCACAGAGATGTTCCCGGCTGACGAATTGGCCAAGGCCCAGGAACAATGGCAGCAACGCCTGGATGCCTGTCCCGAGGAGCATCGTCCGTATCTGGTGCTGCAATATGCGACACCGGTGCGTAATCAGTATCGGATCAAGGCTGGATTGCCGCTTTAAGCTTTCTTTGGATCAAGATCAAAAGATCGCAGCCTGCGGCAGCTCCTACATGAGGTTTGTGTAGGAGTTGCCGCAGGCTGCGATCTTTTGCTTTAAACCTGAGTGCTGATATACGACACCAGCAACGCCAGCCCCATGCAGGCAAAGCCGAAGCAGTAGAAAAACCGGTTCATGCGCAAGGTGGCCCAATCCAGCGTGGGCTCTTTGCTGGGGCTGCTCTGGCGCTGCGCCTGCAGACTGGCCATCGCACGCTGTTCACGACGACGGGTGGCGTGCAGCAACCAGCCGCCCGGGAAGGCAAAAAGCAAGGCCAGCAGGTTGATCAATTTGGCGGGATGGGCAGTAAACAGCGTCATCAAATGCAGCGACATCACAAACCTCAAACAAAAACAGGTGTGCAGACGCCGGACCGACGACCGCGGCCGGGATTCTACCGAATGCCTGCGCGCCTGCCCTCTCTTTCCGACAATTAACCAGTGGTTGCCATTTTTCACTGCCAATCGCAGATCCCCTGTGGGAGCGGGCTTGCTCGCGAATGCGGTGTGTCAGTCAATGGAGATGCTGAATGTTGCACCGCATTCGCGAGCAAGTCGAATCGTCGCACCGCCGCTCCCAAAAGGGGTCGGTGTAAAGCTGACAATTCCTTCTCCCATAAAAAAGCCCGGGACCATCGCTGGTACCGGGCTTTTTTACAATCCAGCGAACTGTTACTCGCCGAGCACCTGACCCACGGTCGGGTCCTTGAACAGACGGGTCAGCGCATCGCTCAACACGTCGCTGACCAGCTTGGTGTTGGTTTCCTGGTTCGGCGCCATGCCGAAACGCTGGTCCAGGGACGCACCGTAACGACCGCTGTAGCGACGGTTGGCGTTCTGTACATCGGAGCGGAAGGTTGCGCCAATGGTCGCCTCGGTCACATACATGCCTTCTTTAGGCGACTGATACTTCAGCTCTGCCAGGGTCACGGTGATTTGCGGCGCGTTCATCGCGTTGGTGCTTGGGGTGAAACCCAGCAAGCGTACAGCCGCTTCAGCCTGAGCCTGAAGCTTGGGCAGGATCTGCGCGCCCTGTACGGTAATCGCGCTGGTTTCCGGGTACAGGCCACCGCGAGTGCCCAGGGTAGGCGATGGACGTCCGTCCACCACACGTACCACCACAGGCTGGCCGTGACCGACCGGCGCCAGTTGAGCCGTCAACTTGGGCTCCGGGTTCAGTTGTTGCGGGCTGTGGGCGCAGCCGACCAGCGTCAAGCTGGTCACAGTGATCAAACCGAACAACAGGCGTTGCAACATGCTCTTCTCTCCAGAATCAGGCACAAACAGGCCGGCAGTATAGCGGTG
>NZ_JBOIBY010000586.1:0-60297 GCF_050739655.1 Pseudomonas sp. | reverse complement strand
GAGCGGGCTTGCTCGCGAAGGCGGTGTGTCAGCCTCAGATGATGTTGGAAATCAGGGCCTCATCGCTGGCAAGCCAGCCACAGTTACGGCGTCGGTATCATAATTTGCGTATGACACAAAACCCTGTGGGAGCTGGCTTGCCAGCGATAGGGCCTTCACATTCAAGGAAGATGTTGATTGTGTTGATGCCATCGCTAGCAGGCTAGCTCCCACACTGTTTTTTGGTTGATCGCAAGTTCTGTGACCAACCCATGACCCCCTGTGGGAGCTAGCCTGCTAGCGATAGGGCCTTCACATTCAAGGAAGATGTCGAATGTGACGCCGCCATCGCTGGCAAGCCAGCTCCCACAGTTACCGGGTCGGACCCATAGTTTGAGTACTACTCAAAACCCTGTGGGAGCTGGCTTGCCAGCGATTGAAGCACCGCGGTGCTTCAAGCCTGTTTCTACCCCATTTTGACGATGTGCCCAAACACCCCCGCCCGTACAACTACAGCGTATCGATTCCCTCAGAGGTAGACGCTGTGAAACAAGCTCCCCCTTATGTTCCCGGTCATCAGTTGCTGGCCGGCAAGTCGGTGTTGATTACGGCGGCCGCCGGTGCCGGTATCGGTTATTCGGCGGCCCGGCGCAGTGCCGAGGAGGGTTGTCGGGCGTTGATGATTTCCGATGTCCATCCGCGCCGCCTGGAAGAAGCGGTCGAGCGCCTAAAGGCCGAGACCGGTCTGCAGGCGATTTATGGCCAGCTGTGCAATGTCACGGTCGAAGACGAAGTCCAGGCCCTGGTGGCTGCCGCTGAAGAGGCGCTGGGCGGCGTCGATGTGTTGATCAACAACGCAGGCCTGGGTGGTCAGAAGCGTGTTGTGGAAATGAGCGACGAAGAGTGGCTGCGGGTGCTGGATGTGACGTTGACCGGCACCTTCCGCATGACCCGGGCGATGCTGCCGCACATGCAGCGCCGTGGCGCCGGGGCCATCGTCAACAACGCCTCCGTGCTCGGTTGGCGGGCGCAGAAGGAGCAGGCCCATTACGCGGCCGCAAAAGCCGGGGTGATGGCGCTGACCCGTTGTAGTGCCCTGGAAGCCGCCGAGTTTGGCGTGCGTATCAATGCGGTCTCGCCCTCGATTGCCCTGCATGACTTCCTCAAGAAAGCCTCCAGCGAAGAGCTGCTCGCCAGCCTGGCGGGACGTGAGGCATTCGGCCGCGCAGCCGAAGTCTGGGAGGTGGCCAACGTGATGATGTTCCTGGCCAGCGACTACGCCTCGTACATGGTCGGCGAAGTGCTGTCCGTCAGTTCGCAACAGGCTTGAGGATTGAATCATGAGTCACGTTTTCAGCTCTGCCAAAGCCTTGCTGGCGGCCGAAGGTTTGGACCTGGGCCACACCGAATGGCTGACCATCGACCAACAGCGCATCGATCTGTTCGCCGAAGCCACCGGTGATCACCAGTGGATTCATGTCGATCCGGTTCGCGCCGCCAGCGGTCCGTTTGGTGCCTGTATTGCCCACGGTTACCTGACCCAGTCCCTGGCCAACCTGTTCATGCCGCAGTTATTGACCCTCGACAACATGGCGATGGGCGTCAATTACGGCAGCGATCGGGTGCGTTTTCCGGCGCCGGTCAAGGTCGATTCGCGGGTGCGTGGCAGCGGCCAGATCATCCGCGCCGAGCCACTGGGCGATGTCGTGCAACTGGTGGTGCGCATCACCGTGGAAGTCGAGGGCCAGGCGCGTCCCGGTTGCGTGATCGACACCATTAGCCGCTACACCTTCAACCCAATTTCCGAGTGAGCTTGTCATGGACCTGAATGAAGTTGTCATCGTCGCCACCGCCCGTACCGCACTGGCCAAGTCGTTTCGCGGATCGTTCAACGATACCGAGGCCCCGGTGCTGGGTGGCCATGTGGTGCGCGCGGTGGTCGAGCGCGCCGGCATCGAGCCGGCTGATGTAGAGGACGTGATCATGGGCGCGGCGGTGCAGCAGGGCACCCAGGCCTACAACATTGGCCGGCTCTGCGCCTATACCGGCGGCTTGCTCGACACTGTGCCGGGCATGGCGCTGGACCGCATGTGCGCCTCGGGCCTGATGAGTATCGGGGTGGCGGCCAAGGGCATCATGACCGGCGAAATGAACATCGCCATCGGTGGCGGCGTGGAATCCCTGTCGCTGACCCAGACCAAACACAAGAACAGCTTCCGCGCCCAGTCCGAAGCCGTGTTGCAGGTGGTGCCCAGCGCCTATATCCCGATGATCGAGACCGCCGAGATCGTCTCGCGCCGTTATGGCATCAGCCGCGCCGCCCAGGATGAGTACTCGCTGCAAAGCCAGCTACGCACCGCCGCCGCGCAACGCGATGGCTTGTTTGACGAGGAAATCGTCAGCCTGAGCGTGGACAAATTGTTGTTCGCCCCGGACGGTCAGCCCAATGGTCATGAGCGCGTGCAGGTGACGCGTGACGAGTGCAACCGGCCCAACACGCGCCTTGAAGATTTGGCGGGATTGAAGCCGGTATGGAAAGACGGCAAGTGGATCGAGCAGGGCGAGTTCGTCACTGCCGGCAACGCTTCGCAGTTTTCTGATGGCGCGTCGGCCAGCCTGCTGATGAGCCGGGCCGAGGCTCGCCGCCGTGGCCTGACGCCACTGGGCATTTACCGTGGTATTGCGGTGGGTGGTTGTGCGCCGGAAGAAATGGGCATCGGGCCGGTGATTGCCATTCCCAAACTGCTCAAGCGCTTCGGCCTGAGTGTGGCGGACATCGGTTTGTGGGAGATCAACGAAGCCTTCGCCAGCCAGGTGTTGCATTGCCGCGATGCGCTCCACATCCCCGCCGAGCGCCTGAACGTCAATGGCGGCGCGATTTCCATCGGTCATCCGTTCGGGATGTCCGGCGCGCGGATGGTCGGCCACGCCTTGCTGGAAGGACGGCGGCGCGGTGTGCGCTATGTGGTGATCGCCATGTGCATCGGCGGTGGCATGGGTGCCGCCGGTCTGTTCGAGCTGCCGTGAGGCATCGCTGTTTCAACTGAAACCATGAGGGCCTGACGGTCAGGCCCTCTGCCGGGGAATGGTTATGCAAAGTGGTCTGCCCAATGCAGAAGTCCTGGCGCAAATGGGCCTGGAACTGGCCGAATACGAACGAATCATCGGCAACATCTACGACTCGGCGATGGACACCCGTTGCCTGAACGATTCATTGCGTGAGGTGCGGGCCTTGTTCAAGGCCAATTTCGTGACCTTGATCCTGCGCGTCCAGGATGAACCGCTGCTCTCGCCGATGATCGTCGCCGGGGACGTCGAACTGGGGGAGGGCGGGATCAATCATTACGCCTATTACGCCAAATCCTCCCTGTTCGAGCGACTGAGTACCGACACGGTGTTCACCATCGACGAACTGATGAGCGATGCCGAATGGGCCAGCTCAGCGTTTTACCTGCTGTATTGCGAACCCTACGGTTGCTATCACATGCTCGGTGCCGATATCCGCATGCCGGATGGCGGTACGGTGCGCTTTCGGATCAATCGACCCAAGGAACAGCCGCGTTTCAGCGATGCCGAGCGGGCCATGTGTGCGATGTTGTTGCCGCACTTGCGCCGGGCCTTGCACATGCATTCGTTGCTCGATCGTAGCGAGTCGCTGGGCAGTCTGTATTCGCAGACGATCAACCGCCTGGCGGTGGCGACCATCGTGCTCGATGAGAACGGCACGGTGGTGCAACTTAATCCCGTGGCCCGGGAGATTCTCGATAGCCAGGACGGCCTCAAGGTTGTCGGTGGTCGATTGGAGGCGACTTATCCGAGCGACAATCGCGAGTTGTCGCGCCTGGTGCGCAACGCCTTTCAACGTGCCAGAGAGGGTGCCAGACAGGGTGCCAGACAGGGTGCCGGCAAAGGCGTGCAAATGGCCGAGGCGACTTCGATTTCCCGGCCTTCAGGGCAGGTCAGCCTTGGGGTGGTGGTGGAGTTGATTCCATCCCGGGAACTGCTCGAAGGCACTGGCAAGCCCACGGTGGTGGTGTATGTGCGCGATGCGGTGGGCAAGTCACTGGTGAGTGCGGTGCTGACCTCGCAACTGTACAACCTGACCCCGGCGGAAACCGCACTGGCGCTGGAACTGGCGAACGGCCTGTCGCTGGAGGAAGCCTCGGAGACGCTGAACATCCGCCGCAATACTGCACGGGCACACCTGCGTTCGATTTTTTCCAAAACCGGCGTGCGACGCCAGACCGAGCTGGTGCGCATCATGCTCAACAGTGTGGTGGCCCTGGGCGCGCCGCAACCTTCAGCGTCCCGGCTGTGACCCACCCTTGCACGAAAATGCGTTAGTCCGTGCGGACGATGCTGGCGGTCTCCTGGCCTGTCGATACTGGGCAACCCATGTCGAACCTCGAAAAGGAGAATAAAAATGATCGGCAGTTTTCAGAACCGTGGCCGGGTCTTGGCGATATTGCTGGGAGGCAGTCTCATCGGCACGACCCACGCTGCACCGGAGGACGTCGAGCGCCTGGGCAAGGACCTGACGTGTGTGGGAGCGCAAAAGGCTGGTAATGCCGACGGCAGCATCCCGGCGTTCAGCGGTAAATGGCTGGGCGTACCGCCCCACGTTGATTTCAAGGGCACTGGCAACCATCCCGTGGATCCGTATCCCGACGAAAAGCCGCTGTTCGTGATTACCGCGCAGAACATGGCGCAATACGGCGACTACCTGTCCGACGGGCAAAAGGCGCTGTTCAAGTTGTACCCAGGCACCTACAAGATGCCGATCTATCCCACTCATCGTGATTTCCGCTTCAACGATGCGGTGTGCCAAGCCACTCGCGAGAACGCCAGCATCGCGCGTCTGGTGGATGACGGCGAAGGCGTCGTGGGCAAAACCGGTGGCACAGCCTTCCCGGTTCCCCGTAGCGGTCTGGAGCTGCTGAAAAATGCCTCGACCTTCACCTTGCGCGCCTGGACCGAGGAGTACGTCTCCGACAACGCCTATGTGCTCAAGGACGGCAACATCAACTGGGGGCGCGTGCATTCACGCAACCTGGCGCCGGGGCTGGAGCCGGGCAAGATTGGCGAGACCACCGGCAACTCGTCGTTCTACCTCAACGAGACCTTGTTGCCGCAACGGGACAAAGGCGAGATCAACACCGGCACGGAGTTCTGGAACGACAAGACCGAACCGCGCCAGTCCTGGCGTTACGATCCCGGCACCCGGCGCGTGCGGCAGTCGCCGGGGTATGGCTTCGACATGTCATTCCCTGGCAGTGGCGGCTCGATCACCGTAGACGAGGTGCGTTTGTTCAACGGTTCGGGGCAACGCTATGACTGGAAGATCGTCGGCAAGCGCGAGATGTACATCCCCTACGACACCTATCGCCTGCACGCGGCCAATCTCAAGTACGCCGACCTGTTGACCCCGGGTCACATCAACCCCGATGCCTTGCGCTTTGAGCGCCATCGGGTCTGGGAACTGGAAGGCACCCTCAAGCCGGGCTACCGCCACCTCTATGGCAAGCGCAAGTTGTACATCGACGAGGACACCTGGTTCCCCATGCTCGCCGACAACTACGACAACCGGGGCGAGCTGTGGCGCACCTCGATGCTCAACTTTTTCTACGCCTATGAAACCCAGCGACCGCAGGCCGGTGTAGGCCTGTACTACGACCTCAATGCCGGCAGCTACCTGGCGTTCAACCTGATCAACGAGCAGCGCAACGGCTACCAGTTGAACAAGCCCGGTTTCAGCCCCCGCGACTTTGGCCCGGAGGCCGCTCGCCGCTTCGGCCAGTGACCGTAGTGCTGTGACCGTAGTGCAGGGCGCCCGTTTTCAAGCGGGCGCCCGCTGAGAGTTGATCGCATTTGACCTAGTCCAATTGAAGGATGTCGGCCTTGCGCGGCTGCTCAATCATGTTTGCCATGGGATCACCCTTTATTTTCTGGGGGCATTGCTTACCCCGACGTCTGCAACCGAGGAACAATAACAATGACGAAACTCGCTGAAATCAGCATCGAGAACGCCCAGCGTACCCACCGTTACGCGCGCGGCTGGCATTGCCTGGGCAACGCCAGTGATTACCGTGACGGCAAGCCACACACCCTGGAAGTGTTCGGCACCCGTCTGGTGGCCTTTGCCGACAGCCAGGGCACCATCAGCGTTCTGGATGCCTATTGCCCGCACATGGGTGCAGACCTGTCCCAAGGCACCATCGAGAACGACAAACTGGTGTGCCCGTTTCACCACTGGAAATACGACACCGGTGGCAAATGTGTGGAGATCCCATACTGCAAACGCATTCCGCCCAAAGCCAAGACCCGCAGCTGGTTGACCTGCGTGGAAAACAACCTGCTGTTCGTCTGGAACAACCCCGAAGGCCGTCCGCCGAAAGAGGGCGTGATCATTCCGCACCTGCCGGAGATGGATGATCCGGAGTGGATTCATGACTGGAACATCGACACCATGCATATCGAAACCAACCCACGGGAGTTGGTCGATAACCTGGTGGACGCCCAGCACTTCGGGCCGGTGCACGGCACGCCGACCAAGTATTTCGCCAACGTCTTCGAAGGCCACATCGGTCATCAGATTTTCCATGGCGACTCCGAGCGCCTGGGCGGCGACCTGATCGCGCCATCGGCCTACTACGGTCCCGCCACGCACTTCACTCACATCAGCTCGATGTTCGGCGATGTGCGCATCCACGCGATTTTGCTCAACAGTCACGTCCCGGTGACACCGAACAGCTTCGACCTGCGCTTTGGTTGCATGGTCAAGCGGATACCGGGTTGGACAGAAGAGCAGAACCAGGAAGTGGCGAAGGCCTATGTCATGGGTAACCGCGACTCGTTCTACCAGGACGTGGTGATCTGGAAGCACAAAATCCGCATCGACAAGCCGGTGCTGGCCGAAACAGACGGCCCGGTCTATCAGTTGCGCGAGTGGTACGAGCAGTTCTTCACCGACGAGGATCAGGTGCCGGCGAGCATGGCCGAGCGTCGCGAATTCATCACGGTCGACGAGCGCTGATTGGCGGTAAACCTCTTCAAGCGGCCTGACGCTTGAAGAGGGCTCGATGGGAAGCAGACGCTTGCCTGCGACTGCGCAGGGGCGTTCCAAAGATCATGAGAGCACTCATAATGAAAATAAAAAATCATGTTGCCTATTATGTTCCGCTGTCGATTCTGGTCCTGATAGTTGCCTCGTTGCTGGCAGCACCGCCCGAACCTCGAAACGACAGGCTGTGCAAGCAATATACGAACTGCATCACCGCCATTCCCAGTTTCAGTGGCTGGCCGGTATTACGATAAGGGCAGTTGCTCGCTGCCCAAAAATATAAATCCCGCCGAGCAAAGTGGACGCCGGGATTTTTTACATTGCAGTGCTTTGGCCGATAACCGCACATCAACGACTTCGTGCGACTAATACCGGCCATTCTGATGAGAGGGGGGGGAAAGCAACGCACCTCAAATCAGGAGATCTGTGATGAACAGAACGTCTTGGCTGGCGATAGTCGTAGCCGTAGGGGCTATTTCAGGTTGTGTGAGCCGATCCGAGATTGTCGATGTCCCCCTTCAAGCGACCCCGCAAAACGCAGAGCATATCGCTCGAGCCACCTTAAGCCCGGTGGGCAACCAAACCAGTATCTGGCTCACCCTCGGTGGTGTCCCGCACGACCTGGCCCTCTCCAGCCGCATTGACACGGCTATTTATGCCGGCACCTGCCAGAAGCTGGCGGCGCAACCGGCCTACAAGACCCATCAGGCCAATAGCGTCGACTACCCATCCCTGGCCCCGCGTACCCAGTACTGGGCCCAGGCACCGGTGGCGCTGAGCGACTTGACCAAGGGCGGCTATGCCTTGCTCATCAGCACCAGCCCGGCAGACGGCAGCCGGCCGCTGTTTTGCGGCAATATCGCCGCTGGCTCGGGAGGCACCACCTGTAGGAGCGAGCTTGCTCGCGAGAAACGTCAGGGCTACGCGGGTATTCAGACATCCCGCGTCATCGTTGGCGACCATCGCTAGCAGGCTAGCTCCCACAGATTTGTGGCGTACACAGTTTTCATGTTCGCCACCAACCCCTGTGGGAGCGGGCTTGCCCGCGAAGACGTCGGCCCATTCACTATCAATACGTCAGACCCAACGTTTGATTTTCGTGATTCCTGCTGCTCGCGACCCGTTACAATCGGGCAATTAGCAATCACTCACTGTGTGAATAGCGCCGTTGAAGTGAAAAATGAACAGCGCAACAATGTCGCCCCTCATCCAACACCCGGCACACCATTCCACGAAGTCAGAGCACCCAATTGAACATCGACACCCGCATCAAATTCCGTCATCTGGTGTGTTTTCTCGAGGTGGCGCGCCAGGGCAGCCTGGCACGTGCGGCCGACAAGTTGGCGATCAGCCAACCTGCGCTTTCCAAGACCCTGAAGGAGCTGGAGACCCTGCTGGAAGCCACCCTGTTCGAGCGTAGTAAAAAAGGGTCGACACTGACCGAGGCCGGCACCGCCTTTATGCGCTATGCCGGGCCGTGCGTGCAGTCGCTGCGCGAAGGGGTTAACAGTTTGCGCTCCGGTGGACATGAGCCGATCACCGTGCAGCTCGGTGTGCTGTCCACCGTCGAAAGTCTGCTGGTGCCTGAAGTCGTGCGTCGCTTGCACGAGCGCCACCCCGCTTTGGTGGTCAGTGTCATGACCGGCCCCAGTGCCTATTTACTCTCGCAACTGCGGGTCGGCGAATTGGACCTGGTGGTGGGTCGAATGACCGATAGCGCCTTGATTTCCGGGCTGACGTTCGAACATCTCTACAGCGAGTCCATGACTCTGGTGGTACGTGCAGGCCATCCGGTTCTCAGCGATCCACTGGGGCATAAAAATCTCGAAGACTATCCGCTGGTATTGCCGTCGGCGGGAACGACGATCCGCAAGTTCGCCGACAGCTTGTTCGTGCAACACGGGATAACGCCTTCACGCCAACGCCTGGAAACGCTGTCGGTGGCCATGAGCCGGCGTTACGTGCAATGCAGTGAGGCTATCTGGGTTGCGCCCCTCGACGCTGTCCGGCAGGACTTGAGGCAAGGTGAATTGCTGGAGTTGAATCTGGGAATGCGTGAACCAGGCGGTTCGGTGGGGCTATGCAGCAACCCTGCGTTGCCGCTGACACCCGCGGTGCAGTGGTGTGTGAAGGCCTTGCGCGAGATCGGGCAGGAATATCGCGAAGGACAATATCCATAACCATTTGGATATGGATTGGGTGTTTTTTTTCAATTTTGGATGGACCCGCATCAGTGGAAACTGGGGGCCAAGAGTCGCTGTCCGTGCAGCGGCTGCCCCCGTCCAACCATAAGAACAGGAAAAACGACATGTCTGATGCGCACGATAGCCGCTTCGTCATTCGTGACCGTAACTGGCATCCCAAAGCCCTGACCCCTGACTACAAGACGTCGATTTTGCGTTCACCGCGTCAGGCGCTGGTGAGCATCCCGCAATCGGTGTCCGAAAGCAGCGGTCCGGACTTTTCTCATCTGAAGATGGGGCGGTACGACAACGACCTGTTGTTGAATTTCAACAATGGCGGCCTGCCCATCGGCGAGCGCATCATCGTCGCCGGCCGCGTTTGCGATCAATACGGCAAGCCGATTCCCCACACCCTGGTGGAAATGTGGCAAGCCAATGCCGGTGGCCGTTATCGCCATAAAAAGGACAGCTACCTGGCGCCGCTTGACCCGAACTTCGGCGGTGTTGGCCGTGCGCTGACCGACCGCGATGGCAACTACAGTTTCCGCACCGTCAAACCCGGTCCTTACCCATGGCGCAACGGCCCCAACGACTGGCGACCGGCTCATATCCACGTCTCCATCAGCGGCCCGTCCATTGCGACGCGGTTGATTACCCAGCTGTATTTCGAAGGTGATCCGCTTATCCCGATGTGCCCGATCGTCAAGTCGATTGCCAATCCGGACGCGGTGCAGAGCCTGATCGCCAGGCTTGATATGAGCATGGCCAATCCTATGGATTGCCTGGCTTATCGCTTTGATATCGTCCTGCGCGGCCAGCGCAAGACTCACTTCGAAAACTGCTGAGGAGGCCTGCGCATGCCCGTTCAACTTCTGCCTGAAACCCCATCGCAAACGGCCGGCCCTTATGTGCACATCGGCCTGGCGCTGGAAGCTGCCGGCAACCCGAAACGTGAGCAGGAAATCTGGAGCGAGATGGCCAAACCTGGCGCGCCAGGCGAGCATATTCTGTTGCTGGGCCACGTTTATGACGGTAATGGACACTTGATCCGCGACGCGTTTCTGGAGCTCTGGCAGGCTAATCACGATGGCGTCTATGACACCGGTTACGACCTGGAAAAACCGTTCAACAGTTTTGGCCGTACCGCCACCACCGATACCGGTGAATGGACGATCAACACCGTAAAGCCCGGCATCGTGAACAACGCCGCGGGCGTTCCGATGGCGGCCCACGTCAACGTGGCGCTGTTTGCCCGGGGCATCAACATCCACTTGCACACCCGTCTGTACTTTGACGACGAACCGCAAGCCAATGCCGTGGACCCCGTCCTGAATCTCATCGAGCAACCCCACCGGCGTGAATCCCTGATTGCCCGGCGCTGCACGGTTGAAGGGAAGTTGGCCTATCGGTTCGATATTCATCTTCAAGGTGAATCGGAAACGGTGTTCTTCGACTTCTGACAGCGTTGCCTTGTAAGCCCTACCTAACCGGGGTCAGACCACCATTTATTCCAAATGTGGTCTGACCCCGGTTTTTTTTGACCCCGATCTTTCCCTTCTTGCGATTTCTTCACGACCAACCATTGGTCGACTTTTCCGTACGCCGCTTGAACCTCTGTGAAAAGAGGTCTATTAATTTCGTGTGGGAAAAAATCCCACGCACAGAATTCCAGAAAAAGTTCTAACGATTAACACTCGATTTGGCGTTTCTCGCGGTAATGACCAGGAGACGGAAAATGCAAATTCATAAGTTGTTCAAAAGGGCTCTATTGGCGATGGCCATTGGTGGCGTGCTGTCGGCGTCCATCGTTTTGATTCCCGATTCGATTTCTCATGGCTCCAGTGCTTACGCCAAAGAAGGTGGCGGCCATGGCGGTGGAGGCGGCGGTGGCGGTGGCGGTGGCCACGGTGGAAACGGAGGCGGCAGCGGCGGCGGTGGCCATGGTGGTAATGGAGGCGGTGGCGGCGGAAACGGTGGTGGCGGTAGCGGCGGCGGTGGACACGGTGGAAACGGCGGCGGAAGCGGAGGTGGAGGCGGTCATGGTGGAAACGGCGGCGGCAGTGGAGGTGGCAGCGGCGGCAGTGGCGGCGGCGGGCATTCTGGCGACGGTGGTGGTCATAGTGGCAGCAGCCATGGCGATGCGGGCTCGAGCCACAGCGGGAATTCGAATTCCGGGCGCAGCAGCAACCATGCTGAGGCTGGGGATGATCATGGCAATCACGTGGGTGGCGAGCCTGGCGATGATCATGGCAATCATGTCGGTGGCGAGCCCGGAGACGATCATGGCAATCATGTTGGCGGCGAGCCTGGCGACGACCATGGCAATCACGTTGGTGGTGAGCCTGGCGATGATCGTGGCAACCATGTGGGTGGCGAACCGGGCGATGACCGCGGCGTTCACGTCGGCGGCGAACCAGGGGATGACAACAGCAGGAGCTGAATCACGCTGACGGGATCTCATACAAAACCATGGGGGGCGGGTTTTGTATGAGGCGTGGGCCCAGCCCATCACAGCCCCACTCCACGCGATTGCAGTGAGCGCTTAGAGCTATCCCTGAATAAAGTGGTTACCAACTCGTATGGGATTTTTTCCCGCGCCGTTATACTGGGGTTATCTGTTCAGGAATGCGCTCAATGCAATCGCCCACCTTACCTCCTTCCCTGTTAAGAGCCCTGCGGCGGGTCATGCGCCCTCTGGTGCGCCTGATGCTGCGCAAAGGGATCACCTATACGGTGTTCGCTGATTTGCTCAAGGAGGTGTTCGTCGATGTGGCTGACCGGGAGTTTCGCCTGGACGACAAGGTCCCGAGCGACAGTCGCATCAGCCTGCTTACGGGGGTTCATCGCAAGGATGTTCGGCGACTGCGCAACGAGAGCGACACCTCGTTCTCGGCGCTGCCGGAAAACATTACCTTAGGCGCACAGTTGGTCAACGCCTGGACCCGCTGTGGGCCTTTTTGTACCGATGCCGGTCAGGCATTACCTTTGCCGCGTCTGGCCAGTGCGGGAGGGGACTGCTCTTTCGACGCCCTGGTGGCGAAGGTCAGTACAGACATCCGCGCGCGGGTGGTGCTCGACGAATGGTTGCGCCTGGGCGTCGTGCGGCTCGACGACCAGGACTGCGTGCACCTTGAAACCCAGGCGTTCGTGCCACAGAAGGGCTTCGACGAAAAAGCCGCGTACCTGGGCCACAACCTGCACGATCATGCCAGTGCAGCGGTGCATAACCTGAGCGGGGAAGGTCAGCCTTTCTTCGAACGCAGCGTGCACTACGATGCCCTGACCGTTGCCAGCGTCGATACTTTGCGCGAGGCCGTGACGAAGGAGGGGATGCAAACCCTGCTCAGTTTCAACCGGCTGGCAGCAGACCTCGACACCCCTGATTTGCCTGCCGAGCAACAACAGCGCATCACGATCGGACTTTATTTCTACACTGAGCCCACCGATCCCGATTCGCCGAAGACGTCCCCATGATTTCTCTCAAGCGTTGCTTCAGTGTCTTCACTCTTGTCCTGGGTCTTGGACTGAACCTGGTGCCTGCGGCATGGGTGCAGGCAGCACCGGCCTGTGTCAGTCGCGATGAAATGGGCATGGCGGGCGCTTCGGACTTGCAGTTTCCGGGCGGCATGGGCGGAACCGGGGCAAAGGCTGGCGGTGTGGGCGGTACAGGCATCCAAAGTGAAAACGGGGGCGTGGGTGGCACCGGTGCGCCGCTGCAACAGCGTCCGGGCGGTACCGGCGGTACGGGCGCGGTGGCTGACGGCGTGGATGGCACCCACATCGATCGCAGCCGCGGTGGCGTGGGCGGCACGGGCGCACCGATCCTGCGTCCGGGAGGTACTGGCGGCACAGGTATCGTCGGCACCATCACAGGCTTCGCCTCGATCTGCGTCAATGGCATGGAAGTGCACTTCGGCAAAGACGTGCCGGTAAGTGAAAACGGCGCATCCTCCAGCAGCGCTAACCTGGCGATAGGGCAGGTTGTCGCGGTGCAAGCGTTCGCCACCAAGCGAGGCCTGCAAGCCGGGCGTATCTCGATCCTGAACGTCTATGAAGGGCCGCTGACGGCATTGCCTAATGCGTCGGCACCACTGCGGGTCATGGGGCAACCCGTGCGCCTTGCCGCGGGGGCGCGGGTCGCTGAAGGGCTACGTCCGGGGGATCCGGTCAAAGTCAGTGGTCTGCGCGATGCCAACGGTGAAGTCGTGGCCAGCCGCATCGAACGGGCGCCGGGCCTCAAGGAAGCCAGCGCCATTGGCTCGGTCGATCGTACCGGCACCCTCCAGGGGTTGAAACTGGGGACTCGTGTGGCACCGGCGCAAGAAGTGCTGGTGCGTGGCCAGTGGTCCGGTCGTCAGTTGGAAGTCGCCCAAAGCCGTCCAGACCCGAGCCTGCCTTTTGCCGGTGGCGTGCATGAGGCCGTGATCGAAGGCCTGGTGCAGAGGCGACAGGATCGACACCTGGTGGTCGCAGGTTTCAATGTGACACTGGGGCGCGACACCGTATTTGTAGGCGAACAGTCCTCCAGGGTGGGATTGGATCAGCGCGTTCGGGTGAACGGGGTGTTCATGGGTACCCGTGACGTTCGGGCGACCCGTGTCGAGTTCCAGAACGAACGCCCCGATACCTCGGGCAGGGGCCATTCCGGGCGAGACAACCGCACGGATGCCGATACTGATCGCAGTGCCGATGATTCAGGCAGCTCCAACAGCAGCGGTCACGGAGGGCACGATGCAAGCCTGCGCAGTGACGGCAGTGACGGCAGTGAAGGCATCAGCGATGGGAGCCACGGGGGCGATCGTAGCGACAGCGGAAAATCCGAGACGGTGGACAGGTCTGGAAAATCCGAGTCAGTGGATAAATCCGGAAAGTCAGAACGCGTCGAGAAAGTGGAGCAACCCGAGAATGAGGACCATAGCGGACGGTCCGAGAAGGTCGAGAGGGTCGAAAAAGTAGAGAAGGTTGAAAAAGTAGAAAAGGTCGAGAAGGTGGAGCGACCCGAGAAGGTCGAGAAAGTCGAGAAGGTGGAACGACCCGAGAAGGTCGAGAAAGTCGAGAAGGTGGAGCGACCCGAGAAGGTCGAGAAAGTCGAAAAGGTGGAGCGACCTGAAAAGGTAGAAAAAGTCGAATTGCCCGAAAAAGTGGAAAAGGTCGAAAAGCCTGAGAAGGTGGAAAAGGTAGAGAAAGTCGAAAAAGTAGACCTCCCGGATCGATCTGGCCGCTAAATCACCCGATGCGGCCATTCTACAACCGGTAAATAAGCAACTAGGCTGGGTAAGTTCGATCACACTTCTCAACGGGACCTTGAGGTGCAGATGAGACCCATGCTTTCCCTTCTTGCCAGCCTGTTGGCAAGCTTCACCGTGCCGGCCCTGGCCGATACTTTCAGCACAGCCATCGGTATGGATTATTCAAGCGGTGACTATGGTACGGGCACCACGTCGGAGATCTGGTATGTCCCCGTGGTCGCAAAGTATGAAACCGGTCCCATGACGTACAAGGTCACCGTACCCTGGTTGCGCATCACCAATCCCGAAGTCGGCCCGAACGGTGACCCGTTGCCCGGCGGTTGCAGGGACGTCGAAAGCGGCCTGGGCGATACGGTCACCAGCGTCGATTATGCGTTGCTCGATGGCAGTGAGGGCGGTCTGTTGCTGGACTTGATCGGCAAGGTCAAGTTCCCCACTGCAGATGAAGATCAATGCCTGGGCACCGGCGAAGTCGACTATAGCGCTCAAGTCGATATCGCCAAGGCCTTCGGCTCGGTGACCGGTTTCGCGACCCTGGGCTGGAAAAAGTTCGGCGACCCACCCGACAGTAATTTCGACGACCCGGTGTTTGCCAGCCTCGGCTTCGCCATTCCCGTGGCCCCACGTACTTCAGCAGGTGCTTCCTACGACTGGAGGCAGAAAGTTGTCTCCACCGGTTCACAAATTCAGGAGTTCACCCTGTTCCTCACCCATAGGCTCAATCATGAGTGGAAGGTCCAACTGTACGCAGTCAAAGGCTTCACTGACGCAAGCCCCGATGCAGAGGGCGGGCTGATGCTTTTTCACACGTTCTAACGGTGATGGCGCCAAACGTACTCGTAAGTATAGATATCCATTGATTTTTTTTGATTTCGAGCTTGACGCCTCAGCAGCAAAGAACGTTTAATGCGCCCCGTTGCCCAGATAGCTCAGTCGGTAGAGCAGGGGATTGAAAATCCCCGTGTCGGCGGTTCGATTCCGTCTCTGGGCACCAAAATACCGAGAAACCCCAAGAAACAATGTGTCCTTGGGGTTTTTTATTGCCTGCGATTTTATGATCGCTGGACCATTTCTGGACCAAGGCGCTTCGGCAGTGTGATTGAAAGGCGTCCAACGGACTTTCGGCACCGGACCCAAAACTGAATAGTTTTAATCTAATTTAAATTGTCAGCTTGAGAGCCTCCCTCAGACAATCTGAGACGTCGGCAATACAGTCCGCCCCAGCGCAGCCCTTTCGTTCCCCCTGGCACGCCACAGAGCCCCTGAGCACTCTCGACCGCCTTTCACTCCAGACGCTTACAAGTCACGCGGTATGCGCGGCACGCATAAACCAGCCTCTTGAGTCGAACAGTAGGACTAAATACTGGACCTCCGATGCAACTGGGTAATTGCACGGACTTGCCCACCCATTTGCATTCAACTAATCAGTCATTTGCATCGGCTTTGACCAGTACCCTTCGTGGCCCTGACCGGCAGAGATCGGCCCAGAGCGTGTAAAAACACTTTGGATGCAGAGGATTGGGTAATCGGTGGTTTTTCGCTGCGCTGGAAGTCTCCAGGGGCCTCATCCAAGCCAAATCAATGTTGCTGTATTGATATCGGGACTTGTGCCAGCGGGTACCTGCTAAATGCGGTTGTCGCACCGCTCAAAAGGCTTCAGGCCTTCATTGCCGCCATCAAGGCATCACTGCCCAACAGCCGTAGCACGCGTTTGAAGTTGTAGGCGAGCACATGCAGGCTCATCTCCGTGCTCACCCGGGTAAGGGTTCTGGTGAGGAAATGCGTGGCCCCCGTCCAGGACTTCAGTGTGCCGAAGGGATGCTCCACTGTTTGGCGGCGGATCCGCATCATTTCTGGTGCTTGATCAAGACGACTCTGCATCGCCTCGACGACCGACTCATGTTCCCAACGGCTAACTCGCCGCTCAGAGCTGGGTGTGCAACGTTCCTTCAAGGCGCAATTGCGGCAGTTCGAACTCCAGTAGCGATGTAGTTTTAACCCCTTCTCGACGCTTGCGTAACGCCAGATCAAGCTTTGCCCGGCTGGGCATCGGTATTCATTCGTTGAGGTGTCATAGATGAAATCACCTTTGCCGAATCGACCAGCCGCTGTCGCTCCCGACGTCAGTATCTTGGGCACGAAAACGGTAATTCCAGCTTCATGGCACGCCAGTATTTCTTCGCCTTTGAAATACCCTCTGTCTGCGACTACCGACAGTTCTTCGACACCCATGGCCTCTCGTGCGTGCTTTGCCATCGAACTCAGTTGGTCTCGATCAACGCCATCATTCGTCACCTCGTGCGCCACGATCAGGTGGTGCTTCGCATCAACTGCAGTCTGGACGTTGTAGCCGACCATTCCTGTTCCGCGCGTCTTCATCGAGCGAGCATCAGGATCGGTTAGGGAGATCTGTTTATCCGGCGTTTCGTTTAGCTGTACCTCGATTTGCTTGAGCTCCTGCATCTTGGCTTTCAAGGCCGAGATCTTGTCATGGAGGCGTTCGGCTTTGGCCTGAGCTACGGAAGGTTCCTGACGGTCTGCGGTATCAAGTGCTGTCAGATAGCGATTGATACTGGACTCAATGTCCTCCATTCGCCGTCGAAGTTTGGCGCTGGTGAAGTTCCGGTCTCGATTGTTCACCGCCTTGAACTTGCTGCCGTCGATGGCAACGAGCGCTTCGGAAAACAACCCCAGTTGTTGGCACAGCACCACAAATTGGCGGCACACACCGCGGATGGCCTTGCCGTTGTCTTTGCGGAAATTGGCGATGGTTTTGAAGTCCGGCATCAAGCAACCAGTCAGCCACATCAACTCGATGTTGCGCTGGGCTTCTCGCTCCAGGCGTCGGCTTGATTGAATGCGGTTGAGATAGCCGTAGATGTAGATCTTCAACAGGATCGCGGGGTGGTAAGCAGGCCGCCCAGTATCGGCGGGAATGACGCCTTCAAAACCCAGCTTGACCAGGTCGAGTTCGTCGACAAAGACGTCGACTACGCGCACCGGATTGGTATCGCTGACGTAGTCGTCAAGGCTTTCGGGAAGCAACGTGCCTTGACCTCGGTGTTCACCTTGAATAAAGCGCTTCATGGGCAATCCCAGCGATGTAATCCTTAGAAATCATAGCAAGGGTTCGCGGAGGCGTTTTTACACACTCTGGGCCAATTTCAGCCATTGCTGACCCGCAACTTCACGCCCTGCGGAATTCAGTCAACCTCAATCGAGACTCCTCTGGAGCGGTGAACCACGCTTCCTCAAGGCATTCAACTAGGCGGTTTCAACGCTCAACCCTGCGCCATTGGACAATGGCGATATGAATACGGGTGGCGAACACCGACCACCCGTTTACCCGACTGCTTACTTGGCCATCTCCGCCCGGGCCGCAGCGATCTTGGCTTTTACCGAATCGAGGTTGAAGCTCGCGCCTTTTTGCATCGGCGGGAACTCGATAGCGGTTTCCGCCAGCTTGGCGACTTGCTGCTGGACGAACACGAAGCGCCAGAACTGGTACTTGAACCAGTCGAAATACTGCTGCGAACCTTGCGCGGCCTGATTCTCCGGCCAACCCATACGTTCGAAGGGGTCGAGGCGCAGGTTGGTCAGGATCGGTACGTCGACCGCCACCTTGGCGCCCATCCAGCCGCCTGGCTGGTCAACAAAGCGATATTTGTAGTCGCCTATTCGCACCGCACCCAGCGCACTCTCGCCAAAATAGAAAATTTCATTACGGGTCGACGGCCCCTTGCCCGTGATCATCGGTGTCTGGTCGTAGCCGTCAAGATGCACCTTGTAGGTTCGGTCGCCCAGTTGTTTGCCTTTGAGCAGTTCCTGAGTGATGTTCGGGTTACCGGCCGCCGCGACCAGGGTCGGGAACCAGTCCATACCGGACATGATGCCGTTGGCAATCTGATTGGCCGGTACCTTGCCAGGCCAACGAATGATCGCCGGAACCCGGAATCCACCTTCCATGATGGTGCCTTTGCCCATGGCGAACGGCGTGGTGCCGCCATCCGGCCAAGTGAAGTTTTCCGCGCCATTGTCAGTGGTGAAAATGACAATGGTGTTGTCATCCATGCCGTCTTTTTTCAGCTTGGCCATGACGTCACCGACGATATCATCGAGCTGTGCCATGCCGGCTTCCTGTTCCGACCAGCCATTTTGCGAGTTGCGCATGGCTTCGTACTTGTCAGACAGGTGCGTGACGATGTGCATGCGGGTCGGGTTCAGCCAGAGGAAGAACGGTTTGTTGTCCTGCTTGGCCTTGTCGACGAAGGCAAAGGCTTTGTCGCGAATCTCGTCGTCGACTGTTTTCATCCGTTCCGGATAGAGCGTGCCGGCGTCTTCGATTTTCTGTTTGCCGACCTTACCCCAGCGCGGCATGACCGTGGTGTCATCGGTGGTGGTCGCCCAACTGTGGACCATATTGCGCGGGCCAACGGTGGCAAGAAGCTCCTGCGGATAGTTGGGGTGCGCCGGGTCTTCCATGGCGTCGAGGTGATAGAGGTAGCCGAAGAATTCGTCGAACCCGTGCACGGTGGGCAAGAATTCGTTGAGATCTCCCAGGTGATTCTTGCCGAACTGGCCCGTGGAATAGCCCATGGATTTCAGCGCTGTAGCGATGGTCACGGCTTCGGCGGGAATACCTATGGGAGAACCGGCCTGCCCAACAGTGGTCATCCCGGTACGGATCGGCAGTTCGCCGGTGATGAAGTTGGCCCGCCCGGCGGTACAACTGGCCTCGGCGTAGTAGTCGGTAAAACGCATGCCTTCAGCCGCGAGCTGGTCGAGGTTGGGTGTTCGACCGGCCATCATGCCCTGGTTGTAGACACCGATGTTGGACCAGCCAATATCGTCACCCATGATGACTACAATGTTAGGGGCTGTTTTGTCGGCGGCTTGAGAGAGGCCGGGGAAAACCACTGCAGACAACAGTATTGATACAGCGAACGCCGTTGATAACTTTGTCCGGTTCATGTTGAGCTCCTGCGTACTTGCGTGAGTACCCTGAGACGAGCCCCCGACCGTCCTTAAAAATTGGATCCCCCGCGAAGAGCGTAGGTACGAATTGCTAATTATCCAGTATTTAGTTTCTCGACTGTAAGCTGTTGTTTCATGGGCTTTACAGCTGGACTGTCAGATCGATGGTGGCACCTCATCCACCCAAGGTCCGCGTATCTAGGTAAAGATAAATCGTCTTCTCGCATCATCGAGCGTCTTCAATGGGTCGAATAGCGACTCTACGCATTGCGATTGATCCACCCTTGTCCTCCCTCAACCTGGAGGACAAGCCATGAACACTATTGCTTTACGTCGCCATCAGCCTTGGAACAAGGGAAAGCTTGTAGGGCAGAAAGCCCCGCTCCGAGTCAGAGACATCTGGGCCATTCGAATCAGGCTTCAGCTTGCGGAGAAGACACGGGATCTGGCTCTCTTCAACTTGGCCATCGATAGCAAACTGCGTGCCTGTGACTTAACCAAGCTACGAGTGCGAGACATTGCGCATGGGGAGCATGTTTCGTCACGGGCCATCGTGATGCAGCAGAAAACTCAGCATCCAGTGCAGTTTGAAATCACTGAGCAAACTCGAACGGTTCTGGAGGCTTGGATGCATCAAGCTCACCTCCGCAGCGAGGATTTCTTGTTCCCTAGCCGTTTGCACGACTCAGACCATCTCTACACAAGACAGTACGCTCGAATAGTTAAAGCGTGGGTGACCGCCATCGGCCTTGACCCAACCATGTACGGTACTCACACGCTACGGCGAACCAAGGCATCGTTGATCTATCGCAGGACCAAAAATTTGAGAGCAGTACAACTCTTGCTTGGTCATACGAAGCTCGAAAGCACTGTCAGGTACTTGGGCATCGAGGTGGACGATGCTCTAGAAATGGCCGAGCAGACAGAAGTCTAATCATCCACTGCGACGGTCTGGGCCAGATCGTCGCTTTCCGACCCATAACTGCCGGACATTTCGGTCTAAAAAGTCAGGTGGATTCACAATCCATTGCGGGCAGTCTGGCTTTTCTATACACCAGGGCCGATTCAATGCGAACGAAATTGATCATTGCTGCACTTAGCCTCCTTGCCGCTACTGGGGCGTGGCAGAGTCTAGTAAGGCAAAGCAATGCGATGGATCGGCCTCATCACTCTTCTTCTCTGAGTGCATTGATCCGCCCTGATTTTTCTGCAGTTATCAGCGCGGCATGATCTTTCGCATTTTGATTGGCATAGGCGATGGAAAATTTGCCAATGGCCTGGTCGAAGGAGTCCAGCTTACCTAGGTAGCCACTGATGATCGCCGCATCCCCGGATTTGGCATGGGCGCGGGCGAGGGTATGACCACACCACTCTGCGTACATCTTCATCCGTGCGGCGGAAATGCCTTCGATAGGCGCTGACATTTTCATGTCTCGCAACTGGCGCACAAAGAAATGACGGCCATTTTGCCCACGTGTCCAGCCCAGAAAGATGTCGCTGGAGGACTGCATCAGTCGCTGCCCAGTGACAACACGCTGCCCCTGGTTCTCATAGTCGCTCTTGCCTGCATAGGGCGCCAATACCGAAGGACAGGCTTCTTTGAATTGCAGGAGCAAGGGGTGGTTTTCCGCGGAAAAGAACAGACCAACGAAACAATAGGTTCCCACGCTCCCGATCCCGACAGCTTTGACGGCAATGTCTTCGAGACGGTAACGATCGAAGAGAACGCGCCGTTCATGGGGCAGCGACAAGCGATAATCGTGCAATGCGATACGGACTCGCTGATTGAAGCCCTTTTCATACACATGAAAAAGCAAGGGTGGTTGATCGATCAGTCGCCGCCGCCCGCCAACTTCGCTGCTGATCTTGGGATAGAGGTAGTCACCGAGACGCATCCTGGCCTTTGCGATCACTTGCTCGCGAATTTTCTTGATTTCAGCATTGGGCGCCATGTCGATGATCGATTGGCCATCCAAGCGGTCATACCAGACATCCAGTGGGCCCATTTTCGAGAATTTGCGCAGGCTCTGGCGGTAAGCACAGACGCATTTGACTGCAATGCTCCGTGCCTCTTTATCGTTGAGTCGGTTATCGCGTGCGGCCACGGCAAAACTGATCGCTAGGCGTTTGACATCCCATTCCCAGGGGGCCGGGAGCGTTTCGTCGAAATCGTTGATGTCAAAAATCAGATTGCGCTCAGGTGTCGCGAACAACCCGAAGTTCATCAGGTGGCAATCCCCGCAGGCTTGCACGTGAATGCCAGTGGTTGGGGTCGTGGCCAGGTCATGCGCCATCAAACCCGCAGAACCACGTAAAAAAGTGAATGGACTGCGCAGCATGCGCCCGTAGCGCAACGGCACCAGGTTGGGCAGTCGGTAGCGATTGGACTCTTCAAGGAGTTTGATAGGGTCGCGGTGTTTGCTTGGTGGTCTCCATTCGGCGTGAACCGAATGTGGCAGACGTTCGCGTAATTGCTCACCTGCGAACAGACGCTCCTTGCGCGAGAGAAAAATCGACTCGTCACCGGTGTCGTCCGATGGCTTTGCCAAGCTGCCGACAGGCTTGCTTTTGCGGGGGGCCATGTCCACTCCTTTGCTCAACGAAGTCTGACTCCCTCAGGCACAGGATCTGGTAATGCGACTGTTCCATCAGCCCCCGGGGCGCGCGTGCACTAGCATCCAGGAAAGAGTCGAAGTTGTTTTTGAAGCGTAGCAGCTCCGATCCTGGATGCTGTATTGCCAGTATTGAATGGGCGCTGGATTCGGAGAACTATCCGAATGACTGTGTTCGACTTGAGCTTACCCGCGAAAGCTTCACCGCGGTCAGCCCGATTTATTGCGCAACCGGGATTGCGTCAAAACCGCTTATAAAGACATGGGGTGTTACTCCATCGACTGTTTCTCGCCGATTACGGTGTGCGAAGGACTGCAATTGGCCGATTCTGTTGAAAAAGTCGGATTTTCCAGACTGGCCCATGCTGACCGCTGAAAACGCCTTTTTTGCACGTCGCTACGCGAAATCTGAGCCCCGACTCCTCTGCTCAAAGTAAAAATTTCAATCTCACGCGCGTACTTTTCTGCCGAAAAAACCATGGCCGACTTTTTCAACAGAATCGGCCGATTGTCGCCTGTCGCGACTGGCTGCAATGGGTCGACTGCTGCCCTTTCTTACGGGCAGAAATCGCCAAGGATCGGCCTTTGAGCGTCTACGAAACCAGGAGCATTCACACAGGTGCATGGCTTGAGTTCCAACGGCGGATCGAAGGCAATCCCGCCCATGTGGAGACGCTTATATGGACAGTCAACACCTAGGCGCCACCCCTTCGGCATCCCATCTTTTAATTTCAAGCCTCCGAGGCTTGGGCCATAATCAAGATATTTCCTTTCAGCATCTGAGATATATACGACAGCCAAATGTTGTCTCATTTCGCGTGCCACATCTTTAATCGACCAGCCCTCCTTGAAGAGTGCAACACCACAATGCAATAAGTACTTACGAGGAACTATATGCTCCCCCCAACCTGGGCCGTTCTTTCCGTACCCTTTAGGGATGAAATCCACAGGGATAAAATTAATAAAACAATCGGTGTTCTCAGGAGCCTCTCCGATAGAGACCCGTTGAATGAATCTAGCAAGTCGAATATAGCTTCTTTCAATTTTCGCCTCTAATTCCTTAACCTTTTTGTATCTCAGATTTTGCTCAGCACACAACGCCTCAAGTTCATCTTTGATTTCCCCATATTCTACAGCAGGGGAATAGTTTTCTAGTAGCCAACTTGCGAGGGCGTAAGCGGCACTGAACAGTGAAACATTTGGAGCGTCTTCAAGCACCTTAAATACTGCTTTGCGCTGCTTAACAGGCTCTCCTCTCGTGGGTCCGGCAGGCGAGAGAAGTGAAATCGCTTTTGTATTGCCACCATTGCCTTCCTCGTGGCTCTCCCACAGAAAAAGCGTGGTCTCAAAAACAGATCGAATATATTTCTCACGATTGGACATCGCAGGGGAAGGCTCATCTTTCATTTTGTACTCTTGGGTCAGGGTGCGAAATTCGTTGTCATTAAGAGCACCGACCACTCCATTTTTTTCAAGGATGGCCATTAAAGATCGGGCAGTACTGTAGCCTAGCTTGAGTCTGCGCTGTAGCAACGAAATGGAAACCGATTGCTCGGCGACGAGAACTTCTACCGCCGCAGCCACGATGTCAGGGGAGTGATCTGTCAGGAGTTGATTCATGTATGACGTTCCTAGCGCGCAAATTCATAATGGGGATACCTTGCGTTTCTGCTTGGCCCCCCAGCAACAGCCTCCACGTTCTTCTAACCTTTCACTTTTTGAGAATATTTTTCCCAGGTGCTCAGCAACTGGATGGAATCAACTTGTAGGTGTATTGAATGACTGCTTCTGGCCGCTCACTGCCGGCGAAGGTTACGAAGCGTGCTGGTCAAGTACGATGCAAACGGGTGGCCAAGTCAGTGCAATTACCCGACCTGGCCTCAAAGCTCCAAATCTGCTCAAATCATGGCTCAGGTAGGCACGGAAGCCCCTGCACACTCCAATCGAGCGTCATTCAACTTATAGTTTTTAGAAATCAACAGTGAGGACGTCATGTTTCTATCCAATGGACAGTATCTGGACCAAGTCCGCCGGTTGGTGGAGAACAGCCAGCATTTAGCGATAGCTGTAGCGTTTTGGGGGGAGGGGTCGGAAGCCTTGTTTGACCATTGGCAAGGTAAAGACCTTCGCATTATTTGTAACCTTGCTAGCGGAGGCACAAATCCATCCGTAATTCGCCGCTTGCAACGGCTTGAAAACGTCGAACTACGTAGCCTGGAGAATCTGCATGCCAAGGTCATTCGCGGAAACAGTGGTGCAGTTGTAGGATCGGCCAATTTTTCAAGTAATGGTCTTGGGTTAGAGGGTAGTGAATCACACCATTGGCTAGAGGCTGGCATATTTACAGATGTGGTCACACAGATCCAAAGCATTGATGCCTGGTATGAAGAGGTTTGGAGTAAGGCATTTGAAATCGATGAACAAGCCTTGTGTGCTGCAGAAAAAGACTGGCAAGCCCGTCGCAACGAGCGGCCAGCACATAAAGGTGATATCCGCTTTATCAATGCCCCAAGCGAAGCACTGAAAGATCGGCACATTTACCTTGCCGTGTACTGGGAAAACTCAACAGAAGTGGCCGATGCGGCTTTGGCTGAGGTCCAAGAGACATTTAAGCTCACGGAGCAACAACGTCGCCAGGCGTTCGATTGTTTTGAAGACTGGCCTGACGGGCAAGAAAACAGTTTGCCTATTGACAGGACGATCATCGTTGTTTACTACGGAAGTAGTGGTGCAATCAAAGTACAAAATGCATGGAGGCGCATCCCTAGACTAGATAAACCCAGAGTAAAAATGCTCCAAAGGGAAAATACAGTCGCTGACTGGTCGTTCTCTTCAACCGACCAAAAAGAGTTCGCCAAGCGTCTTCGGCCTTGGCTTGAAGCTTTAGACAAAGAGGACGCCTACTCAGAGGGAGCATTGTGCCGTCCTTTGAATGATTTCTTGGCCTGGCAAAGACACAATGATCTACGCTCGCAATCATAGGAACGGCATTGGCCCCGCATAGCCTTCTCGCTTGAGTATGGTATCCACTCAATTTGATTTGCCACCAAAGTTAGGACACCATCGCCCTAAATGCTGGAATCAGGAAGGTACGTTTGGCAGACGCTTACCTTCCTTAGCCAAATAGTTAATTTGAGCAAATAAGTAGCCCTAGACAGTCCTCCAAGCGTTTCTTTCCTTTAACCACCTTGAACAATTGGTTACTTGTTGCGTGCTTTTGTGATTCATAGGTACGAATAGCCAACCGGGTTAGTTCTGGCATCTTTCTAGCTAACATTCGCCCCAAACTTCTGGCGCGTCGATTCTTTTCTTTGTCCGAAAATTCCGGAGAAATAAAACAGTAAAAGCTCGCGAACACGCTAACATTAGTGGCCTCGGGGTACGTAAAAGCAATCGATTCCCGAATTATGTCCTCCACAGTAGTAAGGTCGAACGCATCACGAACCTTTGCGTTCACCAACTCATAAAGCATTGTCTTTTTCACTTCAAGGTTCCTTTTTCAAAATTCAGCTTTTTTGTAAGCTCTCTATTGTTTTGTTCAAAAAAACCGACCGCTCAGGTTTCCCCTTGGATATCCAAGGGGAAACGCCTAACACCTGCTCGACCCTGGAAATCCTGGGCATAGCCGTAATTGCGTCAAAAATCCGTAGATATATTTATATGACCCCAACACTTCGTAGGGTGAATATTCAGGAGATACCTATGTGCACATGCAAAAACCCTTGGATTTCCAACGCAGTCGACACTGCCCGAAAAATCCCTGATCCAAGAGTCCAGGTCGCAATTAGCGTCTACGACCTATTCTGCACGTTATGCCGCGAAAAATAGGTGGTTAAACAAGCTTAAGTCGAAAGCTTAAGTTATGCATGCGCGACAGCTTAACTACCGTTAACACCCCCAAATCTAAGCGATTAGAGTTCAATCGAACGATGTTTGTTAGTGCGATTACGGCGCAACTCTGCCCGACAGAAAGCGTTGACCTCTACACCCTTTGTGCCAACACACTACGGAAATAATATGAGCAGAACCAAAACTATCCAGCCCAGCTTTATGGATCTACTGGCGGTGAAGGAAGGGCAAGCCTCGAAACTGAGCTCGGGCGCTGAGGGAAAGATCACCTATCAACTAGCCCTTTCAGCTGACAAGAAACAGGTATTCATCGCACTGATCGACAGCGGTAGCCAGGGCTACTTCAGCCGTGAGTGGATCAACGCCGATACCATCCTTGAAATACTGGAAGGCCTAGGTCAAAGGGCAGAGGCGTTTCCCAGCAAAGTACTTCTCCCCGTGTTTGTCGGACGCTCCAGCAATAATGCTCCGTTCCTTGCTGCCGCCCTGCTGGCTGAAAAGCTACTGGGAAGAGATGGAAAGCTTGAATCCAAACTGCGCGTAATTGGCGACGCTAGCAGCTGGAAAAAAGCTGTGCTGGCACTCAAAGGAAAGCCCATGCGGATTCGGCTCGATGGTAAACCGATCCTATCGACATCGCAGGCGAGCAACTCATCGTCTGAGCCAAACACAGAGCAAGGTAAAACCCAGGAGACAGAGCATGCTGCTGATTCGTCAGAGTGAAGCTGCTGCCCAAATCCTCGACACTGATATGCGCCAATGGGTGGAGAACCAGTTCCGGGTTCTACACGGTTACGGCACACAGTGGCAACCCGATGAGCTCGGCTGGTTTGCCGTCTGGGGCGAAGGCGATGATCCCTACGACAAAGGGCTATTCCTTGGCGTTAGAAGCTTCCTGCACAGCCCCTATGATCCGGCAGCCTCATTTGAAATCGTCGAGGACCACGGTCACTTCTATACCGCCGTCATCCTCCTGTCTGACCTGCTCTCGGTGGAGGTACTGATTCCGAAAGGACTCAATCTTCAATCAGAGATGAGCACGCAACTCGCGCAATGGAGTTCGCATTGACCGGCAGCACCACCGAAAGCACCGGAAATGAACCGGAGCGGCGGGCGCGATCAGCACCACCAAAGTAACCACCCTATTCACCCAACCATACCGACCACTGATGACTGCCCTGGCTCAGCTTTCTGAGCTGACTCAGGGATAGTCCAAACGCGTGTCAAAAAAGGTGCCCTATGAGCAAGCTCATTCGCTTTTCCAAGCGTTTGATCGACGCACTACCACCACAACCAAACGATGCCAAAGCCAGGGAAAGCGAGTATTCCGACACCGAGGTTTCAGGACTAAAACTGCTGATCAACAAACAAGGACGGAAATTCTTCTATCTGCGTTACCGACATGCCGGGCGACAGCGAAGCATGAAGCTGGGGAATTATGGAGAGCTCGAAATTGGCGATGCCCGGTTACTGGCGCTCAAACACAGGGCTCAACTTTCAAATGGCATTGATCCACAAGAAACGCTCGTCGAATCAGGGATGACCTTTCGCCGCTTCATCGATGACCACTACCTACCCCACGCCTACGCCAGCAAGCGCAGTGCAAACAGTGATGATTCAAAGTTCAAAACCCACCTATTCGAGATGTTCGGTGCTCGACCACTGGCCTCCATCAGCCGACAGGAGATCCAACGCTACCACGACGAACTCATCAGCTGCAGAGCCCCCGCAACCGCCAATCGGCACCTCGCCCTGCTCAAACGTAGCTTCAACCTCGCCATCTTATGGGGTTACCTCGACACCAACCCGGCGACGGGTATTCGTATGCACACCGAGAACAACCAATCCCAACGCTTCCTCAGCATCGATGAGGCCAAGCGATTGTGGGCAGTCCTAAGCACGGAACAAAACCAGATCGCCGCCAAAGCCATCAAGCTGATGCTGCTCACCGGTGTAAGGCGCGAAGAAGCGTTGCAGGCCCGATGGGAGGACATCGATCAAGAGCGATTGCTTTGGAACCTGCCGATCACCAAGAGCGGACGCCAGCGCTTTGTGATGCTCAGCGAACCGGCATTGGCCGTCATCAACGAATTGCCGGGCAAGGCTAACGGTCAATATCTCTTCCCCGGCGCCAAACCCGGCAAGCCACTCAACAACGCTCGTAAATGCTTTCAGCGCGCTTTAAAAGTCGCCGGACTCGTTCACCTACGAATTCACGACCTACGCCACACCTTCGCCTCATTGGCCATCAACAACGGCGCCAGTCTGTATGAGGTCCAGCACCTGCTGGGGCACGCCAGTAACAAAACCACCCAGCGCTATGCACACCTTGCTTCCGAGAACCTGCGGGTGGCCTCCAATCGCGTCAGTGATCTTGTAACAGCAACCACCTAGCCAATGCCCGACACCACCTGTCAGGCAGCCTTGGCTTTCTTTCAACACCGCGACACTCAATATCCCATCAGGAGTTCACCATGCGAAAAATCGTTCTTGCTGCCACCGTCGCCACATCGCTACTGTCGATCAGTGTTCAGTCCCACGCCAGTAGTCTGATGTCACTTTCGGGCATGCAGTACTTCGCCAAAAACTGTGAAAAGCGAGGTGGCACAAGCTACGTCAGCAACGACCAAGGCCGATCAATGCAGCCTTACAGCTATCGAGATATAGCCTCCACCCTGAAACATTCAAAAACCACCGCATTGCTGGAAGCGAGCATGAATGGGCAACGAGCCTCAGAAGCGGACCTCGATAAGTACCTGGCGCAAACCGAGAAAGCTGAAGCAAACAAGATGGAAAGCACCGGTACATTGCGATGCCAACGCTAAAGCCATCAGATACATGCCGCCGTACACGTTGATGGAAAAGGCTCAGCGATTGGCTGAGCTTTTTTTATTCAAAAGTTACGCAGTGCACGCGGTGTACCGGGCGGACACTTCAGCTAGTGACAAGCCTTTCGAAAAAACAAAAGCCCCACGTCTTTCCAGAAGAACGCAGGGCATAGTGCTGAGAAAATTAAAAGTCGCAGGAAGGTGGAACGATTGGGTCAAGATTGATCAGGCCAAAGCCCAGACCCTGTAGAGCAGCGACCTGAAAATAAGCACCTAAACTACAATACTCACTGGGTTAATCGTCACTCTTTAAAAAGCACTCGTCATCCTCAGACCAATAAACACCATGCTCCAACAACCAACTCACACGCATATGATAATAAGGGTCTTTACCTACCGTATTACGACCGGCTTCAGCACGTACAAGAAGCCCATCCTCTTTGAAGCGCTTACTGATAATCTCAACTCGACCGTTCCCTGGAAAAATCTCTTCCAAGCAAGCCTTGGAGATCATAAGAGTTGGCATGCCATCAGTTTGGTCCTTGTGGCGATATATAGCCAGCTTTGACTTTGGAGAGCCGATAAAAATACGTGACTTAGAAAGCAGAAATTCTTCCAATACCTGTAGATGATTCCATCGAGTTGTAAACCAAAGCCAAGTACAGACTAAAACACTGTGCATAATACTTTCTTTATTTACATACTTGCTGCTAAACACATTATTTCTCAGCGCAACCTGACCGGCTAACGCAGCCAGTGCAAATCGAACTACAACACGCTTAGCCCCATCATTAGCGACATAGCTTGGTAAAATTTCATGAATATCTGCGACCAATGCTTTTAGCTCACCGTCCCAAGCTTGGTTAGCCATTTCCGCTAGCAGCGCTTTGATGAAAGCGGGTGCAACCGTGCCGTATTGCTTCTGAATACCTACAGAAACCGCACTCTTAATATCGCTTGGAAGAAAAGCAAAATCCTCATCGTCTTGTCCTTCAAAACTGACATCACCACCAATATTGATATCCACACCCCTATCTAATACACCTTGAGGGGCATTTCGACTGATCATGGAAATAATGGGTTTCTCACCGGAGGTCATGCCAAATAATGTTTTTGGCGTTGACTCCTGAACGTCTCCCGAACTGTTGAGTCGGGTACGATTGCTCCCGTTCCCAATTTCGTACACGAACGTGTCCAGCTCTCCAAACCCGTTACTACCGATCTCATCCACCAATAAAGGGCCGAGAGAGAGCTGCTGGCCCTTGGCCTGAAGAGCTCGCTGTGTTGAACCAAACGTCTCGATAATGGATTTTCCGGCACGGCCCACGGTGCTTTGGCCCGGCGCGGCGGTGTTCCCATACAGACTGGCAACTGTTGAAAGCAACAATGTTTTGCCTCGACCTGCGCCACCAAAGAAGTTAAAAATACAAGAGGAAATCCCAGGTAGAAAATCAACCATAGAGGCAGCCAACCCAAGCTGCAAAGCGCCCATAAGAATAGGATTTTTACTTACAGGAGCGAGCACCAGATCGTTCCAACCATCAAGTGTTCCTACCTGCGAAAGTCGAGGGGACTTGATATCTATAAAATATTTATCCGAATTGACATTCGGAGCATAAAACAGATCGCAACCAACCGCGCAGGCTTCAATATTTGATTTATCATCTCGCTGCCAGCCCTCAGAACGAACCCAGATCCGTGCCTCCAGTTCATTGAACGCATAGCGCAGCAAATGAGGAATAAACTGCCCTAAAGACTTCCTATCAACAACACTAGTAGCAACCGAAAGCACCTTTTCAGTAAGGACTTTTATTTCTTGAAGGTCACCATTTGAAATAACTTCAGAGACGACCCTATATTTCTTGCCCGAACGACTTAGAATGTTAACTCGACCAAAGACCTCACCGGTTTCTGAATCACGCAAAATCTGATCTATCCAGAGACTAGGAGCGACATCTTTAACATCATCCTTTTTTCGAAATCGAATCGTATCCAACGATAGCTCGAACCCTGGGTAGGCTCGGTCCCCATACATAGATTCCAGCAAACCGATATTACTGGCCTCAACGACGCGCAGAAAATCAAACGGATCAACCTTGGGCTCTGAACCGTCGACAGGTACAGCCCAAGAACCATACTCTGTTGATGCCGGAATATTGCCGACGTACATGCTCACCTTTATACGACCTAGCGCCTTTTGAAAAAATCGTAAAATCTGCTCGCCTTCAAAATTAGAATGATCGAATGGAAAAAACACTTCCTTACTGGTCTTGAAAATCAGAAATTTCTTTTCTAGCACCCTCACTAGAGACGAATAACTACTATGGATAGTGGGAACAGAAAAAATCACGGTTGACTCACCAAACTCTACAGATGTCACACCCGTTAACTGTTTTGTGTCACCATCCAATGCTTTACCCCCTGCCAAGTGCGCAGCGTCAACAATATCGGCACTTAGCTGGCTGTTCGATAGAAAGCGCATCATTCCGAATCCTCCTGACCAGAAATCAGGAAGGACGAAACAAATTTGCTTGCCTTCAGCAGGTCCGAGGAGGCCAAAGCACTGTATCGTTCGGTCATCCGTATAGATGAGTGACCTAGTAGACCTTGCACGGTATACAACGGGATTCCCGCCTTCACGCAAGCGGAAGCGAACACATGACGAAGATCATGGAAGCGAAACGACTTCGGGAGCTCGGCAGCTTTGCAGGCTTCTTTCCATGGACGCACAGGGCGCGTCATATGGAAATTGTTGTACGACGATGGAAAAACCCAGCCATCATCTGGGAAATCCGACGTAGCCAATGCTAGACGCTCAAGTACGTCAAAGCACTTCTCGTTGATTGGCACATGGCGTATACGACCCGTCTTGGTGATTCTTAAAGTAATACGGCATAGAGTCTGATCCAAGTCAGTCCACTTTAGACTCAATGCTTCACCTACCCTCATGCCAGTAAGTAACAGAAATTCGACCAGACACGAGGTGCGCGGATAACGTGTCTCAAGCCATTTCACCGCATACGAAAGGCGACTAATGAGGTCAGCATTAACCTCATAGAGCTTAACTGGCATTTCACGCTTGAGCTTTAGGCTACGCGTCGGATCGTTGTCGCAATAACCAAGGTCAACCGCGAACCTGAAGATAGAGCGCAGCATCGCCAAATAACGATTTTTGGTAGCATCTTTCAGCGTTGGACGCAGTGATTCCATCACCTCTTGTATGTCGGCTAACGTGATAGCCTTAATGTCTTTTTCACCGAGGATAGGTGCCACCACCAAGTCATAGCGCTTACGCTCACGTGCCATTGAGCGCTTACCGCTGTAATTGCCAGTTTTCTCATACGCCTCAAAAGCCTTGTCGATGGTGACAATAGCGCTGTAGCCAGAATTGATGACCTCAATAGCTTTTATGCGGGCTTTTCCCAAAGTCAACTCTTTAGAAGTACCCAGTTTTATCCGACGACGCCCATTAGATCGAGAGCGAACGTAATAAGTGCAATTACCAGACTTTGGATAGGTGACAATGATTAGGCTTTTCAAACCCGAATCACGGACTTCGGTTTGCTTCACTGGCTTTATTGCAGACATGACTATTTGCCTCACGAATACGTGCTAAATTTAGATTCATAATTTTTCAACCTAGTAGCTAGTAGCGGGACTAATCCCAGAGAATAGTAGTGATGCGGCTGAGCTATAGACTTAACGAGTTAACCTTTTTGCTTTATATCTTAAATGCTGGCCAGTGGACTCAACCAACTGACGAAAACGTACCTGAGGAGCCAGCAAAAGGGAATTCGAATATTATTCAGAGAGGCGCCGATAAGACAGCACATTGCGTGTTGGCTAGGGTGACTGAAAACTGTTTTCCCAAGGACATCCTTCCCATAATGGTTTAAGCAAATTTCGCTCCACGCCATTGAGGACCATTTTCTTGACCTACCTCAAATCCGACGAACGGTAGCTAAGGATCCATATGAACCTCAGCACTCCGGTGAGATTGAACTAAAAATGCGTACAGAGCATTGGTAGCTGTGGCCAGCTTACCTTTCTCCGATGGCAAGATAGCAATCAATGAGCCAGAAGAGACTCGGCGCCGAAGGAAAATCGAAATGCCCCCTCAAACCGCCCAAAAGAACGATAGACCTTGCGATATCATAATGATATCAGCATGATTATCGGCGCCGTAGGCATCGCCATAGAGCACATATCCTTTACAGCTTTTTAGGGACAAAAAATGCTGGGAAAAATTTTGAAAACTTTGTTAGCTCCAAGCATCCCCACCACTATCAATCCAACATTCAAGCTTACTTCAACTAAGCGAACTGAGCGAAGCCTAGTAAAAGCAATCATCTGTGCAGGCTTGGGTAAAGAAGCAGATCTTGTACCAGGCTGCATAGTTGTCTGTGACCTTGCGGGAAGCTTTGCTGATCACACGGGGATATATATTGGACAAAATAATCGCATTGTAGAACGAAACGGTGACGGAGAAATTAAAAAAGTTACTCCGCACGCCTTTATGAACTCGCATGGCCTTCGAACGGGCATAACCCTTTATGCCGCCTATTCCAATGGAAAAATCATCAGCAATCCAGAAATCTCCAACAGAGCTAGTGCAGCAGTGGGTGATAAAAGTAAATACAATCTGATTTTCAACAACTGCCACCGCTTCACGGCTTATTGTGCAACAGGTGTCGAACACTCAGTGACCACTTTCGATTCGCTTACAACAATTCTGGAGGAAAAATTTCCTAATCTCCGTTGGGTCCCCGTAAAAGAACAGTATACAAAGAAATAGTGCATTAAGTTCCCACGGATCATGATGTACAAACCTCATGATCCGATCGCTGATTACACATTCCTGAGGCCTGGTTCCAGTGGTCAGACCCTAGCCTTCAACGTTGACGTACCATTGCGCATGGACCCTGACATTGAACAATTTATTCAAGTATGCCAGCAAGGAGCTCAGTACAGACGCCTTCCTAGCTTGGTTTTTCAAAGAACTGGATGAAAATCCGGACCTCAGCCTATATCGCTCACAGGTGTTCAATGCTTTGGGGTTCACCAAAGAGGGCGAAACGCCCGTTAACATTCACTCAAAACTACAGTCCGGCAATGTTGATTTAATGCTGAGCTTTGACGTGAACGACGAACGTCGCAACATTTTATTTGAGAACAAAACTTCGTCGACCATTCACTCAGATCAACTTAATACCTACCAAAAACGCTTCCCCGACTGCTACAAATATATTTACTTCAAGATCGGCTATATCGACGCATTGGAACGACAGAGCTTAGGAGATTATGAGCTCATCTCCGCCGATGACTTCTACAACGCGGTTAGCTTTTTAGCTCACTTCCATCCAATCATTCATCAATACTGCGCGTTTCTAAAGGACAACTGGATTTCCAAGGAGGAAAATGCCTTAAAGAGCTTAGCCAATTCGAGTCCTGACGCGTTCAAAAGCGCCATAGGCCAACGACACTTCATCGGTGAGCTCTATGACCAATTGCAGGGCAGTGATCCTTGTTTGAAATTCAAGAAAGGGGTAAATAAAAATGGTTCACCTTGGACTCAGCTAGATTTTTGCAAACGAGAGAACTACTACGAGGGAAAAAACGAAACGTTGTTTTGGAGAGTTGACTCCCGCTCCGGGAGAACCTACCTACGCATCAACCAGTACGCTGCCATCCCAATGGACTGTCGTGACATTGCTGTCCTCAAAAAACGGCGCCTACAAGCACTGCGCAAGCTAGCAGCAGGCATCAGCAAGCCTTACGACTTAAAGCCCGGAAAGCTTTCAAACAAGGGTGTGAGAGAAAGCGAGGTCATCATTTTTTTCTTTGACGAGAACCCATATGGACTGATCAAAGAAGTCCTTCCGGAATTTACCAACAAGCTCCAAGCGCAGTACTACCAACTGGAATAGAACCTCTGAATAGTTCACTTATGCACGCAAACAGGCATGGCTACAAAATGGCACTATGCTATCTTTGGTCGTTTTTTGGATTCTCCATCATTAAGGACTTGCAGTGAAAATCTTGAAACATTTTACCCTAACAGCCGTCGCTCTGGGCTTCCAAACAATCGCTAACGCCAATGACCTAATAACACTTGAGGCCATTAAATATTACGCTAACATGTGCTACCAAGCTGGCGGAGTAAGCTATATAAGCAACAATAACGGCATTAGTTGGTCAACACTAGACGCTCAAGAAGCAACACTGGCAGCTAAACACGCTAAAAGCATGGCACTTATTAATGCATCAATGAGCGGTCAAAAATTATCCGACGCACAACTGAGCGAGTTTTTAAATACTAAAGCACAGCCAATGGCGCAGGCTTTGGAGAACTCTAAAACACTTCATTGTGAAGGAGGTCGCATCTCCAGAGAGCCGCAGATTGACAAGCGCGCCTCTAGCTCCAAGCCCTCATTAGCTAACGGCGCAGAATTCGTCGCGGACGGCGACTGGAATGAAGCTAATGTTTCAGGTGCTGAATATACAACTTCACACTCCGAGCAATATGACGTCAAAGGTTACGGCCGAATAACTGACAGCAATGGAGCAAGTCTTTTCTCCATTTCTGCGGAGTGCGAAAACGACAAAGAAACCTTCAAGGTAAGCGACTTCATAACAAAACAAGGTTCTAGTTACGTCAAAGCGGAAAAAGGATATGGCAATGGAAACGAGAAAAGTATTCAATCGATTAAGGATTGGATATGCATAGAAACATTCGGGCGGGGATATGCACAGACCAACTAGTCTTGTGTGCCCCCAAAAAACGGGGGCATACTGGCTGGGAGAAGTTTTTAGCAGTTAAGTATTATTGGGCTTGTGAGCCAAACGCTTTTTCAACCCAGGCCTCAATACTTGACACAACACGCCAAGAACTCGAGTGAAAATCTGCAAAAGTGAGATAACACCAAATTACCATCTGGTCGCATCTCTCGATTGTTACGCGGTACGAGCAGCGAGGATTAATTGGTTGCTTTCCTAGCCTGCTCAAATGTCACGCGGTACGCGCGGTGCGTCGAAAAGCATCACCAATCAGCACACCACGCTCCGGTGCTCCTCCGGTACGTCCGGAAGCTTTTGAGGCCATCTGGCCCGTTTCTGGCCGGAGTTTACCCCCCCGCCTTTGAGATAGGCCCAGGAAAACCAGCCGTTTTCCAAACGGGCAAGGACTTTCACAGGTTTTGAAAATCCCCGTGTCGGCGGTTCGATTCCGTCTCTGGGCACCACTAATTAATGTCAGGTGGTGCCTAAACCACCCGAAAGCCTCAAAAAACCCGCCTAGTGCGGGTTTTTTTACGTCGTAAGATACTGTTTTTTGTTTGCGTGAAGGGATGCTGACTTGCCATGCAGGAACAGTACAACCTAGCTGCGCCAGTGCTAAGCAAGTGCCCTGCAAGCGCCCCTCATTGCAGCGCAGGTGGTAGGAGGCCCTAACCCTTGCAGGTGACGGACCTCAACATCCGGCACCCAAGCCTGGAACGGCAGTCATCACTGAACTAGGCTTTGATGTGTTCTTCTGAAGGCATGGTCTTGGCCATATCCCGGCAAACTGCAAAACAACGTGTGGAGCCCTGACCATGTTGGGAGCGAGCGATCTGGTAACCCACCGTACGCCTGCACGCTCAGCGCTGATCATCCACGCCGTCGCGGCGCTCGTGTTCGCTCTTTTCACCGCACCGATCCATGCCGCAGCCGAGGCAAACGCGCCCCCCCAGGAACTGCCGCGTGAGCAACTCACTATCTCGACCGAGGGCGCACCGTGGACCGGCGATCTCGACGGGATGATCGATCGACAGGTCATTCGAGTCCTGACGGTCTATAGCAAGACTTTTTATTTTGTCGACAGGGGCGTCCAACGCGGTACGACTTACGATTTTTTTCGCGTATTCGAGGAGGATCTGAACAAGCAACTGGCCAAGGATAACAAGCTAAAACACAAGGCTCTAAAAGTGCGGCTGGTGTTCATTCCTGTCGCTCGGGATGAGCTGCTGCCAGCGCTGGCTGCCGGCAAAGGCGATATTGCGGCGTCTAACCTCACCGTGACGGAGGAACGCAGGAAGCTGGTTGATTTTTCCTCACCGATCTATCGCAACGTCAGCGAAGTGGTGATATCCGGTCCCGACTCACCCGCAGTGTCCACTGTGGACGATTTAGCGGGAAAGGTGGTCTTCGTTCGCAAGTCCTCCAGTTATTACGAGAGCCTGATGGCCCTCAACCAGCGCTTCGCCGACGAGAAAAAACCAGCGGTCATCCTCAAGGAGGCACCGGAGGCTTTGGAGGACGAGGATCTGATCGAGATGCTGAACGCCGGCATGATTCCTCTCATCGTCGTGGACAAGCACAAAGCGGATTTCTGGAAGAAGGTCTTCCCGAATATCACGGTGCATGACGCCGTCGCGTTGCGCACCGGCGGCGAGATTGCCTGGGCTTTTCGCAAGGGCAGCCCGCAGTTGCAGGCCGCCGCCAACGATTTCATTGCCGGTCATGGTCAAGGGACCACCCTCGGAAACATGATTCTGACGCGTTACTTTAAGGGCGAGAAATATGTAAAGGCCTCTGTCTCCGAGTCCGAACGCAAAAAATTTATCGCATTGGTTCAGTACTTCCAGCAGTACGGGGACAAATACGATGTGGACTGGTTATTGATGGCCGCCCAGGGATATCAGGAATCTCAACTGAATCAGGCAGCCAGGAGCAAGGTAGGCGCCATTGGTGTCATGCAGGTCATGCCCGCCACTGGCAAGGAACTCGGCGTCGGCAACATTGCGCAAGTCGAGCCAAACATCAACGCCGGGATCAAGTATATGCGTTGGATGATCGACCACTATTACGGCCAAGAGCCCATGACCAACCTGGACAAGGCCTTGTTTGCCTTCGCTTCTTACAATGCAGGGGCGGGCAGAATTTCAAAACTTCGCAAAGAAGCCGCCAGCCGCGGGCTGGATCCGAACGTCTGGTTCCACAACGTCGAGTACGTTGCCGCCGAGAAAATCGGTGCGGAGACGGTTACCTACGTCAGCAATATCTACAAGTACTACATTGCCTACCAATTGATCCTGGAAGCCCAGGCGGCGAAAAAAGAGGCGGCGCAGAAGCTGGAAAACCAGAGCAAAGAGGCACCTTGATTGATCAATAGGTCGTGCCTCAAAAATGGCCGCCCTTGACTTGCTCAACGATCAGGTCAGCCAGAATCCCCACAGGTTCGGTAAAGCTTCGACGAGAACGATGTATCAACCCGATATCACGGTGAAAGGTGTGCGCTCCAAGGTCGAGTGCCCGGACACCTGCCGGCCATTGGGGATCGGGCGTTGTTTGCGGTACCAGCGCAACGCCAACGCCGTTTTCGACCAGTTTGATGATGGCCTCAAGCTCATCCAGTTCGCAGACCTCATGCAGGGTGAAATGCATCTGACGCAGAAACCGGTCGACTTGCCTGCCGCCGAAGGATGATCGGTCGTATCGAATGAATGGCTGACTGGAAAGCAATTGCGACCAGTCGTCTCCCGGCACTTCACGCGGCACGATCAGTCGGTAGGGCTCAAGCGCCAGATTCGTCCAGCGTAGATCACTCTGGAGTGAGAAGGGTGGGCGAATGATGGCGGCCATATCTATCTCGCCTGCATCGACCAGGTTCACCAACTCCATTGATAGCCCCGGTATGACACGCGTGCGGCACTGGGGACATTGTTGGTGAAACCTGGCCAGTGCGTCCGGCAAATAGGAGCGCTGCACGGACGCGATCGCGCCGATGTTCACCAGCACACTTGCTGGTTGTCCCAATGTCGTGGAGCCCAGATTGTCGTAGAGCCTGAGCAGCTCCTGCGCTTGCAGGAGTATCTGGTGGCCCATTTTATTGAGATGTGCCGAGCGTCCTTTTCTGTCGAAAATTTCGAAGCCCAGCTCAGCCTCCAGGCGCTGAATCTGCGCGCTCACGGCGGCCTGCGTGAGACCGATCTTGTTGCCGGCAGCGGCAAACGTGCCTTCGCGCGCCACAGCGATGAGTGTCTTGAGTTCTTTGATCATTCACAAATATTAATTGTGTTTCTAAGAAATATATATTGATTTTTCTGTTTGGTTTTCCGTCCTACGATGTTTCCCATCCCCGGCAACGGCTGAACCTAGAGAGCCAATGACGGGGAAGTGTTCGCCAACCAACAAAAAACATTACTGGAGTTCTGATGAGCCTCTCGCCATTCCACCTCGCAATCCCTGTGTACAACCTGGCTTCCGCGCGCACCTTTTACGGCGAAGTCTTTGGTCTTGAAGAAGGGCGCTCCAGCACCCAGTGGGTCGATTTCGACTTTTATGGTCACCAACTGGTCATTCACGAGCACCCGAAAACAGCCTCTCAAGAGAGCGTTCACAGCAATCCGGTCGATGGTCACGATGTACCTGTTCCGCACTTCGGCATCATCCTGGGTTGGGAGCAATGGGAGGCACTGGCCGAGCGACTGAAGTCGTTTGGGACCGAGTTTGTGATCGAACCGTACATTCGCTTCAAAGGTCAGGTTGGCGAGCAAGCCACCATGTTTCTGTTTGATCCATGCGGCAATGCTCTTGAATTCAAGGCTTTCAAGGATATGAGCCAGCTCTTCGCGAAATAAAAACACTCATGGCACAACACCGTTGTGCCATTTGATCTCAAGTGAGCTGCAAGCTCATGACTCTAGCAACTGCCAACAAACGCAGACCTCTCATTCCAACAAGAAGGCTAGACATGAAACGTATTCCCTTGGTGTGGCAAATAGTTGCCGGGCTGTTGCTCGGCGTGCTTGTCGGTTGGTACTTCAATACACATCCGCAATATCAAACATGGGTGAGCGCGGAGATCCTCAAGCCGCTCGGTGACATCTTCATCAAGATGATGAAGATGGTGGTCGTGCCGATCGTGTTCTGTTGCATGATTCTGGGCATTGCAGGCGGCGGAGACAGCAAATCCTTTGGTCGAATGGGAATAAAGTCGCTCGGTTACTTCTTTGCGATTACCGCGTTGGCCATCGTCATGGGGCTGTGTTTCGCGAACCTCTTCGAACCAGGCACGGGTACCGATATTTCAGGCGTCTCGCATAGCGCTGCATCAATTACCATGGAGCCGTCCAAAGGGGCATTGGTCATCTTGCAGAACATCGTTCCAGACAATGTGTTGGTCGCGATGTCGGAAGCAAAGTTGCTGTCAGTGCTGTTTTTCGCCGTTCTGTTTGGCCAGGCATTGAATGCTTTACCCAAAGAGAGAAGCGCACCCGTCATCGCACTGGTCCAGGGCATTTCGGATGCAATGTTCAAGGTTGTGTCCATTGTCATGGCCTACGCGCCGATCGGTGTGTTTGGCATGATCGGTGCGACGGTGGCGACTTTTGGTTTCGCCTCACTGTTGCCCTTGCTGAAGTTGATCGGTGTTGTGTACCTGGCGTTAATTGTTTTCGCTCTTGTGGTGCTGGGTGGCATTTGCTACTTGATTGGCGAAAACATCTTCAAGTTGATTCGCTACTTCCGTAATGAGTTGATCCTGGCGTTCTCGAGTGCCGCATCAGCAGCCGTCATGCCGCAATTGATGACCAAGCTGGAGAGCTACGGTGTACCGCGTCGGATCGTCAGTTTCGTGGTGCCGGTGGGTTATGCGTTCAATCTCGATGGTGCGTCGATTTTTCTCGGCGTCGCGACGATCTTTGTGGCGCAACTTTATGGAATCGACTTGTCGTTGTCTCAGCAAATCCTGTTGGTGGTGACGATGGTGCTGACCTCGAAGGGAGCAGCAGGGGTGCCGGGTTTTGCCATCATCATCCTGTCAGCCACCCTGGCGTCTGCCGGTCTTCCACTAGAGGGCGTGGCGTTGATCGCCGGCATTTTCAGGATTATCGACAGTGGCACCACCACGCTGAACGTATTGGGTAATGCCATTGCACCGCTGGTTATCGCCAAGTGGGAGAAGGTCAAACTGGAACCCTCACGGGCACATTCAGCGGCACGGGCCTAGTCGTTCGCCAAGGCCACAATAGAACGTCTAAATCAAAGTGCTCCAACCCCAATCCTGATGTTTCTGCACTTTGCCCGAAACCGGGGCCAGACGACCATGGTTCTAAGTGTGATCTGACGCTTTTTTCGGAGGTCCATAAAGATCGCAGCCTGCGGCAGCTCCTACAGGGACGCGCATTCCAACGCAGGAGCTGCCGCAGGCTGCGATCTTTTTGTATCAACACGGCTATCGGTTCAGAGGATCAATACCGAATCGCCGCATGAACAATGCGTACAACCCGAAACTCACCATCGTGATAACGATGTGGTCCGGCTGGACCTGCCCTGATTCACTGACGATCAGTTCCGCCCTCGGCAAACATCGGCAGTCGCTGCAGCACCCAATCCAACAGCTCTTGAGCAGGAGCCGCCAGCGGTCGGCCAGTCTTCACCAGCAGCTTGGCCTCGACGCCCAGAAAAAGGGGATGGTCAACGGCTACGGCCGCCAGGCTGCCCTGGGCGATCTCTCGATAAGCAGCCACTTCCCCCAGCAACGAGGCGAATTCGCCGCCAGCCACCAGGCGCTTGAGGGCTGCCAGTGAGTTGCTCACCAGCGCCGGGCGGATTTCGATTTTTTCCGCGTACTCCAGCATCCGCAGCGCATGCCCGATACCGAAGGTGGTCGGGGTGAGCACCAGTTGGCAGTTGAGCAGGTCATCGACGGTGGCCATTCCTCCTCTCAGGGCCAGCGGATGATCGGGCCGAACCAGCAGCATCACCGGTTGCCGCGACGTGGCTCGATAGTCGATATGAGGGTGCGCAGGGGGGTTGTAGGCCAGGCCGATGTGCGCGCGATTTTCAGCGATTTCGTTGAGTACATCGTCAACGGGCAGTATGTCCAAGCGGATATCGAGCTTCGGATACTGCTTGCAGAACGGTGCGAGTACATGGTCGACCAGCGTATCGACGTAGCCCTCGCTGATGACTATTCGCACATGCCCTTGCTGCAGGCCCTTGATCGCCTGGAGCTGGTCTTCGAGTTTTTCCTGGTGTGATCGGTAGCCTCGCCAGAACTCCAGCAGGTGCGCCGCCGCCTCGGTGGGTTGTACGCCCCGGGCCTGACGTTCAAACAGCTTTGCCCCCAATTCCTCTTCCAGCAGCTTGATCTGGCGTGTGATGACGGAAGGGGAGGTGTTGATGCTGTCCGCTGCGCCACGAATCGATCCATGGGTCAGCACCTCATGAAAGTACCTCAAGCGTTGCTGATTGATTTCGCGCATCGGAGTCTCCTGTTTAACCGTTGCTCATAGAGCAACGGTACACGAACTTAGTTGCTCTTGCTGGGTATGCACGGTCGGCGCACTATTTTTCCCACCAGCCCAGACCAACAAGAAAAATCGGAGATCCGCATGTCAACCATTGTCACGCCGGCAAACAGCGCTGCCATTTCCAACCTGTATCGCAAGCTCAACTGGCGGCTGCTGCCACTGCTGTTCGTTTGTTATGTGTTCGCCTACCTGGACCGGATCAACGTCGGCTTTGCCAAATTGCAGATGCAAAATGACCTGGGTCTGTCCGATGCTGCTTATGGTGTCGGTGCCGGTGTGTTCTTTTTGGGGTATGTGCTTTTTGAGCTGCCGAGCAACCTGATGTTGCCGCGTGTTGGCGCGCGAAAAACCTTCAGCCGCATCCTGGTGTTATGGGGCATAACCTCTGCCTGCATGCTGTTCGTCCGCAATGTGCCGATGTTCTACGCCATGCGTTTTCTGCTCGGGGTTTTCGAGGCCGGTTTCGCCCCGGGAATGATCTATTACCTGTCCTGCTGGTACGGCCCCAAACGCATGGCCCGGGCCATTGCGATCGTGTTCATCGCCGGTCCCGTCGGCGGCATCATTGGCGGCCCGTTGTCGGCGTGGCTGATCACTACATTCGAAGGCATGGGTGGGCTTGCCGGGTGGCAATGGATGTTTTTGATCGAAGGTTTGCCCTGTGTCCTGCTCGGCGTGTTCACCTTTTTCTATCTGGCCAACCGTCCCGCTGAGGCCCGGTGGCTGAGCGTTGAGGAAAAGCAGTTGTTGGAGCGTGAACTGGGTACTTCCGCGCTCCGATCTCACTCGTTCAGGAGCGTGTTGCGCGATCCGAAAATCTACATCCTGGCGTCAGCGTACTTTTGCATTATCTTTTCGATCTACGCCATGAGCTTCTGGCTGCCGGCAATCCTCAAGGCCCAGGGCGTCAATGACATGATGAAGCTGGGCTGGTGCGCCGCGATTCCTTATGTGGCAGCGGCAGCGGGCATGTACTGGATCGGGCGGCGATCCGACCGCTTCGGTGAGCGACGCTACCACTGCGCCGTCCCGGCGGGCATCGGGGCAATACTGATGCTTTTGTATCCGCTTGCCGATGGGCATCTGCTGTTATCGATGGTTGTGCTGACACTGGCGATCGCCATGATGTTCATGGCCTATACCGTCTTGTGGGCGATGCCTTCTGAGCTCATAAAAGGCGAAGCGGCGGCGGGGGGAATTGCCTTGATCAACACCATCGGGCTGTGTGGCGGATTCTGGGGGGCGGCGGTGATCGGTTGGGCCAAGACATCAACGGCAAGCATGAACCCTGGCATTGTCGCTGTTGGTTGTGTGTTTCTATGTGCGGCGTTGGTGATCATCGCGAATACTCCGCTGACGCGTTCCCGCCCGGTCGTTGATACAACGCAGGTTGACCAGGCGCTTTGAATTTCAAACCCATTTTGTTCCGCAAGGGACCTTTCAAAAGAGAGAACTCAGATGCTTTTACATCTATCGACCTGGGCCGAAATCGCACAGTTTCTGGAGCGCAGCCGCACCATCGTCATCCCGATCGGTTCCAACGAACAACACGGCCCCACAGGCCTGCTTGGGACCGACTGGATGTGCCCGGAAATCATCGCCAATGAAGCGCAGAAATCTGCCGACATCCTGATTGCCCCGACTTTCAACATCGGCATGGCGCAGCATCACCTGGGCTTCCCGGGCACCATCTCGCTGCGGCCTTCGACCTTTATCGCCGCCATCGGTGACTGGACGCGTTCACTGGCTGCCCACGGCTTTGAAAAAATCTTCTTTCTCAATGGCCACGGTGGCAACGTCGCCTCGATTGAAGCGGCATTTTCCGAGCTTTATGCCGAGGCGAGCTTTGCTCGTCGTAAAGCGGGCTTCGCCCTGAAGTTGTGCAACTGGTGGGATCTGGAAGGGATCAATGACCTGGCGCGGGAACAGTTCCCTACGGGTCATGGCGTGCACGCAACGCCGTCGGAGATTGCCGTGACCCAGTGGGCCTATCCGGACTCCATCAAGTCGGCGGATTACTCGCCGCAGATCGCTAACTGGGGACCGATCCGCGAGGCCCTCGATTTCCGCGCACGCCACCCGGATGGCCGCATGGGCTCGGACCCGGCGCAAGCTTCGCCGGAAAAAGGCCGGCAACTGGTGATGATGGCAGCACAAGGCTTGGTGAAAGAGGTGCAAGCCTTCAGCAACGAAGCCCTGCCGAGCTAATTCACGATAATGCGTTAATCCTGACGCGCCGGGGGGCTTGAGGATTTTCGCTGGCAAGCCAGCTCCTACAGGATTTTGTGTAGGCCGCATCTCTGTACGACATGCCCTGGGTAGGAGCTGCCGCAGGCTGCGATCTTTTGATCTAGCTTTAAAACAGAATCAAAAGATCGCAGCCTCGTTTCACTCGTGAGCTCCTACAAGGGATTGCCGGATGCCTTCAATTTGATCTCCATTGCTTAACTGACTGCCATTTACCCCGCTATCGCCCCCGTTTTTTATTGCGAGACGATTGAGTACTGCGCCAGCACACATGCACGGGTCGATGACCCAGCGTGCAGCCTCGATGCTGGGGCCTGTGTTCCGCTCAACCTTCCAGACCTTTCGAACAGTTGCCCGCATCTGACTGCGCAATAAGAGAAACGCCTGCGCAATCGGGGAGGTTGGCGGGCAGGGCTATGGCTAGTTTAGGGCGCGTCCAGGTTCCACTTCTGGACTGACTAAAGATTTCCCTTAGCCGGCTTAAAGATTTCCCCGCAACAGATGCTGTTCGTCTCAATACCGGCGCGGCGACGCCTGACTTACCTTGCGTAGAAGTGGCACGCGTCGTTTTAGCGGACGGTTTCATTGCGTCTGCCTGGCGTTTACCCAATAAAAATAAGAGGCCTGACAATGCTCCAACCCATCGTCCGTTCAATCCCTCATGCTCTGCGCCGCGCAACATCCCGGCCGCCCAGGCCAATACAGATTCGGGGGCTCGGTATTGCCAGTATGTTGGGGATGATCTGTTCGCCATTTCAAGGGCGCTCACATGTTCGGCCTCAGTTACCAGCGCATTCTCGGTGACAGTGTGTTCCCGACCATGAACGGCTATATCCCGCAACCTTACCTGGTGCACTGGTCGTCCCTGGGGTTTGTCCGCCCGGATGAAAAGTCCTGGGGCGCGCGCTACAGCTATGACTTTGCCGGGATGGGCATGCCGGGGCTGAAGTTCTACACCCGTTACATCAAGGGGACCAATTGGGACCGGGGTGGAAGCTTGAGCGACAACCAGGAAAGCGAACGCTACCTGGGGCTCAACTACGTGGTGCAGAGCGGGGCGTTGCAAGGCCTTGGGCTGGACCTGCGCAACATCGATATCAAGCAGAAGTACGGTTACGACTACAACGAATTCCGTGTCGCCACCACTTACACCTGGAAGTTCTGGTAAGCGCCGCCGCCTGGCGTTTTACCCCATAACAATAAGAGGCCTGACCATGTTCAAACCGATCGTGCTTTACACCTTTCATGCAATCCGCCTGCCTGTGGCAGGTATCTGCCACGCAACTTTCGAGTCGCCAAGCGACGCACTCAGCGGATTCCAAGAGGAGTAAAACCAGTGAATATTCAGGTCGATAACGCGGTCCTGCAAAAGAAGAAAACCTACGTCTACGAGTGGTACGTGGTTGCCCTGTGCATGGTCGCGTACATCTTTTCGTTTGTGGACCGGCAGATTCTCGCGTTGATGATCGAGCCGATCAAAGCCGATTTGCAGATCAGCGATACCCAGTTCAGCTTGCTGCACGGGCTGGCGTTTTCGTTGTTTTACGCGTTCATGGGCATGCCCATCGCCTATCTGGCCGACCGTTTCTCCCGGCCGAAGATCATTGCCGTCGGTGTTGTGTTCTGGAGCCTGGCGACTGCCGCCTGCGGCCTGAGCAAAAACTTCCTGCAAATGTTCCTCGCCCGCATTGGCGTCGGCGTCGGCGAAGCGGCTCTGTCGCCTTCGGCCTACTCGATGTTCAGCGACATGTTCCCCAAGGAAAAACTCGGTCGCGCGGTGGGCATCTATTCCATCGGCTCGTTCGTGGGCGGTGGGTTGGCCTTCCTGGTGGGCGGCTATGTGATCGCGATGCTCAAGGACATGACCACCATCGAAGTCGCCGTTCTTGGCGCGATGAAGGCCTGGCAGCTGGCGTTTTTCATTGTCGGCTTGCCCGGTATCGTGGTCGGGCTGCTGATCTGGCTCACCGTGCGCAACCCGGCTCGCAAAGGCTTGCAGGTGGATGAGCAGGGTCGGGCCAAGAAGGTCGCCATGACCGATGGCTTGCGCTTCCTCGGGCGCCACCGCGCCACCTTCACCTGCCACTACCTGGGCTTTTCGTTCTACGCCATGGTCCTGTTCTGCATGATGAGCTGGAGCCCGGCGCTGTACATCCGCAAGTTCGGCCTGACGCCGGTCGAGGCGGGCTACATGCTCGGCACGGTGCTGTTGCTCGCCAACACTGCCGGGGTATTGTTCGGGGGATGGCTCACCGATTACCTGGCCAAGCGCGGTCATCAGGACGCCGCGATGCGCACCGGGGTGATCGGCGCTCTGGGCATGGCTGTGCCGGCCGTACTGTTTCCGCAAGTCGATCAACTGTGGCTGTCTGTGACCCTGTTGGTGCCGGCGATGTTTTTCGCTTCGTTCCCGATGCCGGCGTCTACGGCAGCGATGCAGATCCTCTCCCCGAATCAGGTTCGTGCGCAGGTCTCGGCCGTGTTCCTGCTGATCAGCAATCTGCTGGGATTGGGTTTGGGCACCACGCTGGTGGCGCTGTTGACTGACCGTTACTTCGGCTCGCCCGCTGCGGTGGGTTCATCGATGTCACTGGTGATCGTCGGCGCCTCGGCCTTGACGGTGCTGCTGCTGTGGCGCGGCTGCCGCTGCTTCCGCGAAAGCTATACCCGGGAGTATCCGGCCCAGGGTTGATTGACGGGTCGGTCACAGAATTATGGATCAACCGAAAACCCTTGTGGGAGCTAGCCTGCTAGCGATGACGGCGGCACATTCGACATCTTCTTTGAATGTGAAGGCTCTATCGCTAGCAGGCTAGCTCCCACAGTAGTCATGGGTCGCTCACAGAATTATTGATCAACCGAAAACCCTTGTGGGAGCTAGCCTGCTCCCACAGTAGAACGCAGCGGGGCCGAGGCGCTCCAGGTCAGGAGAACGCTTGATGTTGAACGATGTACACCTGCTGGAACGGCACAGCCTGCTCAGCTCCGCCGATTACCGCGAGATCAAGGACAAGGTCAGCCATTACCTGTGCCCGCACAGCTTCAACGTCCTGCGCGACTCGCCCATTCACACCCGACTCAATGGCGTGTTCTTCGGCGATTCGGCACTGCTCGATTTGCGTTATGGTGCGCCGGTGGAAATCACCATCGGCGACATCGCCGATCAGTACCTGTTTCGCATCACCTTGCAGGGCAACTGCGAGGTGGCCCACGGACGACGCAGCGCGGCGATGCAGTCGGGCTACCTGAGCGTTTCCTCGCCATTCGCACAAAGCCGCATCGTCACCGACGGCGAATGCCGCAACCTGATCCTGCGCGTCGACCGTGATGCCCTGGAGACCCAACTGCAACGCCTGCTCGGCCGCAGCCTGCGCCAGTCGGTAATCTTTGATGTCAGCGTCGATCATTTGGGCGCGGGCGTCGTCAGCCTCTATCACACCCTGGACTACATCTGCCGGCTATACGGCAGCGGCGTCGACGGCTCGCGCATCGCCGGCGGCCTGTCCGAATACCTGATGCAACTGTTGCTCACTCAGTTGCCGCACAACTACTCCGCGGATCTGTTGATCGACGCGCGCGCGCCGCTGCCGCACCACGTGAAGAAGGCCCGTGACTATATCGAGGAGCACCTCGACGAACCGATCAGTGTGACGATCCTGAGCGAACTGTGCGGCGTCTCGGTGCGCACCTTGCAAAACGGCTTCAACCAGTTCCTCCAGCAGACGCCGGTGGACTACATCCGCGACCGCCGCCTGGCGGTGATCCACGAATCATTGAAGCAGGGCAAGGACGGTGAAACCGTGACCCATATCCTGTTGCGTCACGGCATCAACAGCTTCGGGCATTTCTCCAGTGCTTATCGGCAACGTTATGGATGCCTGCCATCGGACACCCTGCGGCGCAGGAAGCATTGAGAGCTCTGCGTAATTCGTCAGTCGGCTGCGTAATCGGATGAGTTTGCGGCGGTAGGGCTCGATAGCATCGAGTCTCTAACAAGAGGAGCATCTGCATGAAAATTACAGTTCTGGGTGGTGGTCACGGCTGTTACGCCGCCGCTGCCGAAATGGCTGAAAAGGGACATCAGACCCGCCTGTGGCGTCGTGACGGCGCAGCGCTCAAGGAGCTGCTGGACATTGGCAGCCTGACCATCAAGGACTACCGGGGCACTCGCCAGCTTTCCGTTGGCAAAGCTGGCGACATGCTTTCCCTGACCGACAACCTGGCCGAAGCCTTGGCCGATGCGCAACTGGTGATCATTCCGCTGCCGTCGACCTCCCATGAAGACCTGGCCAAACAGGTCGCGCCGCACCTGCACGACGGTCAGGTGGTGTTCCTGCCGCCAGGCACCTTCGGCAGCTACGTGTTCGCCAAGGCCATGGCTGATGCGGGCAACCAGAGCCGGGTCGCATTCGCTGAGACCGGTACGTTGCCGTACCTGGTGCGCAAGCACGGCGACAGCGATCTGGTGATCAGCTGCTACGCGACCCGCCTGCCGACCGGCGTGTTCCCGAGCAACCTGTCCGAGCACGCTTTCGCGGTGCTGCGTGAGGCTTACCCAAGTGTCGAACCGGTTGAAGACGCCCTGAGCGGTGCACTGATGAACGCAGGCCCGATCATCCACCCGCCGCTGATCATGATGAACGCCGGTCCCCTGGAGCATTTCGAGGCCTGGGACATTCACAACGAGGGCACGCAGCCTTCGATCCGCCGTGTGACCAATCAGCTGGACGCCGAGCGCATGGCCGTGCGCGAAGCACTGACCTATGGCGCGCCGCACTTTCCCCTGGCCGATCACTACAACACCAGCGAAGGCGAGGAGTGGATGTATGGTCGCGGCGCCCATGGCAAGTTGACCGACAGCGGCGACTGGCGTGAAGACATCGACCTGCAAAAACATCGCTACATGCTGGAAGACACTCGCCTGGGCCTGTCCTTCCTGGTGTCCGTCGGTCGCTGGGCCGGTGTGCCAACCCCGGTCGCACAGGGCCTGCTGAGCATTGCTTCGGCTGTGGCTGCCCGTGATCTCTACGCTGAAGGTCGCACCCTGGAAAACCTCGGGCTGGCCGGGCTTGATCGGGCGCAGATGACCGAGCTGCTGACGAAGGGCTACAACTGATGAACGCTGCGCTGCCTCACGTCAGCGTGGTCGGGGCCGGGCGGATGGGCGAGGGCATCGCCCTGGCGTTCATCCATGCGGGCCTGCCAGTCACCCTGATCGATATCAAGGATCGCGCCGAGGATGAGCGGTGCGGCTATTTCGAACGCGTGCGCAACAACGTGCGCAGCGAACTGCAGATGCTGGTACGCCTCGGCATGCTTGAGCCGGAACAGGCAGACATCGCGCTGTCCAGGCTGACACTGCAATCCAAATCCCAGGCCGCGCAGACATTGCGTCTGTGCGACCTGGTGTTCGAAGCGGTGCCGGAAGTCATAGCGGTCAAGCAGGAGACGTTCGCCTGGGTCAGCGAACACGCCCCGGCGTCGACCATCATCGCGTCAACCACCTCGACCTTTCTGGTTACCGAGTTGGCAGAAATGGTCAGTGAACCGCAACGCTTCGTGAACGCGCATTGGCTGAATCCTGCGTACCTGATGCCACTGGTGGAAATCAGCCGCAGCGCAGCGACCTGCCCAGACGTGGTCGAGCGTCTGCTGCAACTGCTCAAGCGCATCGGCAAGGTGCCCGTGGTGTGCAATCCGGTGGCCGGCTACATCGTCCCGCGCATCCAGGCACTCGCAATGAACGAAGCGGCGCGGATGGTCGAGGAGGGCGTGGCCAGTGCGGAAGATATCGACACCGCAGTACGCGTTGGTTTCGGCCTGCGTTTCTCGGTGCTGGGCTTGCTCGAGTTTATCGACTGGGGCGGTGGCGACATCCTCTACTACGCCTCGCGCTACCTCAGTGGCGCGCTGGCACCGCGTTTCGAATCGCCGCAGGTGATTGCCGACAATATGCAAAGTGGCCGTAATGGCTTGCGCGATGGACAGGGTTTCTACGATTACCGCGAACAAGACGTGGAGGCTTACAAGCAGCAGCGTTTGGGCGATTTTGTGCGCAAGCTGCAGTTGTCGGGGTTGACGCCGGCGTTTGAGGGGGCGTTGAGGGAGGGCTGAAGGCCATGGCCCGGGTGTCGGGCCATGGTCTCAAATAGGCTTTCGTACATCGCTGATGAATCGATAACGCTTTGATCCACCGAGCGGGTCGCCGGGTTTAGGTCGATTTAGGTACCAATTTCTGACAGCTCTGCTTGCGGCTGGGGTACTGCTCGCACTTGCGCAGCACGGTACGCACCTGGTCATCGGCCTCCAGTTGGCGGTTGGCCAACAGCTTCTCGGTGATGAACAGCTCTTCAGAGCCGAGGTTGCGCTCGGCCTTGTCGATGATGCTCAGGGCCGCCTTCGGGTCGTTGCTTTTGAGGTGGTAGCTGATCATCAAGTCATAGATTGACGGCCCGGCCAGCGACCAGTCGCTGATCGACTTAAGGTCGGCCAGCGCCGCGCGGCTATCCCCACGGTCCATGTGAACGGTGAAGGCAGCGCGGCGCACCCCGGGCTGGTTGCCCACTGGCGAGGCAAGGGCTCGGGCGATGAAGGCCTGGGCCTGGGCCGGCTGCTTCTGCTCCAGTGCCGCGCTCGCGGCGTAGGCGTCCTTGTAACCTTGCAGCGAGGCGCGGACATTGGCCGAGTCGCGTACCTTCGGCCAGCTACGCCGGTCCATCCGCGCGCGGGTCTGCTCGCGGTACTCGCGTTGCAGGTATTTGCGCAATTCCTCGTCGCGGTCGATGGGCGACATGTGCGAGCGGGTGAAGTACTGCCCCGTAGCCGAGATTGTGGTGCTCAGGCCATCGTTGATAAAAATGTTGAGCTCGCGGCTGAATTGGTTCAAGTCGAACTGCTGAAGGGATTCCTTCAGGGCGCTCTGGCGGGCCGTCAGGAAGCCACCGAGCAGAGGATCCTGCTTGCCCTGGAAGTCGCTCAGCCGTTGCAGGCTGATGCAGGCAGCCCGCGGCGCGTAGCCGGCGCGGATCATCAGGTCGGTACCCAGAAGGTCGGCCTGGTCTTCCTGGCTACGGCCCCAAGCGGTGCTCCAGACGTTGTCCGAGAAACTATTGACCAAGCCGGTATAGAGCACGGTGTTGCCAATGGTTTTCTGAGTGCCAATCGGGTCCTTGCTCACCAGCTTGAGCTTGCCGCTGTTGCGGTCCACCCCAGTGTCGGCTACCGCGGCGGCAACCACCACGGCGGTGGCCAGGTTGGTCATGATCTCCTTCTGTTTCTGGAGCGCCGACCGGCGATCATGGTGGCGCAGCAGCACGTGGCTCATCTCGTGGCCGAGCATGGCGGCGATCTCGTCCTCGCTCTTGACGTTGTCGAGCATGCCCAACGGCACGAAGATCGTGCCGAAGGGGTCGGCCGAGGGGCCGAAGGAATAGCTGTCGGTGATGCGCACCTGCAGCTTCGGCGCTTCGCCCGGCCAATTCTTGGACAGGCGCTCGACGATGCCCTGCAGGTAGACCTGCAGCTCTGGGATCTGTACCAGGTTCTGCTGCCGGATCTCGCTGGCCGGCACGTTGCGGCCGTCGAAACTGAGCCGCTGTTGGCTGGCTTGCTGCGGGTCGAGCCTGTAGTACTCGCGGACCTCGGCCTGGTCCAGGTAGTGACCCTGCACACGCGACTGGGTGGAAGGGCCGACCAGGTTAAGCGCCGCCTTGTTGGCGCCATCGAGCATTTGGCAGCCGCCCAGCATGGCCAACAATGGAAGGGCCAGCAGCGGGGTTTTCATGTTCACCGCACTCATTTCTTGCACCCAGCGCCGAAGCCAATGGTGGCGTTGTTCTGCTGGTCCTCGGCCTGGTTTTGGATGAGCTTCTCGCAGGGTAGGTCGACCACGTGCAGAGGTGGTTCGACGCGCACCGTCATGCTGTCCAGCCATACCTTCTGCCCACTCACCTCGACTTGTACAAGATCCAGCTCCTGATCGTAGCTCAGCACTGGCGCCTGACGCGGCAGGCTGACGCTGGGCACGGCGCGCTGCACTTTGCCCTGATTGTCGAGCAGCTCCACGCTATCGCGGAGGTAGCCCACCACCTGGCTGGCGGCGAACAGGCTCTGGCTGAACAGGGCGCATAGTAGAAGTAGGGTGGTCTTGCTGATCTCTGGACTCCTTAAGTCGAGCGGTTTCCGATGCCTCAGGCGGGGCGCTGGAGGCGTTCCTGGATTTTTTCGGTGAACAGTGAAAGCGATAGCAGCAGGAAGCCGAGCACGTTCACTGGCGTGATGTTCAGCCGGTAAAGCGCATAGCTCAGCAACACCAACAACAGGGTCATCAGCGCTAGCCCAAATATCGGCGAGCGCAGCCAGCGGGAGTACGGCCAACTGGTGGCAGGGCGCGATTGGAAAGACTTTAATGCGGCGATCAGGATGATCAGGAAACACTGCACTAGATCCAGCAGGTTCAAGGAACCGAGGCGCAGATCGGCCAGAGCCGGCGGATCGCGGTAGTAGTGCGCACCCCAGGTGATCAAGTTGTCCAGAGCCATGGCGTGCAGATACACGCCGGGGATCTTGCCGTGTAGTGGTGACAGAGTGAGGTCGCCGGTGCCAGCGATGCTGGCGCCGACCAGCACCAGCTTCCCGCGCAACAGCTTACTCAGCAGCTCGCGATCCTCGGTGGCGCTGGCCTCCAGGTCACTGGCGGTCAGGGTCAGGCTATACGGGCAAGTGGCCTGAGCCGAGATCGAGAGCTTCCAGAACATCGCCTGGACCAACTGGTCGAACACTCCTGGGGCACTGCAGTGTTCGATGTCGGAGATGTGTTCCTGCAGCGGCGAGAGCTTTAGGCCCCACTGTAAGGCTATCGCCGGCAGTCGCGCAGCAGCTTCAGCGTCCGCTGGCAACGCCAGGCAGTCGTGTTGTTTGCAGTATTCGCGGTAAAGGCCCAGGGCCGGCGTCTCCAAGGTGCCCAAATCGGTCGGCATGGCCAACGGGTACTGGTTGCCTAAGCCGCTCCAGGACACTAGAGCCGGGCGGCTGGTTGCAGCGAAGCGCGGTAGCACATTGATCCCGCCGTCCACATCGCGCGGAACACCGGTGTTGGCTAGTAGCAGAGCAATCCCTTGACGCTGATAGCGCTCGAATACGTTGGCCAGTAACTGGCTCTCCATAAACGGCTGCTGGCCAGGCACCGTGCGGGAGTGGTCATGGGTATACAGTAGGTCGACGAATACTGCGCCGGGCTGGTAGGCGAGCAGGCGCTTGAACAGCTTGCTCTGCTCGTTATAGGGCAGCGGCCAGTAGGTCTGATGACGTTGTACGTAGTTGTCGTCGACCAGAAGCACCACCACCTGGTGCTGCCCGTTGTCCGGATACTGGTCGGCGAACAGACGGTTCAGCCAGTTTGCCGAGGCGGTGCTGGAGGAGCTCGCCAGGCCAAAAGGATCGAATAGGGCAATGAAAGCAACGGCCAAAACGAAGAAGATCGGGCGTAAAAAACGCGAGACGATGGATTTAACCGACTGCTGCAACTTGGCTTCCTGCCTATGGGTATTAGTCTCGGGCATTTTGCCATCATTATTTCGTGATTTGAAAGTGCTATCTTTTTTCGTTAGCGGCAGGGGAACGCGTGATGCAGTTCAACGAGAAATGCCAGCCTGTCGAATACGCTAAATCACAAGGACCATGGAACATCGGCGGTTCGGCGGGCGTGCTGGTGATCGGCGCACTGGTGCTGCTGAGGGCCATTCCGGCGGGGCAGTTGAAGGAACGAACTCGGGTTTGAGACTGTGGGTGGCCTGGAACACAAAAGCCACTCACCTTTACCTTAAGGGTGCCGCGCGCAGCGTCTTCCACCTCACGACGAAAAATCTGAAGCAATCCATCGAGCATTCCTGCTTCAAAAGGGCGGATGGCTGGTTATGTTGGCGTTCCTCAATTTTGCAAAGGAATGCCCATGAACGAACATCCGAATGTTGCCCCCGCAAGCCCACCGTCCCATCCACGAATGGGCGAGCAATTGCAATCGGCGCTGGCCAATGCACTCCCTCAAACCCCCGAGCAGTTCGCTGAACAGCAGATCAAGGAAAAGTGGGGGCAGGACATCGATCCGCAAAATACCCTGTTGGTCACGCTGGATTACAACTACAGAGGGCACCCGCCAGAGGCCGGTGTCCAGCAGGGCCAGATCGCCTCTTCGCAGACGTTGCTGCACGCGCTGTTGAGCAATGAACAAACCGTCGGCGATGGACGTTTTGCAGAAACGGCATTCGGTCTGTATTCGCCTCCCGATGTCGGCCCTGCCGTGCGTATCGTGGCAAATGTCGATGAGTTCGCCGACCACGGTAACGGTAACCATGACAGCTATGAAGGCATTTACCGCCGCACGCAGCCGCAGACTTATGGCCCGATGACGCAAATCGCCTTGCGTCCCGCGGACTTTAAGAAATGGGTTTGGGAGCTGGACCTGAAAACACGTTTTCAGGCTTACCTAGATCGCACCTGGCCCTCGGATGACCGAATCCTGGCTCGCGAACCTTACCCGTTGCGGACATCGGCGAAAGCGGCACTGGTCATGGCCGCTTGCCTGCAACGTCAGGAGGGCAGTTTGAGCCACAAAGGCCTGGCGCTGGCAATGCAGGCGGCCGGATTGCCTGCGGATACAACCTGGGACACTTTGTCCGTGGCGCAACTGCAAGCGCCGACCCGCGTGGTTTCGACGATTGAAGTCAGCCGGCTGAAACTCTATCGCTACACCTCGACGGACATCTGGTGTTTTCGCGAGCGCTCCACCGGCGCTTTTTTAATGTACGTCCCCGGTAATTCTTCACCCTTGCATGAGTTCAGCGACATCCGGCAATTGCGCGCATGGATTGTCAAACAGGGGTCAGCGTCCGACACCAAACACGCACTGGTCGCGCACTTTGCTGAAGACGATCGTGAAGACGGTACTTTTCATGCGGGTGTATTGACGGCTCTGGAAGGCATGGCGGTCTACCCCAGACAACATCGGTTGGGAAAAAACGCCGGGTTGTTCAATGACGATGGCTTTTGGGATCCGCGTCAGTACATCGACTTTGCGCCGTCACCTGCAACTGTCGACCCTTATGCCCGGTTGGTATTGACCATGAAGCAGGCAGCCATGGCCAGCGTCACGAGCATTCGCGACGATGCACAGGTCAATCGCGATGATCTGAGCGCGTTCGTCGAGCCGCTCGTCAAGTGGATCAACCAGTTCGGCCCATTGGCATTGTTTGTACCGGGAGGCGAAGGCCTGTTGGTGTTGGCCGGGATCATCGACGCCGGGTATGGCGTGGCCCAAGCGGTTAATGCCAAATCCAGGGACGAGCGCGCCGAGGGAATATCGCGCACGGTGTTCGGCTTGCTCAATGCGCTGCCGCTGGCCGAGGCGGTGGCCGAACTCAAAGTAGCAGGTGCCAGTGCTGAGCGTCCGCATGAAACCACATCCGTCGAGCGATTGCCGGAACGCAAGCCAGCACCTGCACCGAGCGTACAGCTGACAGCCAAACCTCAGTCAAAATTCACCCGCCTGGAACTCCTGCGTGGAGTCAGCGCCCCGCAAGCCTCCTTCAGCGACGATGTGCTGGCCCACCTCGGTCGGGTCATTACTGTCGATGACGACCTGTTGCGGCTGATGCACGCGGGGCGTCCACCGACGCCGTTGCTCGCCGACAGCATCAGTCGCTTCAAACTGGATCAGGAGCTCGATAGCGCTACTGATCCAGGCACAAGGGCCGATCTGTTCAATCGCCGCTATCAAGCGCTCCAACATTCGGAGCATGAGTGGGTTCGCGTGTTCCAGCGTGAGTACCCCGGCTTGCCGAAAAACGTCGTGGAGCAGTTTCTGGATCGCTCTGGTGTCGACATCCACCAGTCACCCGAGGCCGCAGAGGTCATCGAGGTACTCAAACGCCTGGACAGCAAGGCGCGCCAATACCAGCAGCATCTGCGGCTCAACCGGGCATATGAAGGGCTTTACCTGCGATCCATCGCCCATGCCGATTCCGACGTCCTGGCTTTGCACTCGCTTGACCGTCTGCCCGGATGGCCCAAAGGTGTGCGAGTCGAAGTGCTCGATGGCTCGATCAGCGGCCGGGTGCTGGATCGTAGCGGTCCATTGGATGCGCCGGATAGCCGTCGCTTGATCAAGACAGGTGAGTGCTACGGTGTGGCCAGCACGGTCGAATTGGCCTCCGGCGGCACGGACCTGTTTGCTGCCATCCTGAGTGTGTTGTCCACGCAAGAGCGTTCAGCGCTGGCATTGCACGGGCTGGACCAGAGCGGTGATTTGCGGCGGCTTGTCAGTGAAGCAGCCTTCCCGCGTTCCGAGTTGATGCTTGGCCTGGGCAGGATGGACGCCGGATTACCCTTCGACAGGCAAGGCCTGCGCGGTGGTGGTTTCCCGACAACACCCCAGGGTGGCGCGCTGACCCATCAGATGATGCGGCTGCAGCTCAAACAGCTCTATCCGCAATTTACCGACAGCGAGGCTGATGCACTGTTGCTGGCGGCAGGGGTAGACGTTCAGGCCTATCTTGATCGGTTGGCGAAGCAGTTCGAACAGCTTCGCCTGGACCTTACCGGCTGGATCGACCAAACCGTGCATGATCTCGATGATATGGACATCGATTTTTTGGCAGTGGGTGACGAAGAGGCGGCCGGATTGAATGCAGCGCAGTTGGCAGCGCACAACCTCGCGCTGGCGCAGCATGTGCTGGAGTACGAGCGCGAAATCCGCAGCAGGCTGGCGGACGAGCTGCTCGCCATCTGGCAAAAGCGTGCGCCAGCGGCCAATAGACTGTATTCGGGTGAAACATTTATCGGATACAAAGTGAATCTGGATTTTGAGGAATACCACCAGTTGCCCAACATGAGCATCCGGTTCAACGAGGTGATCGAGTTGTCCATGCGCGACTTGCACCTGATGGAACGTGAAAGTCTGGATGCGTTCCTGGAGAGTTTTCCCAACCTCAGAACCTTGAATCTTGAGCGTTATGACCTGCGTCGGGGCGACCTCGACGGCGACCTGGTTGTGGTGTTGCCTCCCGTCATTCCCCAGCTCAAGCAACTCACGACGCTCAACCTTAAGGACACTTTCCTGACGTTTCAGGAGAACACCGCTGCGCAGTTGGGTGAACTGGTCAATCTGCAAAGTCTTAACTTGAGTGACAACCCACTGAATGTCGCGCCGGTTCTGCTGGGGATGAAAAAATTGCGTCAAATAGACCTGCGAAACACCGGGATCACCACTTGCCCGATCGGCATCAAGGATGAACCGTACCTGACGTCGCTGGACCTGCGCGATAACCGCATAAGCCGTGTCCCGCAAGCCATCTTGAACCAGGCCATCGCTCGGGATCGCGTCAGGTTATGGGGCAATCCATTGACTGACGAGGACACCTTGTTACGCATCGTCAAGCATCGGGAACAGACAGGGATCAACCTGTGGCTGGCAGAGCCTGGGGCGAACTATGGCAGTGTGACCGATTGGTTGCGTGAGGGTGATGAGGGGTTGCGGCAGGCCAGGGCACTGATCTGGCAGCGACTGGAAGCTCGGCCTTCAGGGGCAGGTTTTTTGCGGGTGGTGGATGGGTTGAGCCTGACCGCGGATTTTCGCGTCAATTATCCCGACTTGCAGGCGCGGGTATGGCGATTGCTGCACGAAGCGGATGCATCAGACGAGCTGTGGGGGTGGTTGAAACCGGTGCTGGAAAACACCGCTGGCGATGCCGAAAATCCATTCGTCGTGTTCACCGCACTGGAAACCAAAGCTCGACTGTACGCCGATTGGGTAGCGCTGGGGCGGGGCGTTCCGATAGGGGATTAGCTTGTTGAGGAAGTGGACAGCCTTGAACCCCGCAAGGGGTTCAAGGCATCACGATCAACGGCGACGGAACAGCGGCAGCGGTTCGTCAGTGGCGGCCTGATAGGTCACCGAGAAGTCCTTGAGACCTTCCAATGCTTCATACGGATCTTTGTCGGGACGAATCGCGAACGCATCGAAACCGCAGCGGTGCATGTAGAACAACTGATCGCGCAACACATCTCCAATTGCCCGCAGTTCACCTTTGAAACCGTAACGGTCACGCAGCAGGCGGGCGTTGGAGTAGTTGCGGCCATCGGTGAAGGCCGGGAAGTTCAGGGCGATGACCTGGAACTTGTTGGCGTCTTCGCCGATCTCTTCGGCTTCTTCACCGGCGTCCAGCCATACGCCCAGGCCGCCGTCGCGGGCCAGGAGCATGCGGCTGTGTTCGCGCCACAACTGCAGCGGGACGATGTAGTCGTCGCAGTTGGTGATCTCGTCGATGTTGAAATCCTTGGGCAGCAGGTGCCAGGTTTCGTCGACGACTTCGCTGTTCTTAATTATTCGCTGCATAGACGCGCTCCTTGAAGAGGTCGATACCGATGCGCTGATAGGTGTCGATGAAACGCTCATCTTCGGTACGTTGTTCGATGTACACGTCGATCAGCTTCGAGATCACGTCAGGCATGACTTCCTGGGCAAAGGACGGGCCGAGGATCTTGCCCAGGCTGGCATCGCGGCTGGCGCTGCCACCCAGGGATACCTGGTAGAACTCTTCGCCTTTCTTGTCCACCCCGAGAATGCCGATGTGGCCGACGTGGTGGTGACCGCAGGCGTTCATGCAACCGGAGATGTTCAGGTCCAGTTCACCGATGTCGAACAGGTAGTCCAGGTCGTCGAAACGGCGCTGGATCGATTCGGCGATCGGGATCGACTTGGCGTTGGCCAGGGAGCAGAAATCACCGCCAGGGCAGCAGATGATGTCGGTCAGCAGACCGATGTTCGGCGTGGCGAAACCTTTCTCGCGCAGCTCGCCCCACAGGGTGAACAGCTTCTCCTGCTCGACGTCGGCCAGGATGATGTTCTGTTCGTGGGAGGTGCGCAGTTGACCATAGCTGTAACGGTCGGCCAGGTCGGCAACGGCGTCGAGTTGCTTGTCGGTGATGTCGCCCGGCGCAACGCCGGTCGGCTTCAGGGACAGGGTAACTGCCACATAACCCGGCTTCTTGTGGGCCAGGGTGTTGCGCACGCGCCAGCGGGCGAAACCCGGGTGTTCCTTGTCGAGATCGGCCAGTTGGGCGCTCTGGTTGTCCAGGGCCTTGTAGTCCGGATCGACGAAGTGTTTGGCCACGCGATGCAATTCGGCTTCGGTCAGTGTGGTCTGGCCACCGCGAAGGTGCTCCATTTCCGCATCGACTTTCTGGGCGAAGACTTCAGGCGTCAGCGCTTTCACCAGAATCTTGATCCGCGCCTTGTACTTGTTGTCACGACGGCCATAGCGGTTGTAAACCCGCAGGATGGCGTCGAGATAGCTCAACAGGTCTTTCCACGGCAGGAATTCATTAATGAAAGCGCCCACCACCGGCGTACGGCCCAAACCACCACCCACCAGAACACGGAAGCCCAGTTCGCCAGCGGCGTTGTGTACCGGCTCAAGGCCGATGTCATGGACTTCGATGGCGGCGCGGTCGGAGGTCGATCCGTTGACGGCGATCTTGAATTTACGCGGCAGGTAGGCGAATTCCGGGTGGAACGTGGTCCACTGGCGGACGATCTCGCACCATGGGCGCGGGTCGATCAGTTCGTCTGCAGCGACACCGGCGAACTGGTCGGTGGTGACGTTGCGCAGGCAGTTACCGCTGGTCTGGATCGCATGCATCTGCACGGTCGCCAGTTCAGCCAGGATGTCTGGAATGTCTTCAACGGCCGGCCAGTTGAACTGCACGTTCTGCCGGGTACTGATGTGGGCGTAGCCCTTGTCGTAGTCACGGGCAATCTTGGCCATCATTCGCATCTGGCGCGAAGTCAGTTGGCCGTAAGGCACCGCCACTCGCAACATCGGCGCGAAACGCTGGATGTAAAGGCCATTTTGCAGGCGCAGGGGGCGGAATTCTTCTTCGCTCAGCTCGCCTGCCAGATAGCGTCGGGTCTGATCACGGAACTGCTTGACGCGGTCCTCGATGATCCGCTGATCGTATTCGTCGT
>NZ_JBOIBY010000585.1:0-3257 GCF_050739655.1 Pseudomonas sp. | reverse complement strand
TTGCCCTGCCTATCCTGCACCGCATTGATCCGTCCAAGCGCGAGCCGCAAGCTCTGATCCTGGCCCCAACTCGTGAGTTGGCGCTACAAGTTGCAACCGCTTTCGAAACCTACGCCAAGCAAATGCCAGGCGTAACTGTTGTGGCTGTCTACGGCGGCGCGCCGATGGGCCCACAACTGAAAGCAATCCGTAATGGCGCACAGATCGTTGTCGCCACTCCGGGCCGTCTGTGCGACCACCTGCGTCGCGACGAAAAAGTTCTTCAGACCGTGAACCACCTGGTTCTCGACGAAGCAGACGAAATGCTCAAACTGGGCTTCATGGACGACCTGGAAGTTATCTTCAAGGCCATGCCGGAAACCCGTCAGACCGTATTGTTCTCGGCCACCTTGCCTCAATCGATCCGTGCCATCGCTGAGCGTCACCTGCGCGATCCGAAGCACGTAAAGATCCAGAGCAAGACCCAGACCGTTACCGCGATCGAACAGGCTCACCTGTTGGTTCACGCTGACCAGAAGACCTCCGCCGTTCTCAGCTTGCTGGAAGTGGAAGACTTCGACGCCCTGATCATGTTCGTACGTACCAAGCAAGCGACCCTGGACCTGGCCAGTGCCCTGGAAGCCAAAGGCTACAAAGCCGCTGCGCTGAACGGTGACATCGCCCAGAACCAGCGTGAGCGCGTGATCGACTCCCTCAAGGATGGCCGTCTGGACATCGTTGTGGCGACCGACGTTGCTGCTCGCGGCCTGGACGTTCCACGCATCACTCACGTGTTCAACGTTGACATGCCGTACGATCCAGAGTCCTACGTTCACCGTATCGGCCGTACCGGCCGTGCTGGTCGCGAAGGTCGTGCACTGCTGCTGGTGACTCCGCGTGAGCGCCGCATGCTGCAAGTGATCGAGCGTGTAACCGGTCAGAAGGTTGCAGAAGTTCGCCTGCCGGACGCTCAAGCCGTTCTGGATGCGCGCATCAAGAAACTGACCAACAGCCTGTCGCCGCTGGTGGCTGATGCCGAATCGACCCACGGTGATCTGCTTGATCGCCTGACCGCCGACATCGGTTGCAGCCCGCGTGCCCTGGCCGCAGCCCTGCTGCGCAAGGCAACCAACGGTCAAGCGCTGAACCTGGCCGCTATCGAGAAAGAGCGTCCACTGGTGCCGAACAGTGCACCGCGTGGCGATCGTCCAGAGCGTTCCGGTGATCGTCCAGATCGTGGTGACCGTGAGCGTCGTGCTCCGATGCCGCTGGCTGAAGGTCGTGCTCGTTGCCGTACCGCGCTGGGCGCGCGTGATGGCATCGCTGCCAAGAACCTGCTGGGCGCCATCCTCAACGAAGGTGGTCTGGCTCGCGAAGCGATCGGTCGCATCCAGGTGCGTGACAGCTTCAGCCTCGTCGAGCTGCCGGAAGATGGTCTGGAGCGTCTGCTGACCAAGCTGAAGGACACTCGCGTTGCCGGTAAGCAGTTGAAGCTGCGTCGCTACCGCGAAGATTGATCCGCCCTTCGGCTGATTGATCGAACATAAAAAATCCCCGACTGGTTCGGGGATTTTTTATGCCTGTTGTTTGATGTCTGGCATGAAATCGGCGGCGCTCCCTTCGCGGGCAAGCCCGCTCCCACAGGGAAATGCATTCCAATGTGGGAGCGGGCTTGCTCGCGAAGGGCGCGGCTCGGTTTATCGGTCAGCCGAAGCGATAAATATCCATGCCCAACGCCCCCATGGTGAACCCTTGGTGGGCAACGCTGAAATCTCCCCCAGCGCTTCGAGCAAAGTACAGCGGCAACAAATGCTCATCACTTGGATGGTTGCGCACGGCGTTCGGTGCCTGCTGGCGATAGTCGTGCAAAGCGGCTTCATCATCGGCGGCAAGCTTTTCGATCATCCAGTCGCGGAACGCCTTTGCCCAGGGTTCGACGTTCTCGGGACCGGCATGCCAATCCAGTTCCCGCAGGTTGTGGGTGATGCTGCCGGAGCCGATCAAGAGCACGTCATTGCCGCGCAGGCTGGCCAAGGCATGGCCGACACGTGTTTGCAGGGCAGGGCCGCCACGGGTCGGTAACGACACCTGGACAATCGGGATGTCGGCTTGCGGATACATCAACGACAAGGGTACCCAGACGCCGTGATCGAACGGCCGCTGAGTATCGATGCGGGCAGGAAGGCCCGCAGCGTTCAGCAGGTCAGCAACTTCTGCGGCCACCTGGGGTTCACCGGGTGCCGGGTATTGCACTTCAAACAGCGCCCGTGGAAAGCCGCCAAAGTCATGCCAGGTTTCCGGCTGGGGATTACCGCTGACCAACAGTTCATGGCTTTCCCAGTGCGCGGAAACTATCACGATGGCTTTGGGTTTCGGCAACTGCGCCGCCAATCGGGCGAGGGCCGGACCACTGGCGCCAGGCTCCAGGGCAAGCATCGGGGAGCCGTGGGAAATGTACAGGCTGGGAAACATATATAAGCTCCTGAGCGTTAAGATGGCACCATCTTCAATCAGATCATTGATCTAAATCTAATATAAGTTTTAGGGTGTTTTGATCGAATTTTCGGGGTTATTTATGCAGCCGGAGTTTTGGCACAAAAAGTGGGCTTCGAATCAGATCGGCTTTCACCTGCCGCAGGTGAACCGGTATCTACAGCGCTTCTGGCCACAATTGGGCCTGGAAGAAGGTACGCGTGTGCTGGTGCCGTTGTGCGGCAAGAGCCTGGATTTGTTGTGGCTGGCCCAGCAGGGGCATGAAGTGCTGGGGGTCGAGCTGTCGGAAAGGGCTGTGGTGGACTTTTTCAGTGAGCATGGTTTCGATCCCGCCGTCAGCGAACAGGGTGCTTTCAAGGTGTATCGGGCAGGCTCGATTGAGTTGTGGTGCGGTGACTTCTTCGCGCTGACTGCTGGCGATGTGGCTGATTGTTCTGCGCTCTATGATCGCGCAGCGCTGATTGCACTCCCGCCTGCGATGCGTGAGCAATATGCAGAGCATCTGAAACGTATATTGCCCAGGGAGTCGCTTGGGGTACTGATTACGCTGGACTATGACCAGTCGCAAATGGCCGGCCCGCCATTTGCGGTGCTGGATGAAGAAGTGCAGCGGTTGTTCAGGGGCTCGTGGACGCTGAAGATTCTAGAGGATCAGGATGTCCTGAGTGAAAGCGGGAAGTTTTTGGAGGCGGGTGTTACGCGGCTTGAGGAGCGGGTGTATCGGGTTTCCAGCCAATAAGAGTGGGCTCTGTGAACTCAAGGAGCTGCCGCAGGCTGCGATCTTT
>NZ_JBOIBY010000584.1:0-4711 GCF_050739655.1 Pseudomonas sp. | reverse complement strand
GTCCTTGACCGAGTACATGATCGGCAATTGCCGGCCCTTGAGCGGATCGCGCTCGTTGGACAGCAACTGGCAGATCAGGTCGACCAGCGGTACGTCGCGGGCCATCTGGATGCTTTGCTGGCGGTAGGTCGGGAAGCACATGTCGTCGATGTTCAAGGCCAGGGCCTGGGCGCTGCCGATGGCTTCTTCGCCGAGGCTCTGCATGTAGAACGACATTTTTTTCTGGCGCTGGGCGACCACCATGCGGTTGTCATAGATCCGCGTCTTGAGCATGGCACGCATGCCTTTACGCAGAACCTCGACCGGCACGCCTTCAGCCCAAGGGCCGAGGGCATTGCCCTGGTCGTCGAGCACGCGAATCAGGCCACGGGCCAGATCGGCGGTGTCGAAGGGTTCAACGTCAATGGGAGGTTTGCGCACCGTACCGGCGTCGGTCAGACGCAGGTAGGAGAAGTCGGTTTTACAGCCGGGACGGCCCGAGGGTTCGGGTACGTGAAGGCGCAGCGGTTCGTACGCTTGGGTCATGGCTTCTACGCTCGATCTTGTGAATTTCTTGTAGTGAGCTGACAGATTTCGTTCTGTGGAAGAAATCTTGTCCTACAACAATCATAGGCCCGGCCAAGGAGAATATTTTTCTCTGTTTCGTTGCGCTAAAGATCATTTGCAGATAAAAAATCTGCATAAACAAAATAAACAGGTGTTTTTGTCTCATGCGCAAACTGGACCGTACCGATATCGGCATTCTCAACAGCCTCCAGGAGAATGCGCGCGTCACCAACGCCGACCTGGCGCGTTCGGTGAACCTGTCGCCCACGCCCTGTTTCAACCGGGTCAAGGCGATGGAAGAGCTGGGTGTCATTCGTGAGCAGGTGACACTGTTGGATGCCGATCTGCTGGGGCTGCATGTGAACGTGTTCATCCATGTCAGCCTGGAAAAGCAGGTGGAGAGGGCGTTGCAGCATTTCGAGGAGGCGATTTCCGATCGTCCGGAAGTGATGGAGTGCTACCTGATGGCAGGTGACCCGGACTACCTGATCCGGGTGCTGGTGCCAAGCATCCAGTCGCTGGAACGCTTCATGATGGATTTTCTGACCAAGGTGCCGGGGGTGGCGAACATTCGATCGAGCTTTGCGCTCAAGCAAGTGCGCTACAAGACGGCGCTGCCGTTGCCGGCGAATGGATTGACGCTGGATATTTGAAGATCAAAAGATCGCAGCCTGCGGCAGCTCCTACATTTGGAATGCGTACACCCTGTAGGAGCTGCCGAAGGCTGCGATCTTTTGCTTTTAGAATTTGTTCAAAGGGATCTTCAGGTAAGTCACGCCGTTGTCTTCCGCCGGCGGCAGATTCCCCGCCCGCACATTCACCTGGATCGCCGGCAGCATCAGCGTCGGCATGCCCAATCCTTCATCACGTTTGGTACGCATCGCCACGAAGGCGGCTTCGTCGATGCCGTCGCGGACATGAATGTTGTTTTTGCGCTGTTCACCCACGGTGGTCATGCATTGGGAAGCGCGGCTTTCTGGTGGGTAATCGTGGCAAACGTAGAGGCGCACGCTGGCGGGGAAGGCCAGCAGTTTGTGGATCGAGGCAAACATCTGGTTGGCATTGCCGCCCGGAAAGTCGCAGCGGGCAGTGCCCACGTCGGGCATGAACATCGTATCGCCCACCAGGATCACATCGCCGTCGATCAGGTACGCCATGTCCGCTGGGGTATGACCTGGGACATGCAACGCCGTGGCCTTGAGGTTGCCGATGCGAAATGACTCGTCCGGGGCGAACAGATGATCGAACTGCGATCCGTCGATGGAGAATCCCGGCTCAAGATTGAACAGAGACTTGAACACATTCTGAACCTTGCAAATCGACTGGCCGATCGCAATCTTGCCGCCCAACTCCCGGCGCAGGTAAGGCGCGGCGGACAAATGATCAGCGTGGGCGTGGGTTTCCAGCAGCCACTGCACCTGTAACCGGTGTTTGCGCACGAAAGCGATGATCCGGTCAGCCTGCACGGTGGTGGTTCGCCCGGCGGCGGCGTTGTAGTCGAGCACCGGGTCGACGATTGCACACTGACCACCGTCCACTTCGTAAATCACATAGCTGTAGGTGGACGAGGCGTCGTCAAAAAAGGCTTCGATCAGGGCGGGCATGGGGGTTGTTTCTTCGTGGGCGAGTCATGAGGTTAGTTTCATTTTCACTGCGCTGACCAGCCCCGCGTCAATTCTGTTATCGAAAATTCCGGACGGGCTCTATCCTGTTAACCATCGATACCGGGCGTTCCCGGCCTTTGTCACGGATTACGAGCGTTATATGTTGCTGGCGAGTTTTTTTGGTGTGGTCATGGGGTTGGTATTGGGCTTGACCGGGGCCGGCGGCGGCATTCTCGCCGTACCGGCGCTGGTGCTGGGCCTGGGGTGGAGCATGACCACGGCGGCGCCCGTCGCGCTGTTTGCAGTGGGCAGCGCGGCGGCAGTCGGTGCCATTGACGGTTTGCGCCACGGCCTGGTGCGCTATCGTGCGGCACTGTTGATTGCGGCGCTCGGCGCGGTGTTCTCGCCGGTGGGCATCTATTTCGCCCATCAGCTACCGGAAAAGGTCCTGATGATCCTGTTCAGTCTGCTGATGGTCATGGTGGCCGTTCGGATGTTGCGTCGCGAGCGCAAGGAAGAAGGCCCGAGCGATCACGGGCAGGCCAACTGGGGCCAGAAGAACTGCATGCTCGATCAGCACACCGGGCGGTTTTCCTGGACCGCCAAATGCACCGCGACCCTCGCGGCCCTTGGCGCGGTGACAGGCGTGGTCTCGGGGTTGCTGGGTGTCGGTGGCGGCTTTCTGATTGTTCCTGCGTTCAAGCAACTGACCGATGTGCAGATGCGCGGGATCATCGCCACGTCCTTGATGGTGATCAGCCTGATCTCGGCCATTGGCGTGATCGGCGCGTTACATGCCGGGGTGCGTATCGACGGTTTGGGCGGGGCGTTCATCGTCGCCAGCATCGTCGGCATGATCGTCGGCCGCAAACTCTGCGCCCGGGTGCCTGCACGGGTGTTGCAGGTAGGGTTTGCCAGCGTTTGCGTGGTGGTTGCCGCTTATATGCTGCTGAGCGCGGCTTTCTGAACACGTCTTCCTTGAAATATCCCGGGAACCCCTGTGGGAGCGAGCCTGCTCGCGATGGTGGCCAACGATAACGCGGGCTGTCTGAGTCACCGCGTTGTCTGGACGCCCATCGCGAGCAGGCTCGCTCCCACAGGGTTAACACCTATTGTTGAGTAGGGTTACTTCCTTAGTGGTTAGCCCTGCCGACAGGCGGTCTTACGCCGTAACTGTCGCGCGTCAACCGCCCCTCCAAAGCACCTGAAAACCGCCCCCAAGGCACCGTATGGCGCCGCCTGTCCGCTTTCGATAATCGCCTCCGACACTTCGTCCCCCGTTTCGGAGCGCGCCATGCACAACAATAAGAACGTCAAGCATCGTTTTCTGCCTGCCCTCATTGCCTGCGTTACAACCCTTGGCCTGAGCAACATGGCCCAGGCCGAGATCATGCTGTACGACAAGGACCAGACCACGTTCTCCACCGACGGCTACATCAATGCCTTCTATGTGAACAGCGATGTCAACCGCGAAGGCGATCAGTTCGACCGTCGCCAGTCGCGGGTGAAGATGGGCTTTTTGCCCAACTACCTGGGCTTCAACATGGGCAAGCAGGTCGATGACCTCAAGCTCGGTGCCCGTGCCTCGTTCTGGGTGACCATCAACGACAGTGAAACCAACGGCACCGACACCGCCATCGATGTGCGGCAATTCTACGGCACCGTCGCCAACCCGGAGTGGGGCGAAGTGCTGATCGGCAAGGACTTCGGCCTGTTTGCCCGTTCCAACATCCTGCTCGATGAAATGCTCGCCGGGTACGGCCAGGTCAGCGACACCCTGGGGTTGGTGGACGGTGGCGGGGTGTCGTTCGGCAACATCGGCACCGGTTATCCCTACCCATTCCCGACCTCGCAGATCACCTATCGCACCCCGGTGCTGGACGGCCTGCGCGTAGCGGTGGGGATCATGGACCCGGTGGACACCAACGACAGCAGCCCAACGGGCAAGGCCTATCAGGAAAACCCGCGCACCGAGAGCGAGGTCACCTACCAGTTCGATGTGGCGGGGGCGCAGATCTACAGCTGGGTCAATGGCAGCTACCAGACATCGGACAATACCGACTCCACCGTCAGTACCGTCACCTCCAAAGGCGTCGGGTACGGCGTGCAGGCGAAAATGGGCGGCTTGTCTCTGACCGGGTCCGGGTTCCAGGCCAAGGGCATCAACCCGTTTTTCACCAACAACGCAGGCGAGCCGACCTTGCGCAACGTCGACAGCGACGGCTACCTGGTGCAAGGTTCCTACAAGCTGGGCAAGAACCGGTTGGCACTGTCCTATGGCAAGACCAAGGACGACGGTAACGGCGTGGTTGGCAGTGGCGCAGACTATGAGACCCGCGGCATTGCACTGTTCCACGACGTCAATGACAACCTCAAGCTGGTAGCCGAATACAACCAGTTCGAAATCAACGGCCACGACACCAGCGCGCAGAACGAAGATACCGATACCTTTGCGGTGGGGGCTGTTTTGACCTGGTAACCCGCTAGCCAACAACACCTGTATCCACTGTGGGAGCTAGCCTGCTAGCGATGGCGTCGGTTCAGCCACCAATTTCATCGGC
>NZ_JBOIBY010000583.1:0-13373 GCF_050739655.1 Pseudomonas sp. | reverse complement strand
CACCCGCCCCCTCGGAAGGCTGAGTGGAGGTATTCAACCGGGGATTGGCGCGCAGCGCCGTTCGACGTAGTCGAACTCATCGCATGTAGGTGCCAGCGAAGCCAACCGGAGGGCGATGCCCCCGGATGGATGCCGGAGCGAAGGAACCCCGAGCCTTAGCGAGGGGCCGTACGAAAGGGGCGAGACCTTTTGGTTCCTTTTGGGGCGTTTGCCAAAAGGGACTCGCTGTAAAAGCGAAACCATAAGCGGCCGTAACCGCAGCAATGGATATGTACACCATCGGCCATCATCAAACACTGCCAAAAAAATCACGACCCCTGAAAACTCTCCAGATAAGCCAACAAATCATCAATCTTTTCCCGATCGCTAATCCCCCAGAAAATCATCCGCGTGCCCGACACCACCGCCTTGGGATCCTCGATATACGCCGCCAGCTTTTCCCGCGTCCAGACAATGCCCGATGACTTCATCGCATCAGAATACTGATAGCCCGCCGTACTACCGGCCACCCGCCCAACAATGCCATTGAGCTGCGGACCAAAAAACGGCCGCGCCCCCTCGCCAACCTGATGACAGCCACCGCATACCCGCTTGAACAACTTCCCGCCCGCCTCGGCATCCCCGGCCGCGTTGGCTTGTGAGCCAAACAGGCCTGCGCCAAGACTCAAGACGAGGGTCATCACGACCGCTTTGTTCATTTGCAGCTCCAGACCAGGCATTTGCCTGCCGTAAAAAATGGCGGCCATTTGATCATGACCCGGGCGCTATTCCGAAGCTTTTCAAACACAAGTGTGCGAGCACCTGCCGTCCATCACGCAATCGTGAATACGGCTACCGGCGGCCTGCACTGGGAGTCTCAATAACCGGCGCGGCCATGATTTCGTCTGTACGAGCGACTCACTGCCCAGCGCATTCAGTCACACCCAACAGACGGAGGCACCCACTTCGATCAATGGCTCAAGAGCACCAATATCTGGATCTGACACATGGGGGCGTCGAAGTCGCCCGCCACAACCCGCGTCTTCGCCAATCAGGAGCGTGTCATGCGTACCCTTTCTCGGCTCGCCCTGCTTCCCCTGTTGCTCATCGCCACCCAGACCCAGAGTGCAACTGCGCCCGAGCCCAAAGTCACGCCAGTGAGCGTCCAGGCGCTGCCCGACTACCCCGGCAAGGAAGTGATGATACTCACCGTCGAATACCCGCCGGGCGGCGCGGGTCCGGTGCACCGGCACGATGCCCACGGCTTCGTCTATGTGCTGGAAGGCACCATCGTCATGGGGGTCGAGGGCGGCGGCAAGGAAGTCACGCTGACACCCGGACAAAGCTTCCATGAAGGCCCCGAAGACATCCACACGGTAGGACGCAACGCCAGTCAGGACAAACCCGCCAAATTCGTGGTTTTCCTGTTGAAGGACCAGAACAAACCGCCAGTCCTGCCGCCCAAATAACCCTTGATGGCTGCACAGCAGGTTTTCATAGATCGTTCCCACGCTCTGCGTGGGAATGCAGCCAGGGACGCTCTGCGTCCCAATCAAGAGCCGAACGCAGAGCGTCCGTGGAGGCATTCCCACGCGGAGCGTGGGAACGATCTGTAGCCCGGTTTCTTGCTGACTTCTACCTGACATCAGTCCTTGAAATCAGTGGACAGCGCCAGCTCCCTCCACTCGGCCAGTTCCTGGGCGACGAAGCGGTTTTTCGCTTCGATGCGCGCGACAGTATCGCTGCCCAGTGCCAAGCGCTGCGGCGGCTTCGGTGCGTTGACCAAGGCAAACATGGCCTCGGCTAACTTCGCAGGGTCGCCTGGCTGTGCGTGGTTGGCTGCCTCGGCGTACTTGCGCATCGCGCCGACGGTTTCATCGTAGTCCGGCAGCTCAAGCGCGGTTTTCACCAACGATTGCTCGTCGAGGAAGTCGGTGCGGAAGAAGCCCGGCTCGACCACCGTAGCGTGGATGCCCAACGGCGCCAGTTCCTGATGCAGCGCCTCGGTAATGCCTTCCACCGCAAACTTGGTGGAACCGTAGACACCCCAGCCCATGTACGCCTGGTAGCCGCCGATGGAGGAAATGTTGATGACGTGCCCGCTGCGCTGGCGGCGCATGTGTGGCAGCACCGCGCGGGTCACGTTGAGTAGGCCGAACACATTGGTGGCGAACAGACGCTCAGTCTCGCTGGCGCTGGTTTCCTCCACCGCCCCCAACACGCCGAACCCGGCATTGTTGATCAGCACGTCGATCCGCCCGAAACGCTTGATGCCTTCTGCCACGGCCTGATGCGCTTCTTCTTCGCAGGTGACGTCCAGACGCACCGCCAGAAGGTTGGGATGATCGCCCAGTTTGGCGGTGATTTCTTCAGGTTTGCGGGCAGTGGCAATCACCGCGTCGCCGGCACGCAGGGCACGTTCTGCGATGAGAGTACCAAAACCACGGGAAGCTCCAGTAATGAACCAAGTACGCATTTCAACTCCTCCTGTCGGCGACCCGAGCGATATTGCCGGGCCTTCTTGATGAGTTGACGCAACTTTAAAACTGCATTACTGATGTGATAATCCCAGCAATTTTGCATGGCTTTGTGAAAGGCATTCACAGATGAAAGCGCCTTCAGCAGCAGATCTCTCCACCTTCCTGAGCGTGGCCAGTCACCTGAACTTTAGCCGGGCAGCGGTGGAACTGGGGCTGACGCCCTCCGCCTTGAGCCATTCAGTGCGCACCCTGGAAAACCGCCTCGGCGTGCGATTGTTCAACCGCACCACCCGCAGCGTCGGCCTGACCGAAGCCGGCGAACGCCTTTACGCACGATTGAGGCCGGCGTTTCGCGACATCGACGACGCGCTCGAAGACCTCAACCATTTTCGCGACAAACCCTCAGGCAACCTCAGAATCACTGCCGGTCGCCAGGCTGCCGAACTGGTGCTGCTACCCCTGGCCAGCAAATTTCTGCAAGCCTACCCGGACGTCAAACTGGAGATCGTGGCCGACGACGGCTTGGTCGATGTGGTGGCGGCCGGTTTTCATGCGGGGGTGCGTTTTGGGGAGCGGCTGGAGGCTGACATGGTTTCACTGCCCATCAGCGCCAACATGCGCTCGGTGGTCGTGGGCTCACCGACGCTCTTCGAACAGTACGCCGTTCCGCAAAAACCCGAGGACTTGCATGACCTGCCGTGCATCCGCCATCGCTTCCCCAGTGGCTCGCTGTATCGCTGGGAGTTCGAACGGGGCGGCATCGCCCAGGAGATAGAAATCGACGGCCCACTGACCCTCGGCGATGTGGGCCTCATGGTTGGCCCGGCATTGCAAGGTGTCGGCGTCGCCTACCTCTTCGAGGACATGGTCAAGGCGCAGATTGCCGATGGTAGCCTGATTCAGGTTTTGAGCGACTGGTGCCCCTTCTACCCAGGCCTGCATCTCTACTACCCGAGCCGACGGCATGTGCCCGCGACGCTCAAGGCGTTCATCGAGTTTGCCCGTGGTAACCGGTAGGCGCGAAACTTATTCAACCACTGAAAATCCCTAATCCTGTCAGAGAGAACACCGATGATCACGTGCTACCTCAAATATGTCCTGGACCCTTACAAACTCGAAGCCTTCGAGCACTACGGCAAGCTGTGGATTCCACTGGTGGAAAAATTCGGCGGCCAGCATCACGGCTACTTCCTGCCCTCCGAAGGCGCCAACAACATTGCCATGGCCATGTTCACTTTTCCAAGCCTGGCGGCCTATGAACACTACCGGCAAGAATCGACGAAAGACGCGCAATGCATCGCTGCGTTCAAATACGCGGAAGAGACCCGCTGCATTCTCAGTTATGAGCGAAGCTTTTTCCGACCGGTCTTCGGCTGATATGGAGAAGGCATAGCCCTGCGGCTCAGCCTTGTTTCAGATCGAGGCAATAGGTGTAGTAACCCGGATCGCGCACATAGCCCAATGACTCATACAAACGTTGAGCACTGAAGTTGTCGGTGGCGGTTTCCAGGGTCATGCCTTTGGCACCCGTCAACACGGCAAACGCTCGGGCCGTGTTCATCAACAGTGTTCCCACGCCTTTGCCCCTGGCTTGGGGCGTGGTGAACAGGTCGCCGAGCAACCAGGTACGGTGCGCGTCGATGGAGGAAAACGTCGGGAACATTTGCACGAAACCCAGCGCTTCGCCGTCCGGATCCTGCGCGTAGAAGATCACCGATTCATCGCGGGCAATGCGCTCGGCGATGAAAGCGCGGGACTGCGGCAGGTTGGACGGTTGTTGGTAAAAGCCTCGGTAGGCGTCGAATAGCGGGGCGATGAGGTCGATGTGGGATGCGTCGGCGCGCAGGGCCTGGATAGCCATGAGGGTGCTCCATTGCGGTCTCAAGGAGCTAGAGCCTAGCAAGGGGAATGAAACCGGGACGGGATATATTTCCGAATGCATCGCTTCCACAGTAGTCATGGGTCGGCTACAGAATCTGAGATCAGTCGCAAAACAGTGTGGGAGCTAGCCTGCTAGCGATGACGGCGGCACATTCGACATCTTCTTTGAATGTGATGGCCCTATCGCTAGCAGGCTTGCTCCCACAGTAGTCACTGGTTGGTCACAGAATTTGCGATCAACCGCATTTAAGGCTGTTGGGTTGCTTTATCAAACCCGCACGTTACGCCCCGGCAACGTTGAGCGTTGGTTGTTTTCCCAGTTCTCCACCAGTCCGACCGGCACATCCGACGCCGGCAGCATATTGACCCCGCGCACCAGATCCGAGGCCCGTTCGGCGAGCATGATGGTCGGTGCGTTGAGGTTGCCGTTCGGTTCGGTCGGGAACACCGAGGAGTCGATCACCCGCAATCCGGCGATGCCATGTACGCGCAGTTCCGAGTCCACCACGGCCATGTCGTCCTCGCCCATGCGGCACGACCCGCAAGGGTGGTAGGTGCTCTCAAGGTTTTCACGCACGAACGCATCAAGGTCTTCATCGCTGGTGACCAACGCACCGGGGGCAATTTCGCCGTCGCGGAAGCGGTCCATCGCTTTCTGGCCGATGATCTCGCGGGTCAGGCGGATGCAGCGGCGGAAGCCTTCGCGGTCTTCTTCCCGTTCCAGGTAGTTGAAGCGAATTTCCGGATGATCGTAAGGGTCGGCCGAACGCACCCGAACATAGCCACGGCTTTTCGGTTTGTTGGGACCGGTGAGCACCATGAAACCGTGGCCCTTGATCGGCTTGTTGCCGTCATAACGCATGGCTGCCGGCAGGAAGTGGAACTGAATGTCAGGCCAGCGCAGGCCCTTGTCGGAGCGGATGAAACCACCGGCCTCGAAGTGGTTGGTGGCGCCCAGGCCGTCCTTGAACAACAACCAGCGCAGGCCAATCATCAGTTTGCTCAGCGGGTCCATTTTGCTGTTGAGCGTTACCGGCTCCTTGCAGCCGAACTGGATATACACCTCGGCGTGATCCTGCAGGTTCTCCCCGACTCCCGGCAGGTCATGACGCACGCTGATCCCGGCCTTGCGCAGTACATCGGCCGGGCCGATGCCCGAGCGTTGCAACAGATGCGGCGAGCCAATCGGCCCAGATGAGATGAGCACTTCCTTGTTGCAATAGACCTGGTGAGTCTGGCCGCCGTGGTCATACATGACACCCACCGCACGCTTGCCTTCGAGGATGACCTGCCGGGTCATCGCGTGGGTGATCACCGTCAGGTTAGGACGCCCCATGGCCGGGCGCAGATAGGCATTGGCCGTGGAGCAACGCACGCCGTTTTTCACGGTCATGTGCATTGCGCCAAAACCTTCCTGCATGAAGCCGTTGCAGTCATCGGTCTTGATGTAGCCCGCCTCGGCACCCGCCTCGACCCAAGCCCCATACAACGGGTTTTTCATGTTGTTGCCGTTGGTGGTGTGCAGCGGCCCGGTCTGCCCGCGATAGCTGTCGCCACCGGACTCGTAGCTCTCGGCGCGCTTGAAGTACGGCAGGCAATGCTTGTAACCCCAGCCCTGGGCGCCCAGGGATTCCCACTCGTCGAAGTCATAAGCGTGACCACGGATATACACCAGGCCGTTGATCGAAGACGAACCGCCCAACACCTTGCCCCGAGGGCAGTGAATGCGTCGGCCGTTGAGAAAAGTCTCCGGCTCGGTCTCATAGCGCCAGTTGTACTTCTTGGTGTTCATCGGGATCGAGAATGCGCTGGGCATCTGGATCACCACGCTCTTGTCACTGCCGCCGAATTCCAGGACCAGCACCGAGGTGGCCGGATCTTCGCTCAGGCGGTTGGCCAATACACAACCTGCTGAACCTGCGCCAATGATGATGTAGTCGTATTTTTGCGTAGCCATTTTTTGCGTGGTCATGACTATCTCCCGACCGTCGATTCAGTGAATACCGGCAGTGGTTGCTGTTTGTGGGTCAGCGTGTCGCCAGTGGTGTATTGCGGGGAGGTCTTTTCGATCTGCTGGATAACAGCTTCTTCGCGCTTGAGGTCGATCGAGCGGCTCAGCCAGTAGTACGCCAGTCCCGACACGATCAGCCCGACCAGCCAGGCGATGTCGATGCTGCCCAGCGCCTTGGCGAGCGGGCCGACATACACCTCGCGCTGTTCAACGCCGTCGAAGATGTAGAAGAACGGGATCATCGAGACAAAACCGATGGCATAGGCGGCGATACCGCGCAGGCCCCAATTGCCGTAGATGTTGCCGTGGGGCATGAAGAAGTGCGGGATGGCGTAGCGACCCTTGCGCACGAAGAAGTAGTCGGTGAGGTTGACCGAGGTCCAGGGCACCAGGAAGTACAGCATCACCACCAGGTAGATACCGAGTACTGACAGGCCTTTGCCCGAACTCTGGATGCTCAGGGCCACGCCCAGTTGCAGCAGGATCACGAACAGGATCGCCAGGATGCGCGCCTTGCGCGTTGGCTCGATGTGTTTGATCGAGTCGACACAGGTCAACGTGGTCAGTTTGGCGCTGTAGATGTTCATCGCGATCACCGGCAGGAACGCCAGGATGGTGACGACCACCACCGCCGTGCCCATCAGCGGCGACACGGTATTACCGACTTGCCCGAGGGCCACCAGCACGTCAGTGGAGTGCAAGTGATCGGCCAGCCAGCCGCCGACGGAAATCATCCACGCGCCGGACAACGAGGCCCCCAGGAACACCACGGCAATCAGCTTGCCGCTGGAGGTGTTTTTCGGCAGATAACGCGAGTAATCGGACACATAAGGGGCGTATGCGATGTTGTAGCTGGCGGCTGCCGCAAACTGGGCGATGAAACCGGTCCAGTTGAAACCCAGTGGCGCGGGGGCCACTTCACCTTCCGCGAGTGCCGGCAGCACCGCATCCGGTACCCAGCCCATCATGACCGCCAGCGTCACCAGGCCGTACAGCGGCAGCGACAGGTACAACGCCCATTTGAAGGCGCGGTGCATCCAGTCGTGACCGAGGACCGCCAGCACCGCTGCCGGAATGGTCACCGCCACCGCAATTACTGCGGGGTTGAACCCGAACAGCGTGTGCAGCCCCTGCATCATCAGCACCAGGTTGACGATGTTGAAACCGGCAAACACGAACAGCGTCGCCAGCAGCACCAGAATCACCCCGCGATAACCGAACTGCGCACGGGACTGGATCATCTGCGGCAAGCCAAGGTGCGGGCCTTGGGAACCATGGAAGGCCATGAACAGCGTGCCGAACATGATGCCCAGCGTGCCGGCGAGCGTGGTCCAGAGCGCGGTCAGGCCAACGCTTGGGCCAACGAAACCGATGGTCATGGTGAAGAAGGTGAAGTTGCCGAGAAACCAGAACGGGCCTTGGCTCGCCAGTTTGTCGGTGCGCTCGTTCTCGGGGATGAAATCAATCGAATGCCCCTCGACGACAGACTTGTCATCGAGGGCGGACACGCTCGTGGCTGACTTGGCGTTAGTGTTCATGACGGACTCTTATTGTTGGAAGATCATGACGAAAAAACCGCATTGCTTTGCAGGCCCCTGTAGGAGCGAGCTTGCTCGCGAAGAACGTTAACGATGACGAGGGCTGCCTGGATGAGCGCGGCGCTCTGACGTTTTTCGCGAGCAAGCTCGCTCCTACAGGGATTGAGTCAGCCTTGACTCATGGCAGCGTGATCCAGACGGCCTTGGTTTCGAGCAAATAGTCGAGTTGCTCGGCACCCAGGTCCTTGCCGAACCCGGACTGCTTGTAGCCACCGAACGGCATCGACGGATCGAGGGTGCCGTGGGCGTTGACGTAGACCGAGCCTGCTTTCAAGCGAGGGATCAGGCTGTGCACCTTGCCCAAGTCATTGGAGTACAGGGCGGCGGCCAGGCCGAACGGTGAGTCATTGGCCAGGGCCAGCGCGTCTTCCTCATCGTCGAAGGGTGCAGTGACCAGCACCGGGCCAAAGATCTCTTCCTGGACGATGCGCATGTCGTTGCGGCAATGGGCGAAGATGGTCGGCTCGACGAAGAAGCCAGGGCCATCGACCGGTTGGCCGCCGTAGACCAGTTGGGCGCCTTCGGCCTTGCCGGTTTCGATGTACTCGGTCACGCGCTGCTTTTGCAGGGCCGAAACCAATGGGCCGATAAAGCAATCTGGATCCAGGCCCGGAGCCATTTTCAGGGTGCGCGTATAGGCGATCAGTTCGCGCAGGAATTCGTCATAGACACTGCTATGAATATAGGCCCGTGTACCGGCGTCGCATACCTGCCCGGAGTTGAAAAACACACCGTTGGCGACCGCTTGGGCAGCGGCCGGAATATCGGCATCGGCGCAGACGATGACCGGTGATTTACCACCGAGTTCGAGGGTCAGGCGCTTCATGTCATCCAGCGCTGCGCGGCCGACCGTCTGGCCGACCGGGGTCGAACCGGTGAAGGTCAGTTTGTCGATGCCAGGATGGGTGGCCATGGCCGCACCCACTACGCTGCCGCGCCCGGTGACGATGTTGATCACGCCGTCCGGAATGCCCGCCTCTTGCACCAGTTCAGCAAAACGCAAGGCCGACAACGACGTCAGTTCGGCGGGCTTGACCACCACGGTGCAACCCGTTGCCAGCGCGGCGCCGAGTTTCCAGGCCATGGTTTGCAGCGGGAAGTTCCACGGCACAATGGCGCCGACCACGCCCACCGCTTCCTTGCGGGTATAAGCCAGGTAATTGCCCGGCAGCGAAGGCTCGACAGTACGGCCATGGAGCTTGGTCGCCCAACCGGCGAAATAACGCAGGGTATCAACGGTGCCCTGGATATCGACGTCCTTGGCGAAGGCGACCGACTTGCCCATGTCGATCGATTCGATTTGCGCCAGCTCCTCGGCGTTCTGTTCGATCAGGTCGGCCAGGCGCTGCATCATGCGCTCACGTTCAGCCGGCTTGGCCTGGCGCCAGGCGCCCCCGTCGAACTGGGCGCGGGCGGCTTGCACGGCGCGGTTCAGATCATCGGTGGTGCCCATGGGAATGCGGGTAATCAGGCCTTCGGTCGACGGCTCGATGACATCGGAAGTCTGGCCATCGCTGGCCTCGACCCACTGGCCACCGATAAACATTTTCTGGACCTTGCTGAGAAAAGTCTGGGTCGCTTCGCTGACGCCGAACTTTTGCAGGTAACTCTTGACGATCGTGTCCATTTTTATTCTCTCTGCCCGGCAGTCAGGCACTGCCGGGGCTTTGTGGTTTCGATGTTCAGGCTTGGCGATTAAGCCGGCGTCGTTTCGCTCTCGGCGGCCGCACGCACCTTGCCCCGCTCGTGGAAGATGAAACCGATGCTGTTGAGCAGCAGTTGCGCCGCGAGAATCGAGGTCATGCCGGTTGGGTCGTACACCGGCGCCACTTCCACCAGGTCCATGCCGACGATGTTGCCCTTGCTGCGCTTGGCCAGCGCCTGGATGATTTCCAGCACTTCGTAGTAGAGGAAGCCGCCGTGGCTCGGGGTGCCGGTGCCGGGGGCGATGGACGGGTCGAAACCGTCGATATCGATGGTGATGTAGTAGTTGATGTTCTGCGGAATCAGTGCCAGCACGCCCTCGACACCGAGGCGGCGCACATCGCGTACCGAGAGGATTTTCGAACCGGCTTCATGGGCGGCTTCGTAGTCGTCGCGATTGGAGGACGACACGTTGCGGATGCCCATTTGGGTCATGCCGACGATGTGGTTCATTTCCGATGCACGGCGCAGCGGGTTGCCGTGGCCGTAACGCACGCCGTGGCGTTCATCGACGAAATCCAGGTGTGCATCGAAGTGGATGATGTGGATCGGCCCGCGGCCTTCGAAGGCCTTGATCACCGGCGCATGCACCGAGTGATCGCCGCCCAGCACCACCGGCATCACGCCGGCGTCGAGGATCTTGCGCACCGCGTATTCGGTGTTCTTGTTGCTGGTGGCCATATCGGTGTGGACGATGTCGGCATCACCGACGTCGACCATGCGCACGTCCGAGGCGGTGAGGTACATCACATCGTCTTCGTGGTCGTAGGCGCCGGCGTGGCCGAAGGAAAACAGCGTCGATGCTTCGCGAATCCCGCGTGGTCCAAAGCGTGCGCCGGAGCGCCACTGGGTGCCCATGTCGTTGGGCACGCCGAGCACCGCAACGTCGGCGTCCAGCGCATCCCAATCCGTGCACACCGGGGATTTGCCAAAGGTGCAATGACCTACGAATGGCAGGTTCAGACGACCGGATTCATAACCGTTGTTCGACATTTCTAGCCTCTCCACTTCTTGTTATCGGCTTGGCGGACTGCAAGGCGACCGCCGTTGGAAAGACTATGGGCGCAGCTTTTCGTGGAAAAAATGCTAAACATCAGATACTCATATCGGTATTGCCGATGCATGCATACGCGGGAGGTTCCAGGTGATTCAACTGCACGATGTCGATCTGAAGTTACTCAGGGTGTTTGCCACGATTGTGCGTTGCGGCGGGTTTTCCGCAGCGCAGGCGGCGCTCAACGCCGGACAATCAACCATCAGCGAACAGATGACCCATCTGGAAACTCGACTCGGGGTCAAGCTGTGCCAGCGCGGTCGCAGTGGCTTTCGTCTGACGGAGCAAGGCGTGGCGATACATGAAGCCACTCAGCGCTTGCTCTCGGCGGTGGAAAATTTCTGCATGGACGCCGACGTCCTCAAGCAGCACATCAGCGGCAAGCTCAATTTGGGGATCATCGACACGACGATCACCGATCCGGATTCGCCGATTCCCCGCACCACCCAACGCTTCGTCTCACGCGGACATGACGTGCACCTGAACGTGTACGTCGGCACCCCCGCCGAGCTCGAAGAACGGGTGCTCGACGGTCGCCTGCATCTGGCCATCGGGCACTTTCCGATCCATCTTCCGGGTCTGCTGCAATCATTGCTGTATCAGGAATCCCTGGGTTTGTATTGCGGGCGACGACACCCGTTGTTTGGCAGCCAGGCCGAAGGCGAGGAACTGCTCAAAGAGATCGGCATGGGCCGGATTGTGGTGCGCGGCTACATGCAGCAATACGACCTGGAACATCTGGGCGTGAGCAAGGCCGCGGCCACGGTGGACAACATCGAGGCCTCGGCGATCCTGATCATCTCCGGTGCCTACGTGGGCTTTTTGCCCGAGCACTTCGCCGCGCAATGGGTAAAGACCGGTGAAATGCACCAATTGGCCCCGACGAGCCTGCGGTTGAAGTCGCCGTTCGACGTGATTACCCGGCGTGGCGTCGCGCCGCCTCCGATCCTGCAAGCGTTCCTTGAGGACCTGGCCGCCAGTGGGCGTAAATCCGCGAACGCTTGACGCAACGCTCGCCAAAATCAAATTGTGCCCGGCATACTGATTTTAGTTCGCTCACCTTGCAGGCCCGTCATGCGCATCCACGTCACCTTCATCGACCGCGTCGGAATCACCCAGGAAGTGCTGGCCCTGCTGGGTGGGCGCAGTTTCAACCTGGACGCTGTGGAGATGGTGCCGCCCAACGTCTACATCGATGCGCCCACCCTCAGTGCCGATGTGCTGGAGGAACTGCGCGAGGCTTTTCTCGGGGTGCGGGGCGTGCAAGCGGTGACGGTGGTCGACATCCTGCCCGGCCAGCGTCGGCACTTGCAGCTCGACGCGTTGCTGGCGGCCAGTTCCGATCCGGTGCTGGCGGTGGATGATCGCGGTCACGTGTTGCTGGCCAATCCGGCGCTGGTCGCCTTGTGCGGGCGCGAGCCAGCGGGCGAGTCGCTGGCGGCCCTGTTCGATGATCCGGACTTGCCACGCACGCTGATCGAACACGATTTCCGCTTGCCGATGCGCGAGGTCAGCCTCGGTGGCCAGACCTTGCTGCTCGACGCCATGCCCATCACCGAGGCCGGCGCCCTGCTCACGCTCTACCCGCCCAGTCGCATGGGTGAACGGCTCTCGGCGCTGCACCACGATCACGCCGAAGGTTTCGATGCGTTGCTCGGTGAATCGCCACCGATTCGTGCGCTCAAGGCCCGTGCCCAGCGCGTGGCTGCCCTCGATGCACCGCTGTTGATCCAGGGCGAAACCGGCACCGGCAAGGAACTGGTGGCCCGTGCCTGTCATGCGATCAGCGGGCGCCGTGACGCGCCATTTTTGGCGTTGAACTGTGCGGCGCTGCCAGAGAGCCTGGCCGAAAGCGAACTGTTCGGCTATGCCCCCGGCGCCTTCACCGGTGCACAACGGGGCGGCAAGCTCGGCCTGCTGGAACTGGCCGATCAAGGCACGGTGTTCCTCGACGAAGTGGGAGAAATGTCAGCGTACCTGCAAGCCAAGTTGCTGCGCTTTTTGAGCGATGGCTGCTTCCGTCGGGTCGGCGGTGATCGTGAGGTCAAGGTCAATGTGCGGATCCTCAGCGCCACCCACCGTGACCTGGAAAAAATGGTCAGCGAGGGGCATTTCCGTGAGGACCTGTTCTACCGCCTCAACGTCCTCAACCTGCAAGTACCGCCGCTGCGCGACCGGGGCCACGACATCCTGTTGATGGCCAATCACTTCATGCAGCAGGCCTGCGCGCAGATCCAGCGCCCGGTCTGTCGCCTGGCGCCGAGCACCGTCCCCGCCCTGCTCGGCAACCGCTGGCCGGGCAACGTGAGGCAACTGCAAAACGTGATCTTCCGCGCCGCGGCGATTTGCGAAAACCCGCTGGTGGACATCGACGACCTGGACATCGCGCGCACGGCCGTGGAGCGGCGCAACGATGGTGAAGTCGGCAGCCTGGAAGAGGCTGTGGGCGACTTTGAAAGGAATTTGCTGGAACAGCTATATCGCAGTTATCCGTCCAGCCGGTTGCTGGCAGCGCGGTTGCAGACTTCCCATAGCGCGATTGCCATTCGGTTGCGTAAGTATGGGATTCCGGGCAAGCCCTGAACGTCACTCGGTTACAGATCGTTCCCACGCTCTGCGTGGGAATGCCTCAAGGGACGCTCCGCGTTCCAGCTCTGGAGGGGACG
>NZ_JBOIBY010000582.1:0-24540 GCF_050739655.1 Pseudomonas sp. | reverse complement strand
ATTGTGGATAGTTTTTCAGGGAGACCGTGTCATCGTTCATCGCGGGCAAGCCCTAATTCCGGTCAGTTAAGGCATTTGTAGGAGCGAGCTTGCTCGCGAAAAACTTAAGGACGCCGCTTTAATTATGATTTTCCGCTTTATCGTTAACGTTTTTCGCGTGCAAGCTCGCTCCTACAAATGCCTTAACTGACCGGAATTAGGGCTTGCCCGCGATGAACGATGACACGGTCTCCCTGAAAAACTATCCACAATCAGCTCGGCGAAAACCGGTCTCGGCTGTTGGTCAAGTGCAGCCACATCGCCGCTCTTGCCGCGTCGGGGTCCTGGCGTTTGATGGCGTTGAGAATCGCCTCGTGTTCAAGATTGGCCAACTGCCCCAACTTGCTCAAATCCACCGCACCGCGTTCAGCCGCGTTGACCCGGGTCCGCGGAATCATGGCGCTGCCCAGATGCTGCATGATTTCGGTGAAACACAGGTTGCCGGTCGCCTCGGCAATCAACAGATGAAAGCGCCGATCGGCCTCGACACAGCTGTCATTGTTTGCCAACAGGTCCTGATAGTCGTCGAGCGCTTGGCGCATCTGCAGCAATTGCTGATCGGTACGACGCATCGCCGCCAGCGCCGCCGCCTGGGTTTCCAGACCCATGCGTAACTCCAGAATGCTGCGCACCCCCAGCGCGGTATCGACGTTCAGCCGCAACCCCTGCTCCGGCGCACGCTCCAGCACAAAGGTGCCAATGCCGTGACGGGTTTCCACCAGCCCGGACGCCTGGAGCTTCGAGATTGCCTCGCGCACCACCGTGCGACTGACACCGTGCTCCTGAACAATCGTGTTCTCCGACGGCAGTTTGTCGCCGGGCGACATCTGCCCGAGCAGGATGCTCTGGGTCAGCTTGGCCACCAGGTCATGGGCCAGGTTGTGGCTGCGTTTGCGGGCAGGCGCGTCGAGGTCTTCTTGCATGGCGGTGATCCAATGGGCGAACTCGCACAATCGTAGCACCGAGGTTGTTTGGAATCTCCTGAAAACACCGCCAACTTGTATGACAACACTCAACAAATGGTCTTTCCAAGGGCTATCTCACAGCCTATTGAAACCGCAAAATGAATAACAACAAGCGATGCAAGCTCCATTTTGCTGGAAAAACACCCTTGCACGCCAAAAAAATCTAGTTGTATGATGTCTATCAACAACACAGTAGTTGTTATACCCCGCATAAAAACAACGAGTGGGAGAAAACGCAGTGAAAACATCCATCGCCGGGATGAACGACGACGCCAATTCAGCGCTGAAGTCCGCCATCTCCAAAGTCAAACGTCACGTCCTGCCGCTGTTCGTCATCATGTTCATCGTCAATTACATTGACCGCGTGAACATCGGCTTCGTCCGCGCTCACATGGAGCACGACCTGGGCATCGGCGCTGCCGCCTACGGCCTGGGTGCCGGCCTGTTCTTCATCGGTTACGCGCTGTTCGAAGTGCCCTCCAACATCCTTCTGCAAAAAGTCGGCGCACGCATCTGGCTGACCCGCATCATGCTGACCTGGGGCCTTGTCGCTGCGGGCATGGCGTTTATCCAGAACGAAACCCACTTCTACATCCTGCGATTTCTGTTGGGCGTGGCTGAAGCCGGGTTCTTTCCCGGGGTGATCTACTACTTCACCCGCTGGTTGCCCGGCGCTGAACGCGGCAAGGCGATTGCGATTTTCCTCAGTGGTTCGGCGTTCGCTTCGCTGATCTCCGGCCCGCTGTCGGGATTGCTCCTGCAAATCAACGGCCTGGGCATGCACGGCTGGCAATGGATGTACTTCATCGAAGGCATGTTCTCGGTAGGCCTGTGCGTGTTTGTCTGGTTCTGGCTGGACTCCAAACCCCACGACGCCAAATGGCTGACTCGCCAGGAACAGGATGCGCTGGTCGAGGCCATCGACGATGAACAACTGGCCCGCGAAGCCGCGACGCCGATCAAACCGTCACTGGGCAAGCTGCTCAAGGATCGGCAAATCATCCTGTTCTGCGTGATCTACTTCTGTATCCAGCTGACCATTTACGCCGCGACCTTCTGGCTGCCGAGCATCATCAAGAAGATGGGCGACCTCAGCGACTTCCAGGTCGGGATGTTCAATTCGATTCCATGGTTGCTATCGATCATCGGCATGTACGCCTTCGCTTCGCTGTCGGGGAAGTGGAAGCACCAGCAAGCCTGGGTCGCCGCCGCGCTGCTGATTGCCGCCACCGGGATGTTCATGTCCACCACCGGCGGGCCGATCTTCGCTTTCGTTGCGATCTGCTTCGCCGCACTGGGTTTCAAATCGGCGTCATCGCTGTTCTGGCCGATTCCCCAGGCGTATCTGGATGCGCGCATCGCTGCGGGTGTCATCGCACTGATCAACTCGGTGGGCAACCTCGGCGGTTTCGTGGCGCCGACCACGTTCGGCCTGCTGGAAGCGCGCACCGGCTCAATCCAGGGCGGGCTGTACGGCCTGGCCGCAACCTCGATCATTGCCGCAATCATCGTTTTTGCCGCCCGCAATAAACCCAAAGCCGCACCTGTCACTGCACCGGGCAATCCAGCGCCCAATCACGCCTGAACTTTGTCTTTGAAAAGGATAAGAACATGACCGCATACGAAACCGCCAAAGCCCCGATCATCACCAGCATGCAAGTGATTCCAGTGGCCGGCCACGATGGCATGCTGCTCAATTTGAGCGGCGCCCACGGCCCGTTTTTCACCCGTAACATCGTGATCCTCAAGGACAACGCCGGCCACACCGGCGTCGGCGAAGTACCGGGTGGCGAACGCATCCGCCAGACCCTCGAAGACGCGCGCAGCCTGGTGGTCGGCAGCCCGATTGGCACCTACCAGAAAATCCTCAATCAAGTGCGCCAGACCTTTGCCGACCGCGATGCCGGTGGCCGTGGCCTTCAGACCTTCGACTTGCGCATCACCATCCATGCCGTCACCGGGCTGGAAGCCGCATTGCTGGATTTGCTCGGTCAGCACCTGGACGTAACGGTCGCCGCACTGCTGGGCGAAGGTCAGCAGCGTGATGAAGTGAAGATGCTTGGCTACCTGTTTTATGTCGGTGATCGTAACGAAACCGACCTCGCCTACCGCAGTGAACCCGAGGCTGACAACGACTGGTTCCGCGTGCGTCACGAGAAGGCCATGACCGCCGAGGGCGTTGTTCGCCTGGCGGTTGCCGCCCACGCGAAATATGGCTTCAAGGACTTCAAGCTCAAGGGCGGCGTACTCAGCGGCGATGCCGAGATCGAAGCCGTCACGGCGCTGGCCGAGCGCTTCCCCGATGCGCGCATCACCCTCGATCCGAACGGTGCATGGTCACTCAAAGAAGCGATCCGCCTGTGCCGTGACCAGCATAAGGTGCTGGCCTATGCCGAAGACCCTTGCGGTGCGGAAAACGGTTACTCGGGCCGCGAAGTCATGGCCGAATTCCGCCGCGCCACGGGCCTGAAAACCGCGACCAACATGATCGCCACCGACTGGCGTGAAATGGGTCACGCGATTCAGTTGCAATCTGTGGACATTCCGCTGGCCGACCCGCATTTCTGGACCATGCAGGGCTCTGTTCGCGTGGCGCAGATGTGCCACGAATGGGGCCTGACCTGGGGCTCGCACTCCAATAACCACTTCGATATTTCCCTGGCGATGTTCACCCACGTCGCGGCCGCCGCACCGGGCGACATCACCGCCATCGACACCCACTGGATCTGGCAGGACGGCCAGCGCCTGACCAAGGCGCCGTTGCAAATCGTCGACGGCTGCGTGCAGGTGCCGCAAAAACCAGGGCTGGGCGTGGAGCTGGACATGGATCAAGTGGCCAAGGCCCATGAACTGTACAAAGGCATGGGCCTGGGTGCACGGGACGACAGCGTGGCGATGCAGTTCCTGATTCCGGGCTGGAAGTTCGATAACAAGCGGCCGTGCCTGGTGCGTTGATTTTTCGGTAGCGCAGCGTTCAAGAGTGAACCCGACTGACCTGTGGGCGGTCGGGTTTAAAAAACAGGGCTCAGTCCCCTAGAATGCCTCGCTACTGAATCACCAATGGACCACACCAGGATGGACAGGCTGAAAACTATCGCCGTTTGCATGGGGCTGATCGCCTCGGGGTTGTTCGCGTCGAGCCAGTGCCTCGCGCAGGACCCGATCGAGACGGTGGTCAATGCCGCCGTACAACCGCTCATGCAATCGCAAGGTATTGCAGGCATGGCGGTAGCCGTCACCGTCAACGGCAAGCAGTACTTCTTCAACTACGGTGTGGCGTCGAAAGAAAACGCCCAACCGGTCACCGAAAACACCTTGTTCGAGATCGGCTCGGTCAGCAAGACCTACACCGCCACCCTCGCCGCTTACGCCCAGGCCAGCGGCAAACTGTCCCTGTCCGACAAGGCCAGTCAGAAACTGCCGGCATTGCGCGGCAGTGCGTTCGACAACATCAGCGTATTGCAATTGGGCACCTACAGCGCCGGTGGTTTGCCCCTGCAATTCCCTGCCGAATTTGATTCCGCCGACAAAATGCTCGGCTACTACAAACAATGGAAACCGGATTACCCCGCGGGTAGCCATCGACTGTATTCGAACCCCAGCCTCGGTTTGTTCGGCTACCTCGCCGCGCAAAGCATGGGTCAGCCATTCGATGAGGTGATGGAAAAAACGATGCTGCCAAAACTCGGCTTGAAGCACACCTACCTCAAGGTGCCGCAGAGTCAGATGAGCCTTTACGCGCAGGGTTACAACAAGGAGGACAAACCAGTGCGGGTCGGCCCGGGAGCCTTGGATTCAGAGGCTTATGGGGTGAAAACCAGTGCGGCGGACATGATCCGCTACGTCGAGGCGAACATGAAGCCTGCGCAGCTGGAGAAATCGTTGCAGCAAGCCATCGCCATCACGCACACAGGCTATTACAAGGTCGGCGACATGACCCAGGGCCTGGGCTGGGAGATCTATCCCTACCCGGTCGAGCTCGACACACTACTGGCCGGCAACTCCGCGCAGATGACGCTTGAACCCCATCAAGTGCAGTGGATCAAGCCACCACAAGCGCCTAAGCAAGACGCGCTGTTCAACAAGACCGGCTCAACCAGCGGCTTCGGTGCCTACGTCGCGTATGTGCCTGGAAAGCAGATCGGGATCGTGATGCTGGCCAACAGGAATTATCCGAATCCGGAGCGGGTCAAGATTGCTCATCGGATTTTGAGTGCCTTGAGCGATTGAAGATCAAAAGATGTGAAACCTGCAGGAGCAAGCTTGCTCGCGATGGACGTCAACGATAACGCGGGGAACCTGATACCCCGCGGTGTCTTCGCGTTCATCGCGAGCAAGCTCGCTCCTACAGGGATTTACGGATACAAGGATTCAATCATCCGGCTGCTCTGGCGGCTTGGTCGGTTTCGCCGGCTTGGCGGGCTTGCCATTCTTGGCGCCCTTGGCCGCAGGCGCCGCTGGCTCGGCAGCCACGGGTGGCGGAGTGGGCGCCGCCATTTCCTTCTCCTCGGCCGGCAGCGCATCAATGGTGGCGAAGATTTTCTTCAGATCCACCGACTTCGATTCTTCCCCCGAACTTTCGAGCTTTATCTCGCCGTCCTTGCCCAGCAGAATCACCTTCGGCAACGCCCCTGCCCCAAGCTTCAGTGCGCGGATCAGGGCCATGGTGTCCTGCTGGCCCATGTCCTTGCCGTCGAGTTGGCCAAACATGTTCAGCACGCTGTACACCTTGATGCTGCGGTCGGCCACACCCTGCTTGTTGGCGGGATCTTCCAGTGATTTCTTCAAGCCCAACCAGACGGGGTCCACGGTGCTTGAGGCGATGACAACCAAGGGACGAGCCAGGCCTTTATAGACATCCATGGGTGAATCGCCGTCGTTGGCGAACAGAGGGCCAGCGAAAGCCAGCAGAGTAGCCAGGGTCAGTGACCTGATGAGCATGCGCATCTCCTTTTGATATCCACGCTCTAATGATTGCGCATCGCGGCGTTCGTTCCGGGGTGACGCTCGGCAAATGTGTCTCGCCTTGTCCCAAGCTTAGGTCAGGGCGGAGGTTGCGCAATTCGACATCGGGGTATCGGCGGATTTTTATGCGAAGGCGATTCGGGGGGACGGCGGGTGAATTTCGGTTCGAAATCTACACCCGCACAGGAGGCAGGGATTGATGCTGGAATCAGAACACCAGTTTGTAACCGATCAATACAAGCATGGTCGCCAGGCAAGGACGCAACACTTCATCGGAGATGCGCCCAGTCAGATGGCTGCCCAGGTAAATACCCGGCAACGAACCCACCAGCAGGTAACCCAGCACATGCCAGTCCATGTTGCCCATGCTCGCATGGCCAAGGCCGGCGACCAGGGTCAGCGGTACGGCGTGGGCGATTTCGGTGCCCACCAGCCGGCGGGTCGGCAGCAGCGGGTAGAGAATGAACAGGGCCACAGTGCCCAGGGCGCCAGCGCCGATGGAGGTCAGGGCGACCATGGTGCCGAGCACCAGACCGGTGATAACGGTGAGGATATTAAGGCGTGTACCGCTGGGGTTGTAGTTGCCACCGGCACGATTGTGGGCGAAGTCGAGGAGGCGCTTCTTGAACAGGATCGCCAGCGCCGTGGCAAACAGAACCACGCCAAGGGCCTGCTTGATGATGGCGTTCATCGCATCCGGCGCCGAGTGCAGGGTGCTCAGGAACCACAGGGTCAACAGCACCGCCGGCACGCTGCCGAGGGTTAGCCAACCGGTGATTTTCCAGTCGATGTTGTTGTTCTTGCGGTGAACCAGCACACCACTGGACTTGGTGATGGCCGCGTACAGCAGATCGGTGCCGACCGCTGTTGCCGGGTTGATGCCAAAGGCCAGCAGGATCGGGGTCATCAACGACCCGCCACCCACGCCAGTCATGCCGACGATAAAGCCGACAACCAGCCCGGCCACGACCAACCCGATGTTCAATAAATCCATTGATACGTCCACAAAGATCGCTGGGGAAATCTGGCCCGCAGCATAGCGATTTTTCTTATAACCAGTTAGATCGTTGCGATCTATCTTTATGCCCCTGCGCCATACCCCTGTGGGACCGGGCTTGCTCGCGAATGCGGTGTGTCAGTCGACATTTGTGTATTTGACATATTGCCTTCGCGAGCAAGCCCGCTCCCCCAAAATGTTGCGCGGTGTATTTATTGGACGGGGAGAAAATTCAGGAACAACAAACTCTGTGCGTAATTCAGGCCGATTCGCCGGTAGCGCTCGTCGAGCATCTGAGTCAGTAAGTCCAGCCGCGCGACGATCTTGCCGAACTCCACGGCAAAACTCAGGTTGCTGCCCTCCTCCGAGATTTCGTTGGAGAACAGCATGGGCTGGCCATCCTTGTTCTGCCGCTGGCTCAGGATCCAGGTGGCGATTTCGATGTTACGTGCAGCGTTACTGACAAACGTCGGGTTGATCGCGTCAGTCATGTAGAACTCCAGGCGATTGCCGTGGGCGGTGACCAGCATGCTGCCGATGGCATAGATAAACGCACCGACCCGGTCGCCGAGAAACTCCGGACTCATGGCAAAGCGCAGTGCCGCCAGGTCCTTCTTACCACCCAGGGTGGGCAACGGTTGCTGCTGTTCGATGGCCATGCGCACTTGCATGCCTGCGGTGCGAGCATCGAGGAAGCCGGATTTTTTCAACTCGTCAGGGTTGCGCAGGTACAACTTGCTCATCAGCAGATAAAGGCTGTCGAGGTTGTCACGCATGGTCAGCGTGGCCATGCGGTCGACGCTCGTTTGCAGAAACTCCTGGGGTTTTCCCTCGCGGATCTGGGTAAACACATTGTTGCCGGACTGATGACTGCACCCGCTGGCACAGAGAAACAACAGACCGGCCAACAGGCGAATTCGGACACGGTTGAAGGGCAACACTCGAACCATAAAGGATTGGGCTGACACATTCCTGTGCGACGGGATTCGTCGCAACGGCAATGGGATAGAGCCGGTCAATTCAAAAAAGTGCAGTGATGGGAGTGATCAATCGATCATCGGCAGGGAAAAGCACACCGGTGCAAAGTTCCGGGATGGGTACAGGCGGAAGATCTGGTTGGCCGGGCGGGCGCCATCGCTGGCAAGCCGGCTCCCACAGGAATTGAGTGCAGCAGCAATATCTAGGTCGGCTGTCAGGGCGCCATCGCTGGCAGGCCAGCTCTCACAGGGATTGAGTGCAGCAGCAAAATTCAGGTTGGCTGGAAGGCCGCCTTCGCGGGCAAGCCTCGCTCCTACAGGGGTTGAGTACAGCAGCAGAAACTTGGTCGGCTGTCAGGCCGCCATCGCTGGCAGGCCAGCTCCCACAGAAAAGCAAATGCAGAGCGGCGCACACCATGCTCTTCACCACTCAACAGGCCGAGTGTCAGCTCGCCTGCAGCTTTTGACCTTGATCCACCCGCCCCCTCGGCAGGCTGAGTGGAGGCGTTCATCCGGGGGGCAGGCGCGCAGCGCCGTGCGGCGAAGCCGCACACATCGAGAGGAGGTGCAGCGCAGCAAACCGGAGGCGATGCCCCCGGATGAATGCCGGAGCGAAGGAACCCCGAGCTTTAGCGAGGGGCCGTACGAAAAGGGCGAGACTTTTTGGTTCCTTTTGTGTCGTTTGACAAAAGGGACTCGCCGTAAGGGCGAAACCATAAGTGGCCGTTACCGCAGAAATGGATATGTACACCCCACAGAGCATGGTCGGCTGTCAGGCCGCCATCGCTGGCAAGCCAGCTCCCACAGGGGATCGAGTACATCCACAAAAACCAGGTCGGCCCGAAGGCCGCCTCGGTTCACTCCTCCTCAGCCACCACCTTGTTCTGCGTCAAGTACCGATCCAGCGTCTCATTGGGCGCAGACACCGAATTATCCCCCGACACCTGCCACAACCGCCGCTCGATGCCCTGGGCCAGCAAGTGCCCCACCGCCGATTCGATCGCCGACAAAACGCACAGTTGCGCCGGTTCGTTGGTGGTGTAGCCGACCTCGGCTTCCAGCAGTTTCTTGAACTCGATGAACTTGAACACGCCGGCACTGCGGGAAACGGAGTAGATGGTCTTGCTGGTCATCACGTTGGCCAGCACCTGGCCGCTGCGTACATCGATGGCCCGCAGGTTGACCGTGACCTGGTCCACGCGATACTCACGGGCAATGTCGATACCCAGGTAGCGCGCCCCTTCCCCGCCGCTGCGCACGTTAGTATCGTAGGCAATGATCCCGCCTTCGAGCATCATGTTCGCCGCCTGCAACGGAGGCAGTTCGGACTGGATGTTCACCGGGGTGTTGGGTTTCTTTTGCGAGGCGCGGATGATCTTGCGTTCGGTCAGCAGGTTCTGCAGCCCTTCACGCTCCAACACCACGAACCAACCGCTGGCCTGCATGGCGTCCATCAGCATGCTCGCCGCGCCCTGGGTGACGCTGGTGGAAAAGGAGCTGGCCGGGGTCGGTTTGTATTGTCCGGTCTGGTCACGGAAGCCATACACCACCGCCATCAAGCGGCCCTTGGGCCGTGGCATGTTGATCAAATCGTAGTAGGTCGAGGCCCTGGGTGTCAGGGTCGGCGTTTTTTCGTCCTGCTCCGCCGGCATCGGCTCGCGCAGACTGCAACCTGTCAATGCCGCCAACATCAGCCCTAGCGCTATTATTTTTTTCATGTCCTTGACTCCCCAACAACCCGAATCCATCAATTCAGACCGTTCACCTTGATTTCGGAAATTTCGCCGGTCGCCCGATCGGTCACTTCAATAGTCAGTGCACCCGAGTCGTCGACGACGTTGACGATGAACGCGTCCGTGGACAGGCTCCCCGTGTTGCCGTTGTTGATGTTGTCCAGCAGCTGCCCCAGCAACCGCGATTGCAGCTGGGCGCTGAACCGCTCCAGGGCCGATGTCCCGGTCGTCGCGCGGCTCTTCAAGTCAGGGTCGTCATAGTCGTTCTGCGCCTGGGCGTTGTTGAGCAACCAGGTGCCGTTCAACGGGTTACCACCGAACGAGGGGTTCACGGGGGTGTAGACCAGTTCGGTGGCCTGGATCAGCGCACTGGCGCCAAGACCGAGCAGGCAAAATCCGGCGTGCTGAAAAAACGTTGTTGTTTTCATAGTTCGTCCCTCTCCAGGTCCGTGGTGTCCTGCAACAAGGCTTCCAGCTTGCGCTGGACAATCTGTCCGCGTACCCAGTCAGCGGCGTCATAGGCCTCGTCCTTGAGCTCCACGGTGTTGGGCGGCAGGAAGCGCCGGTAAATCGTTCGTTGTTGAAAATCCACGGTCACCAGGCTGCCCCAGCGAGCCGAAGGTCGTTCGCGTACCACCAGGTTGAAATCCATCGGGCTGGTGGCGCGCAGGCGTTCACTGAACGAGTAGTAAAAGTCGTGGCCGATGTGCGAAATCGTGTCGTCGATGATGAAACCGAGCATCTCGTCCTCTTCGGCGGCCGAAACAGCCGAGGTGCTCAGCACCAGGATCAAGGCCAGGCAGAAGCGGTTCATGGCTGCAACGCCTGTGGTGCGGTGGACTGACCATTGACCGGTCCCGAGGCGCCATCGGTGAAGGCTTTCTCGGCCACGAACTGCCAGTCCTTGTAGCTGGCCATACCGTTGAAATCCGACCACTGGGTGGGAAAATCCGCCTGCTTGAGGGGCTTGTCCGTGGACGGGCTGCTGATGCCGGTGATGCGTCCGTCGAAGCCGCGCATCAGGAACCATTCGCCGCCGCCAATCGGATCCGGGTACAGCTGCCGCAGGTGGTGCTTGGCGTTGGGGAAACGCTCGTCCTGCAACAGGTCGGCGAGTTCCTTTGGGTACTGCGCCAGGCCTGGCGAGCTGCGGTAGTAGCTGCGCAATGCCTGGGCGTATTGGGTGCCCACCCACAACAACTGGCGTTCGCGATCGCGCCGTGAGGCGGTGGACCACAACTCGCCGGCACTGGCCAGGCCCATGCCCATCACCATGATCAGAAACAGCACACCCAAATAGGTGAAGCCGTCCTCACAAGCTGGCTTACCACTCGGAATACAGGCTGCCATCACGCGCCCTCCCGGTAGCACCGCTCTTGATATCGGCCACACCGCCGGCCACGCCGTCAGGTGGTGCAACCATGACCCAGACGTCCTTGCGCTCGGCAATCGGGTCCATGGGCGCGCTGCGCAGGTAACGTTGTTCGACCAACTGATCGATGGAGTCGGGATAACGCCCGGTGTCGCCGTAGTAGTGATCCAGTGCTTCGCGCATCGCCGACAGGCTCTGGCGCAAGGTGGTCTCTTTGGAGGCCTCCAGGCTGTTGAAGTAGCGTGGCAAGGCGATGGTCATCAGCGTCGCGATGATTGCCATGACCACCATCAGTTCCAGCAGGGTAAAGCCCTTTTCCCGACGCATATGCTCACCACTCCCGGTACGCGATGCCGTTGAGGCCTTTGCCGCGGGCCTTGGAGTAGACGTCAAAGACGTCCTCGCCATCCCGTGGGTTCTCAGCCGAACTGTCATAGGCGCGCAGGCCCCAACCGCCTTCATCGTCACGCTTGGCCGTGGCCAGCGGGTCATGGGGAATGCGCCGCAGGAAGTAGAACTTGGCACCCTTGGCGCTGCGCACATCACGCACGCCATCGACCAGTACTTTCAGGTTCGGCGGGTAGCCGCTGCTGGCCAGCGACTTCTCGATGTAGCCCGCGTCGAAAGCACGTTTGTAAGCGTCGATGGCATCGCGGATCTGGTACAGCGCGGTGCGCAATTCCTGCTCTTTGCCCCGGCGCACCACGGTCTCGGTCAGCGGCGCGGCCATGCCGGCCAGCAGGCCGATCAGGGCCAGCGTCACCACGACTTCGATCAGGGTAAAACCGCGTTGCGAGGCGTTCATGATCAAGGCTTCCCGACGCTGACTTGCACGTTGGTGTTGTTATTGGCCACCGGCTGATCGATGCGATGAGGCTGCTCGGTCGACTCCAGCCGACGGTCCGGCGCCTGGATGTGCATGCTGGTTTCGGTGCCGGTGGTGAACTCCATGTCCGACGGGCTCTGGTACGGTAGGTTGCGCACTACCCGCGGGGTGATCGACAGCACCAGTTCGGATTTGCCGACAGTGTCCTTGTTGCTGCCGAACAGCCGGCCCAGCCCCGGGATGTCGCCAAGGCCCGGGATCTTGTTGCCGGTGGAGCCATGGTCGTTGCGCATCAGGCCCGCCAGGATCTGGGTTTCGCCATCGTGCAGACGCAGGGTGGTCTGGGCGTTGCGGGTATCGACCTGTACCGGAATCGTGCCCTGGCGGGTCGGCTCCAGCGGCGTGGCGTTACTGACTTCCAGCGCGATCTTGATCGCCACTTCGTTGTTCAGGTGCACGGTTGGCTGCACTTCCAGTTTCAGACCGACGTCCAGGTAAGTCACGCTTTCAGTGATCACCGGTCCCTGGGTCGACGGTACCGAGGTGGCGCTGATGATCGGTACGCGCTGACCGATGTGGATACGCGCCTGTTCGCGGTTGCTTACGCGGATCACCGGGCTTGCCAGGGTGTTGATGTCGTTGTCCTGGGCGTTGATCTTGGCCTGCGGCGACGGCGAGATGGTGATGCGGCTGGAGTCGATACCTTTGAGCTGGTCAAGCAAGGTCACGGCCGAACCGTCGCTGTTGACTACGCCGAAGGTGTTCGGCCATTGCAGGCCAAGGTCGAGAATGCGCTGGGTGGCGACTTCCATCACTTCCACTTCCAGCACCACTTCGGGGTTGGACTGGTCTTGCGATTGCAGAAGCTTTTCCGCCATGCGGATGGCATCGCCGGTGTCGCGCATGGTCAGGGTATTGAGGCGTTCATCGACGAACACGTCGCGGGTCTTGAGCATGGTTTTGACCATGTTCAAGGCGGTGTTGGCGTCGATGCTGGTCAGGTAGAAGGTGCGCATCACCAGCTCCTGATAATCCTTGAGCTTCTGCGGCGAATCCGGGTAGATCAGCAGGGTGTTTTCGTTCACCACTTTCTGGTGCAACTGGTTCTGTTGCAGCAGCAGTTCCACGGCGTCTTCGATGCGCACATCGCGTACGAAGATGGTGGCTTTCATGTCTGGGCGCAGGTCTTTGTCGAAGATGAAATTCAGGCCGGCCACTTGGGACAGTACTTCGAAGATGGTCTTGAGGTTGGCGTCGCGAAATTCCAGGGTGACCGGCTTGTCCAGGCGCGTGCGCAACTGCGGATAAGGAATGACATTGCGGCTCTGCACCAGGCGCACGTTGCTTTGCAGTTCCAGGGCTCCTTCGTTGTTGGGGTCCAGTTCCAGAATCTGTTTGACCTGACGTTCGGCGGCGTAGATGTCGCCGCGACGCAGGTCGCCACGGGCCAGCTCTAGTTTTTCATCGAGGCTGCGCATGTGATCGAGCTGGCGGATGGAGTCCTGGGCCCGACGGTTGCTCGGCTCCAGGGTCAGCACCCGGCCGTAGGTCAGGCGGGCCGAGGCGAAGTCGCGTTGCGCGCGCTCCAGGTCGCCTTGGGCGAGCAACGCCGTCACCGCCCGGGCACGACCACTGGTCAGCGCCAGGTGCAACTCGGTGTCGCGCGGATTTTCCCGCAAGCCTTCCTGGATCCGTGCCAGGCCGGCTTCGTACTGACCCGAGGCCAGCAATTCGGTCCCTTCATCCTTGGCAACCTGCGCCGAGCTGCATGCAGCCAGCCCTGCACACAGGCACATGCTCATCAACAGACGGGATTTGTTCATTGCGCGCTCCCCACAGACAAGGTCTGGGACAAATGCAGAGGCAAATAGACCAGGCTCAATTCCATGTCGGAAATCCGCTCGATCTTCCATGTTGCGTCGATCACATCCCCTTTGCGCACGACGTAGATCTTTTCGCCGCTCTGCAGGAAAACCTGCAGATCGGTACGGTCATCCATCCGACCAATGAACTGGAAAGGCATGGCTGGTGCAGTGGGGGCCTGCACCACGGGCGCTACGTTGACAGGTTGTTCGGTGACGCTGGCAAGCTTGGGTGCAACCTTCCAGCTACCGGCAGTGAACAGGTCGCCGGTCGGGCTCAGGTCTTTGATCGCAACGGTTGCAGCGGCGGCTTTGCTGGCCGTTTTCGCGCCGTCGGCCTTGTCCTTGGCAGGCGTGGCAACGGCGGTCACTTGCACGTCACTGTCATCAGCCTGCTTGAAGTATTCGGGCAACCAGGTCAGCGCCGCGGCTACGCCGAGGAACGCTACCCAACCCACTACGCGTTTATTGTTCATCATGACCTCGACAGGTAAAGGGTCATGCGGATCCGTCCGGTCAGGTCGGTGTCGGCGATTTTCTTGCGCTGCAGCTCCAGGTCTTCCACCACCACCGCCGGCAACTGGCCGAGCAAGGCGTGCATGAATCGCCGCAGTTGCGGGTAGCTGCCCTTCACCGGCAGCAGAATCTGATAACGGGCCAGATGGGTCTTGGGATCGATCCCCAGGGAGTACTCGCCGCGCGACAGGGTGATGCGTTCCTGGGCGGCCAGGGCGTAGATCTTGTCGATGGCCACGGTGGCTTGAGGTTGCGACGGCAACTTGCTGCGGAAATCATCGAGCTGACGTTGCGGTACCACGGGCGCGGCCACCGTGCCGTCTTCGACCTTGGCCAGGTATTCGCGGGCTTCCTGGGTTTGCTGGCTGAGGTCCTTGAGTGAATGCCATTCCGGCAACAATCCCAGCAGGCCGTAAGTCAGCGCCAGCACCACCAGGGCCAACCCTGCCAGGCCTGGAACACCCAGGCTTTGCAGGTATTCGTGGACGATCAATTTAGGGATTTGCATCGCCAATCTCCCAGGTAGCCGACAGGTTGAACCGAACCGGTTGCTCCGGCACGTTCGTGACAATCTCGTGGCTCAGCAGCGATACATCGGACAGCTCGTCGGTGGCTTCAAGGCGCTGGTGGAAATCGAGCATCGCTTCCAGGTCCCGTGCTTCGGCGCTGATCCGCACCTGGCCCTTGCGGGCATCCGGGGTCAGGGTCAACAGGGCAACGTTTTCCCGGGGCATGGCTTCGAGCGTGGCGAACAGACGTTCCCATGGCCGGCGCAGCTGTTGCGAAACCTTGCGCATCTCAGCCAGGTTCTGCGCCTGTTCGCGGGTTTCGGCAGGCGTCAGGCTGACCTTGGTGCCGGTGTCGCCATTAAGCACACGCTGGGTGGTCTGCAGGTGACCCTGCTGCAGTTCAGACTCGCCGCTGACGTGTTGCCCAAGCACCATGCAGGTCAGCGCGAGCGCTACGCCACCGGCCAGCAAACTCCAGCCCAGTGGGGTCGAGCGGCTGCGCGGTTGAAAGTCGAGCATTAGCCGGCGCATGTCAGGCCACCGCCCGGGACATGACGTACAGGTAATCGCGTACGGCAGTCCGGTCCTCTTCAAGGGTGCGCAGGTGCACACCGGGCACTTCAGGATGCGTGTCGATACGGGCCGGCGCATGCAGGTAAACGTTCAGTGGCCGTTCACTGGAGCAGGCTTGCAATTGGCTTTCACGACCGATCAGCGCGGTCAGTGCCGCATCACTGTCGTTGCTGCCCACTGAACGCACCGAGGTCCAGCGGCCTTCCCGCGCCACCAACAACACGCTGCGTACCGGCTCGGCGACCACGAACAGGAAGTCGCCAGCGTCAAAACTTCTATCGAAGTGATTGAACGCCGCCATCAAGTACGGCTGCACCGAACGCAGGCGCAGGCCCCGACCACTGGCCAGCGTGCGCAGATGATCGAGCAAGTCCTGGGGCAACGCGGTGGCGATGCGATCAAAGCCTGCTGGTTCGGCCGAGAGCACCAGGCTCCAGGGTTGGCTCACGGCACCGTAAAGGTCTTCGAAGCACAGTTGGGCAAACCCGCGCAGTTCATCCGGGCTGCTGATCTGCTCGCTCCAGGGCACCAGGCAATACCGGCTGAAGTGTCCGGAAATCACCACGGTCAATTCCGCACCGGCGCGGGTGTGTTCACCCAGTAGACGGTCGAGGGTTTCCAGGGCCACGGTCCACGCCTGGAAGCCTTCATCGATGTAGCCGACGCTGCCCAACCACAGGGTTTCGCTGCCCTGACGCTGGCCGAGGCCGACACTGCTGGCGCCGAGTACGGCGACATAACGCTCACGAGATAAAAGTGACACGATTGATCTCCTCGAGAGTGGTACGGCCTTGTTGCACCAGTTCCAGCGCCGATTCGCGCAGCAGGCGCAAACCGCGTTTGCAGGCGTGGGCCTTGATTTTCGAAATGGGTTGGCGCTCGACGATCATTTGCCGCAGTTCGTCGTCCAGGTGCAGCAGCTCGGCAATCGCGCTGCGCCCGCGGTAACCGGTGCCGCGGCAGTGACCGCAGCCCTTGCCATGGACGAACTGGTAGTGAGCGACCTGTTGCGGATCGAGCCCCGAGATCTCCAGTTCTTCTTCAGTCGGGGTGTAGGGGGTGCTGCAACTGCTGCACACCAGGCGGATCAAGCGCTGGGCCAGCACCGCATTGAGTGCGGAGACAAGGCTGTAGGGATCGATTTCCATCTGGGTGAAACGGCCGATCACGTCGAACACGTTGTTGGCGTGAATGGTGGTGAACACCAGGTGCCCGGTGAGTGCCGACTGCACAGCGATCTGTGCGGTGTCCGGGTCACGGATTTCACCAACCATGATCTTGTCCGGGTCGTGACGCAGGATCGAGCGCAGGCCCCGGGCGAAAGTCAGGCCTTTCTTTTCGTTGACCGGGATTTGCAGCACGCCCGGCAATTGATATTCAACCGGGTCTTCGATGGTGATGATCTTGTCCACGCCGTGGTTGATCTCGGTGATCATCGCGTACAGCGTGGTGGTCTTGCCGCTACCGGTGGGGCCGGTGACCAGCACCATGCCGTAGGGTTCGGCCGCCAGCCGGCGCAGTTGGCGCAGGGTTTCTTCTTCGAAGCCCAGGGCTTGCAACTGCACACCGCAGACCTTGTCGGCCAGATCCTGTTTGTCGAGAACCCGCAGCACCGCGTCTTCACCAAAAATGCTGGGCATGATCGACACCCGAAAGTCGATCTGCCGACCGCTGATGCCGATCTTGAAGCGGCCGTCCTGCGGCACGCGTTTCTCGCCGATGTCCAGTTCGGCCATGACTTTGACCCGGGAAATCACCTGTTCGGCGAATTCGTTGCCCTGGATCTTGCTGATGTTGTTCAGCACGCCATCGATGCGGTACTTGATCACCAGGCCGCTGCCAGTGGTGCCCAGGTGGATATCGCTGGCGTGCATTTTCAGCGCGTCGTAAAGGGTCGAGTTGACCAGCTTGACCACTACGCTTGAGTCTTCGCTGATGCTGGTCAGGGACAGGCTTTGCAGGGTATCGATTTCGCCGCCGGCATCGCTTTGGGCGTTGAGGGATTCCACCGCGTGGAAGCTCTCTTCGTGACGCGCCAGGTAGGCCTTGAGGTCATCGGTATGCACCAGGTACAGGGGCGCGCCGTGCAGGCAGTCGTCGATCCACGCCAGGCGTGCGGTGTCGAAAGGGTCGGCAAATACGCCGATGACCGCGTCGTCGTGGCGCAGCAGGATGAATTCGCGCTTGAGGCACTGGGCCAGGGTGACCCGGTCGAAAACAGGTGTGGATTGAAACAGGCTGTCGGTGTCGAGCACCGGGTAATGCAGGGTGGCGCCGAGGCAGTGAATGAAAGGCATCGGTGCCAGTTCGCACAGCTCACCGAGGGCATCGAGCATCCGTTCGCCCGACGTTGTAGCCAATGCACGCGCCTGGGCGAGTTGCTCACTGGTAAAACGGGTGGGTACACAATCCAGCGGCACAGCATCAACGACAAGTGATAGACGGTCCATGGCTTGCTCTCCAACGCCCGGGGCTTTTAGCCCTGTCGGCGCGGCGAGCAATTGCGGCGGGTGCCGGAACGTCTTGTCGCGCCATTACTCCCCGGTGAGCAATTGTTCGTCGTCTGGCGCTTTGGAGGCCGATGAACTTCGTCGGCGATCTGCTAGCACCCAACTACCGTCGTACAACTGCAGCGGGAAACTTTCGGTCCTGCTCTGGCGTCGTTCGACGAATCCTTCGGATGTGCTCACATTCGCTTTGGGTTCACGCTGCACCTGAAGAAGATCGCAGACTGCACGGGCCAATTCCGCCAAAGGAAACGGTTTGAACAGGACATGGCTGACTCCCAGCTCCCGGGCCCTTTCGCAAACCTCTGCGGTGGGGTGCCCGGTAATCAGCACAAAATGACACTTCCTGTTCTGGCGGACAGCCTCGAGCACCTCAAAGCCTTCCATATCGGGCAAGCGGTAATCGAACACCATCACATCGGGGGCAAATGTTTCGGCTTCGCCGATTCCATCTACCCCGTTATGAGCAATCCGGACTTCCAACGCTTGCGCCTGCAGGTAACCCTGGAGGTTTTGAGCAAGCAGTTGTTCGTCTTCAACAACCAGTACTTTGTTTAACAAGGTGGACTCCTTGAAACCGCAGGTCCGAATACCGAGCCTGGTGGAGTGCGCGCCTTGATAGGGCTAACGCACACTTCATGCCAGGCTGAGCGCCGGTAATTTTATGTATTCATGTCCTTGAATTTAAACGTAATGCCTTTTCGTCCACATGCCCCATCCCCCAAAAGCGGGGAAAAGCGAACGGAGGTACATTGATGCTTTTCCCCACTGTTGGGGAAATCCTCAATCGCCGTCAGTCCGTTCGATTCGATTGCTGGATCGCAACTGCGCCAGTACCTGTAGACGAGTTTGAACCTGTTTCTGTCGGGCGAGGTAGGCCCGAACCAATTCAAGTCCTTGCTCATCTGTGACATTGGTCGCCTCCATTCGGTTCTGTAGATAAATCAGGTGCCATCCCACCGCCGTGCGCACCGGCTCGCTGACTGCCCCCGGCGTCAACGCGAAAGCGGCCGCTTCGAACTCAGGCAGCATGCGCCCGCGAGGAAAGTAGCCCAGATCGCCACCCTTGCTGGCCGAGTCGTCTTCGGAACCTGTGCGGGCAGCACTGGCGAAGCTGGCTTCCTGACTGCCTGCACCCTGAACGATACTCGTGCGCATTGTCTCCAAGCGTAGTCTGGCTGCGGCCACAGTGGAAGCATCCGAACCCTGAGGCACTTTGATCAGGATATGCCTGACCTGTATTTCCTCTGGCCGGTTCATCTCGGCCCGGTGCTCTTCGAAAAACGCCCGCACCTCTTTTTCGTCCGGTTCCCCCACTTTGGTCAGTTCGGCAAACATCTGCTGGGCCGCCATGTCCCGGCGGGTGTATTCGATATAGGCGGCCTCATCGAATCCGGCGTCTTCCAGGCGGCGGGCGAACACTTGCGGGCCGCCCATGGCCTGACGTGTCTGATCGACCTGGCTTTGTACCGTGGCATCGCTGATCACCACCCCGCGCTTGACCGCTTCCTGCCAGAGCAATTCCTTGTCGATCAAGGCGTCCAGCGCGGCCTTACGCAGCTGTTTGTAGGCGCTGGGGCTGCGGATGCTGGCGACTGCCCTGCCCTGATCCTCCAGGTACTCGGCGAAATAACGCTCCAGGCGCATCTGGGAAATTTCCTCGCCATTGACCCGTGCCGCGGCCGGACCATTGCTGCAAAACGCGGCGGGAGCCCACAACGTCAACAACAACGCAAAAGTCTTGAGTTTCATATTCGGCCTCCGGTCTAGGGCATGGCGGCAATGGGTTTGTAAGGGGCAACCAGATAGAAACGCTGGTCCGACAGATCCACTGTGACGATATGGGCGCCGCTCAGGCCCCGACGGCGGCCCGGTCCGAAGCTGATCAATGGGGTCAGGCCGGTATCGAAGTCGTGCAGGCCTTCCAGGGCGTTGATCAGTTTCTCGCGGCTGGCATCGCGCCCAGCCTGTTTCATGCCTTCGCTGAGCAGCATCATTGAACTGTACGCGCCGACTTGCAGCACCGCATGTTCGCCTCCCAGCCTCTGGCGATCGCGCAACTGGGTCAGGGCCTGGCGCCCGGCGCTCGTCCAGTCGCTGGGCACGAATGGATAGGCCAGAAATACCCTTCGGGAAAAACTGCTGGGCACTTGCAGCAGATCACCCGCCACCTGATTCGACGCGGCAAACAGGTAAGGCACCTGCCCGGCCTTTTGCAGGCGCTCGGCCAGGCGAGTGAAACCGCCGCTGCTGCCCAGGTAAAACACCGAGCGCGAGCCCAGCGGCAATTCGTCCTGCGGTGACTGGTAAACTTGCAGGCGCACTTGCTGCCAGGCGTTGTCTTGCAGGTATTGGGCGAGCTTTTCTGCCGCCAGCCGTTGGCTGGGGTCTTGCGGATAGACAATCAGCGTCGGCCCCTGCAGCACCCGCAAGCTGGCGGCTGCATAGTTGGCCAAGGCGATCATTTGCTCGCGCAAGCCCGGCAGCGGCTCAAAGATCTGCCGGCTGGTCTGGGCCGTGCCTTGCAATGACAGTGGCCCGATCAAGGGCACGCCTGCATAGTCAAGGAGCAACGCCAACTCCGTATCGAGCGCGGGGACCAGCGGCGCAATCATGGCGAAGACTTGTTCCTGATCGATCAGTTGATTGAGCGCCTGCACGGCGCTGGCGCGGTCCGGTCCCGGATCGAGGATGGTCAGGCGCAACTGCCGCCCGTGAATGCCACCCGCCTCATTGATGCGCGCCACACTGCCCCTGAGCACCGCTGCCACGGTGGCGCCCTCGTCTCTCAGCGCTCCGGTGCTGGGCAACAAAGTGCCCAGGTGCAGGCTGTCGGGGCTCAGCCCCGGATCGCGATCATCGGCCAGGCGCTTGAGGTACGCCGTGAGGTTGCGTTGATCATTCATTGACAGCACGAAGCGCGGCATCGCCGGGTCGAGCCGATTGCGGCCGGGGTCACGTCCTTCCTGCACCGCCCTGGCCAATGTGCTGTCGGTATAGGCCGGGTACGTGCGTCCGTTGACCTGCTGCTGACCATAGGTGCTGGTCAACCGCGACCAAGTCAACTCAGGTGGGCGCACCCCGCCCTCCGGACGCCCCAGCCCATCGACGCCATGACAGTTGGCGCACGGCACACTGGTCGCCGGCAACAACATGCCCGTCGCCCCGATCCGCGCCATGATTGGCTCACCGCTGGCCGACACGCCCTCACGGTACAAACGTTTGCCCGCGATTTCGCTGGGCGTCAGCGGCAGCGCCTGGGCAGCCAGGTTCAGACCGCAGGAGATCAACAGGCCGAAGATGAGGGCTTTTTTCATGGCGCGGACTCAACGGCCAGCCACGGGCATTGTCAGCAACTGCAAGCGCTGGGCAATGGCGGCGGCCGGGGCGTCAGGACGGATTTTACTCCAGCGTTTGTTGGCCACGTCACCCACGATCAACTGCGTGGAGTGCTGCTCGGGGCTCGGTATGACCTGGCCAATGCGTCCAAGGACAAGGTCCATTTGCGCTTTGTCGCCGGTGAGAAAAAGCCAGTGCGGGCCATCGACGCCCTGCTTCAAGGTATAAGCCTTGAGTACCGCCGGCGTATCGCGCAGCGGATCACTGGTAAGGGAGATAAAGGTGATGCCGTCTGCCTTGTCGCCCAGTACTTCACGTACTTCCTTGAGCTTTTGGGTGATCAGCGGGCAGGCATCGTTGCAACTGGTAAAAATCACATTGAGCAGCACCACGCGGTTCTGCAATGCATCACTGTAGAAGCGCAGGGTATTGCCGTTCTGGTCCTGCAACGGGGTGTCGGTGAACCAGGTTTTTGCGTCACGGGTGCCACCGGCCGGTTGCGCGGCAGCCGTTGCCGGCGCCGCTGCTTCAGAGGCTGGCGCCGCGTCCCCATGCCCCTCATGGGAAAACGCCAGGGAGCTGCTGACGCCAAAGCACAGTGTCACAAAGATCGAGGCGAGCGCTTTCATGGCTGTTGCTCCATGGCAATGGCGGTGTGCTTGGCGTGGGCATTACGTTCACCGCTGAGCTTCTCGACCTCACGGGCGAGCACCGCCGGGTCGGTGAAACCGTAATAGCGGGTCCAGTGGCGGTTGTTGCCGTCGCCCACCAGGATCAACGGCTGGTGGCTTTTGAAGTCACCGCTGAAACTGCCCAGCCCCTTGAGGGTTTCGTTGACCGACTGCGGCGAGCCGGTGAGCCAGCTCCAGCCCGGCCCCTTCTGGAAAGTACGGGCGTAGTCGTTCAGGCGCTGGGCGTCGTCACGCTGTGGGTCGATGCTGATCGACACCAATTGCACCTCTGTGCCGACCCGCGAGCCCAATTGCTGCTGCACCTTGCCCATGATCGTCGACACCACCGGGCAGACCGTGGTGCAACTGGTGTAGATGAAGCTCATGACCACGATCTTGTTGCTGATCAGGTCTTTTTCCAGGCTGACGGTCTTGCCGTCCTGGTCCACCAGCGCCACGTCGGCGAACTTGACCTGGGCGCTTTCGGAGCTGGCGCTTTTGGCCGCTACGTTGTGCCCGGCGTGTTCATCCGTCGAGTGAGCCATGGCTTGTCCGATACCAGCGGCCAACAGGCAAAGTGTCAGCAGTCCACGATGTGTAAATCGGTTCATGTCGATGTCCTCTTCAATGAGCTTCGCCGGGCAGCACCCGAACGCTGGCAAAAGTCTGGTCGCCGAAATTCGCACCCAGTGACGCCGCACGCACGTGCAGGTACCAGGCACCTTTCTGGTCGAGGGTTACCGGGGCTTCATAAACGCCGTTACCGACATCCCGGGCGGCCACCATTTGTGGCCTTGAACTCGGTGCCAGGAAGTAGCGCACCTGCACGTCCTTGACCCCGCTTCGCGTGGCCTTCTGTTTGCCCTGGAGGATGCGGAAACGTACGGTATAAGGGCTGCCCAGTGCAGCGGTGGACTTGTCGAGCATGAACTCCACTTTCGCCGCGCCAACGGCGTGCTCGATGCTGCTGTTCGCCTCGACCACGGTGTTGAAGCAGTGGACGATGCTCGGTTGATTAAGCAGGAATGCCACGTCGAAACGCCCGGCCGGCGGCAGTTTGATCCGCGCGCTGTAGAGGCCCGGCTCGATTTCGCGCAGGCTGCGATCGATCACCAGCGCCGCCCGCGCCGCCTGTCCGCGATTGGGGTAACCGGACATCGGTGCGTTCATGCCTTCGGCGTAGAAGTAGGTGGTGTTGTCCACTGGGTTGACCGCGAACACCGCGTTGTCGTCACGCGACACGGCCAGGCTCGAAGCCAGTGGCAAGTCACCCGCCAGGCGCGGCGACTGGGTGCCCGCCTCGAACCCCTGGATGATCGGCTTGCGGCCTTCACCCAGCGACGCCAGGTTGATCATGGTCACCTTGGCCGACGCCAGCCCGCGAACGTAGGCGTAGGCCTTGGTGAACACCACCTGATAAGGCTCGGCGGAGACGTCCATTTCATGGATCAGCGAATCGGTGGCCGCGTCGATCACCGCGGCCTGGTTCTCAAGCGTGTTAAGCACGATGCCGAAACGGCCATCGGCGCTGAAGCCCATCGGGCCAAGGCCCTGTTTCAGTTTAATCACCCGCCGCACCGATTGGCTCGCGGCGTCGACCACCGTGACCGTGCCGTCCTTGCCATCAGCCACGTAGGCTGCGCCGGACAGCGGCGAGTACACCACTGACAACGGGTGCGAGCCGGTCTTGAGCTGTTTGATCAGGGTCAGGCTGGCGACATCGATGATGCTGACTGTGCCGTCGTCGCGGTTGGTGACGAAGGCGAAACGGCTGTCCTTGCTGAAGGCAATCTCGTGGTGCCCGCCGCCAGTGGCCAGGTGTTTGAGGGTCTTGAGGCTGCGGGTGTCGATCACCGTGACGCCGGATTGCTCCGCCGACTCGGCGTTGTTGCCCACCCACAGCAGACGTTCATCCGGTTGCAAGGCCACGCGCACCGGGTTGCTGCCTGCGGCCACCGAATCGACCACCTTGAACTGTTCGCTGTCGATCACCGCCACTTCGCCAGCGGTCGGCATCGAGACGAATACCCGCTTGTTGTCCCTTGGGGTGACCCAATCCATCGGCGGTTGCTTGATGTCGATCCGGGCCATGGTGCTGGTGATGCCGCCCACAGACACCGAAGGGTCCACCACCATGACGCTGGCATCGCGGTTCATCACCAGCAGGAAGTAGCTGTTGAGGTCGAGCAGCGGCCGCGCGCCGATGTTTGATCTGAGGAATGTGCTCACTCGGGACTTGCAGCTTTTGTCGCGACCCTGTGCCTTGTCGGCAGCGGTGACTTCCGGGTCGACCCAGGCACCGGGCGCGACGCCCGCCAGCGGTTGACCGGAGGCTTTGTCGGTGACGCGAAATTGCACGTCGGCAAATTCACCTTCGCGCAGCACGCCGTCCTCGGCCAATGGCCGCACCTGCATGGCCACCGAAACGCCGTCGCGTTCAAGGGTCTGACCGGTCCAGGTGTCGGGCAGCGCCACTTCGCTGAGCAGGGTTGGCGGCGTCGTGCGTGATACCCCAAACCAGATCAGGGCAGCCCCGACAGCGAGCGCACAACTGGCGAATGTGATGGTCCTGTTCATTGCAAAACTCCCCTTCAGATCTTATGCCCGCCTTTCGCTCTACTGTGGGAGCGAGCCTGCTCGCGATAGCGTCATCCGCCTCACCACGAAACACCGAGGCGACCTCATCGCG